>DATLFI010000077.1:0-21415 GCA_035524895.1 Thermoanaerobaculia bacterium | reverse complement strand
TGGCGGACCGGCTGATCGCCGACAACCTCGACCTGCGCGCGGCGGCGGCGCGGCTGCGGCAGGCGCAGGCGGCGGCGGGCGAGGTGGGCGCGCCACTGTGGCCGCGCGTCGACGCGTCGCTGCAGGGGTCGCGCTCGTCGTCGTCGCGCGCGCTCTTCGGCGGCGGTCTTGGCGGAGGCGGCGGCCAGCCGTTCCCAGGCGGAGGCGACGGCGCTGATGCGGACGACAGCGTGACCTTCTACCAGCCTTCCGTCGCCGCGAGCTACGAGGTCGACATCTGGGGCAAGCTGCGCGACCGCAAGGCGGCGGCGGCGCTCGACGCGTTGGCGAGCGCGGAATCGCTGCGCACGATGCAGGTGTCGCTGTCGGCTCAGCTCGCGGAGACCTGGTCGGCGCTGCTCTCCGAGCGGCGGCTGATCGACCTGCTCGAGGAGCAGCTCTCGACATCCGGGAAGTTCGTCGAGTTGACGCGACTGCGCTTTGGCCAGGGCCAGGGCGGCGGCGCCGACATCGGGAGACAGCAGCAGCAGCTCGAAGCGCTGCGCGGCGAGCTGGAGCTCGCGGGCGGTCGCGAACGAACACTGCTCGGCCAGCTCGGCGTGCTGTTGGGCGAAGCGCCCGACGCGGTGGCGCCGCCGGAGGGCCGCGAGCTGCCGCCGATCCCGTCGCCGCCCGACCCTGGGCTGCCGCTCGAGCTGGTCGAGGGCCGGCCCGACCTGCGCGGCGCGCGGCTGCGCCTCGAGGCGGCCGACCGCAGGCTCGCGGCGCAGGCCAAGGACTGGCTGCCAAGCCTCAGCCTCTCGGGGAGTCTCTTCTCCTTCGCGACCAGCCTCGGCGACGTGCTCGACGACGTGCTGTGGCAGGTCGCGGCGCGGCTCTCGGAGACGGTGTTCGAGGGCGGGGCGCGCGCGGCGCGCATCGAGGGCGCCGACGCGCGCGCCGAGGAGGCGCTGTGGGTCTACGGCCAGACGCTGCTCGCGAGCCTGCAGGAGGTGCGCGCGGCGCTGGTCGGCGGTGCCAGCCAGGGGGCGTTCCTCGAGAGCCTCGACCGCCAGCTCGTCGACGCCGATCGTGTGCTCGAGCTGGTGCGCGACGGCTACCGCGAGGGCGCGAACCCGTACCTCGACGTGCTGACGGCGCTGTTGTCGGAACAGCAGCTCGAGCGCCAGCGGGTGGCGGCGTACCGGCAGCAGTTCGCCAACCGAGTGCAGCTCTGTCGAGCGCTCGGGCTGCCCGTGGCAACGGGCGCCGCATTGCAGGTCCCCGCGAGGAACGAACGATGAGACCGAAGCTCTTCCAGGTGCTCGCGCCGGTGGCCGTGCTGGCCGGCGCGGTGGTGGTGGCAGGAGTGCTCGTGGCGATCCGCCCGGATACCGAGCGCTCCGCTCCCGCGGACCCCGGCGTACTGGTCGCAGTCGACCACGCGAAGCAGTTGCTGCATCGCCTCGACGTGGTCGCGCAGGGCACGGTGCTGCCGGCGAGCGAGATCGTGGTGCAGCCCCAGGTGAGCGGCAAGGTGGTGCAGGTGCACCCGCGCCTCGCTCCGGGCGGGCTGTTCCGCGCGGGCGACCTGCTCTACCAGATCGACCCCGCCGACTACGAGCTGGCGGTCGACACCGCGCGCGCCGCGGTGTCCGAGGCGCAGGCGCGCATCGAGCTCGAGCAGGGGCGGCGGCGCGTCGCCGAGCGGGAGTGGGAGCTGTTCCGCTCCGATGTCGAGGGCGCCGAGCAGGATCCGTCGTTGGCGCTGCGCGAGCCGCAGCTCCGCCAGGCCCAGGCCGCGCTCGACAGCGCGCAGGCGCGGCTGGCGCAGACCGAGCTCGACCTCGAGCGCACCAAGGTGCGCGCGCCCTTCCACGCGCTGGTGCTCGCCGAGTCGGTGGACCCTGGTCAGACCGTCGGCCCGCAGAGCCAGACGGTGCAGCTCGTGGGCACCGATGCCTTCTGGGTGCGCGCGGCCGTCGAGACCGACCGCCTCACCTACGTCGACGTGCCCGGCTTCAACGCGCGCACCGGCAGCCCGGTGAGGGTGCGCCTCGCCTCGAGCGGGCAGCACGTGGAGCGAGTCGGCCGCGTCGAGCGGCTGCTCGGTGACCTCGACCCCGCAGGACGCATGGCGCGCGTGCTGATCGAGGTGCCCGATCCGTTCGGGCTCGCCGAGCCGGGGGGTCGCGGCCTGGCCGGCGAGTCCACCCAGAGCCTGCCGCTGCTGCTGCAGAGCTGGGTGGAGGTGGTGATCGCCGGCAACCGGGAGGAGCAACTGCTCGAGGTGCCGCGCTCGTGGCTGCGCGAGGGCGACACGCTTTGGATCGAGAAGGACGGCAGCCTCGAGGTACGGGAGATCGAGATCGCGTGGCGTCGCGAGGACTCCGTGCTGGTCGCCGGCGGGCTCGAAGAGAGCGACGCCGTGATCACCAGCGCGCTCGCGACGCCGGTGCCAGGCATGCGCCTGCGCAGAGAAGCGCGCGCCGGAAGCGGCGGCGAGGTCGGCACGAGCATCGCGCTGGAGCCCAGCGAGGATCAGCCGTGAGCGAGCTGGAACCGCGCCCGCGCGGCCCGCTCGCCTGGATGGCGTCCAACGCGGTGGCCGCCAACCTGTTGATGATCTTCCTCCTGGTCGGCGGGCTGATGTTCGTCGGCACCCTCACACAGGAGGTGTTCCCGGAGATCGAGCTCGACATGGTGACCGTCACGGTCGCCTACCCGGGAGCCAGCCCCGAGGAGATCGAGGAGGGGGTGCTGCTCTCGGTCGAGGAGGAGGTGCGCGGTCTCGACGGCATCAAGCAGGTGCGCTCGATCGCGGTCGAGGGGCAGGGCGTGGTCACCGCCGAGCTCATGACCAGCGCCGACGACGACCGCGTGCTCAACGACGTCAAGTCGGCGGTCGATCGCATCACGTCGTTCCCGCAGGACGCGGAGCGCCCGATCGTGTCGCTGCTGACCAACCGCACCCAGGTGGTCTACCTGGTGATCCACGGCGAGGTGCCGCGCAAGACACTCGACGCGCTCGCCGAGGACCTGCGCTCCGAGCTGTTGCTGGATCCGCGGGTGACTCTGGTCGAGGTCGACGGCGTGCCGCCGCCCGAGATCTCCATCGAGGTGCCGCAGGAGAACCTGCGCCGCTATGGGCTCACCCTCCAGCAGGTCGCCAACGCGGTCAGTGCGGCCTCGATCGACCTGCCAGGAGGATCGGTGAAGACCAGCGGCGGCGAGGTGCTGGTACGCACCACGGAGCGCCGCGACTTCGGCGAGGAGTTCGAGGGCATCGCGGTGGTCAGCCGGCCGGACGGCAGCCGCGTGCTGCTCGGTGACGTGGCGCGGGTGATCGACGGCTACCGCGACACCGACGACGAGGCTTACTACGACGGCGAGCCGGCGGTGCGGCTGCGCGTGTTCCGGGTCGGCGACGAGACTCCGTCCCATGTCGCGGCGGCCGTGCGCGAGCTGGTGGACACGCGGCGCGGGACACTGCCGCCGAGCCTGGGCGTCGCGGTGCTCGACGACCAGTCGAAGATCTACGACGAGCGCGTCAGCCTGCTGCTGAAGAACGGCCGTCTCGGCGCCTTCCTGGTGCTCCTGGTGCTCGGTCTCTTCCTGCAGCCGCGGCTCGCCTTCTGGGTCGCGCTCGGAATCCCGATCTCGTTCCTGGGCGCGTTCCTGGTGATGCCGTGGCTCGACGTGTCGATCAACATGGTGTCGCTGTTCGCGTTCATCCTGGTGCTGGGCATCGTGGTCGACGACGCGATCGTGGTCGGCGAAGCGGTTTTCCACCACCGGATGCTCGGCAAGTCGCCGCTGCGCGCCGCCATCGACGGCACGCGCGAGGTGCTGGCGCCGGTGGTCTTTGCGGTGACCACCACCATCTTCGCTTTCGCCCCGCTGCTGTTCGTGCCGGGCATCACCGGCAAGTTCTTCATACAGATCCCGCTCATCGTCATCCCGATCCTGGTGATCTCGCTGATCGAGTCGCTGGTCATCCTCCCCGCCCACCTCGCCCACGTGAAGTCGGACCAGGAGGCGCGCACCTGGCGCGTCCTGCAGTGGGTCTTCGACCGGCAGCAGGCGTTCTCCGACCGTATGGAACGGTGGATCGATGGTCCGTTCCAGCGCTTCGTGCGCGGCACGGTGGCTCGTCGCTACCTGACGATCTCGATCGCCGCCGGCCTGCTCGTGGTCACCGTCGGGCTGGTCGCCGGCAACCACCTGAAGTTCTACTTCTTCCCGCGCATCGAGGGTGACGAGATCTACGCCGCCATCGAGCTGCCGTTCGGCGCGTCGGTGGACCAGACCCGCGCGGCGATGCAGCGCGTGGTCGGGGCAATGCGCGAGGTCATCGCGCACGCCGAGAGCGAGCGCGACCCCGACGACGGCAGGCCGCCGCTGCTCGAGGGCATCTACTCCCAGATCGGTGTCTCGGAACCGCCCGACAGGGCCGGGGTGTTCGGCGGCCCCGGCGGCGGCGGTCACCTGGCCCTGGTGCAGGTGGCGCTCTCGCCGAGCGACCAGCGCGACGTCCCCGGTTCCGAGCTCACCCGGCGGTGGCGGCAGGCGACCGGCGAGATCCCGGGCGTCGACCGGCTGGCTTTCTCGTTCAACACCGGCCCGTCGGCCGGCGCGCCGGTCGCGCTCGAGCTGTCGCATCGCGATATCGCGACCCTGGAGCGCGCGGCCACCGTGCTCGCCGAGCGCCTCGGCACCTACGATGGCATCTTCGACATCGACGACGGGTTCCAGGTCGGCAAGCCGCAGCTCGACCTGAAGCTGCTGCCCGCGGCCAAGGCGCTCGGCCTCGACGAGGCTGGCCTCGCCTCCCAGGTGCGCAGCGCATTCTTCGGCGCCGAGGCAAAGCGGCAACAGCGCGGTCGTGACGAGCTGCGGGTCTACGTGCGCCGGCCGGAGTCCGAGCGGCAGTCGCTCTTCCACATCGAGAACCTGTTGGTGCGGACCCCCGCGGGCGGCGAGGTACCGCTCGCACAGGCGGCTACCGTCGACATCGGCCGCTCCTATACCAGCATCGAGCGGATCGACGGCCGTCGCACGGTCATCGTGAGCGCAGACGTCGACGAGACGGCGACCACTCCCAACCGGGTGATCGGCAGCCTCGAGCGCGAGGTGCTGCCGGCGCTGATGGCCGACTTCCCCGGTCTGACCTACGACCTGGCGGGCGAGCAGGAAGCACAGGCGGAGGCGACGAGCTCTCTCGGGAGGGGCATGTCGCTCGCCCTGCTTGCGATGTACGGGTTGATGGCGGTCGCCTTCCGCAGCTATGCACAGCCCCTGATCGTGCTCGCTGCGATCCCGTTCGGAGTGATCGGCGCCATCCTCGGCCACCTACTGCTCGGCTACTCGCTGAGCTTCATGAGCCTGTTCGGGATCGTCGCGCTCTCGGGCGTGGTGGTCAACGACTCGCTGGTGCTGATCGCAGCGATCAACGGCAACCGCCGCGACGGCATGCCGGTGCCCGAGGCGGTCGTCGCCGGCTCGCTGCGGCGCGTGCGCCCGGTGGTCCTGACCTCCCTCACCACGTTCTTCGGGTTGGCACCGATCATCCTCGAGCGCTCGATGCAGGCGCGCTTCCTGGTCCCCATGGCGATCAGCCTCGCGTTCGGCGTGCTGTTCGTGACCGTGATCGCGCTGCTGTTGGTGCCGTGCGGGTACCTCGTGCTCGACGACCTGCGGCGCCGCGGCCGGCGGACCGAGGAGAGCGCCGAGGAGGCGACAGGCGTGGAGCACGGAGGGCTGCAGCCGGTCTGAAGGGGGCCTTTCATGGACGCAGTGAGGACGAGAATTGGGTAGCCCAGCCGACTCCGAGAAGAGCCGCGAACGCCTGCTGTCGGCGGCCGGCGAGGTGTTCGCCGAGCACGGCTTCCGCCACGCCACGGTCCGCGACATCTGCGCGCGCGCGGGGCAGGGACTCGGCGCCGTGAGCTACCACTTCGGCAGCAAGGAAAGCCTCTACGCGGCGGTGATGCAGTGCGCCCACCCCGCCTCGATGGCGACCTACGTCGCCTCCGCGGTGGCCGCCGGCAGAACACCGGAGGATCGCCTACGCAGCTACGTCCGGGTCTTCCTCGAGCACGTCTTCGACGAGCGGCAACCGGCCTGGCAGGGCCGGCTGTTGATCCACGAGCTGGCCAGTCCGACTGCCGCGCTCGACACCTTCGTGCGCGACTGCGTGCGCCCGCACTTCGAGCTGCTGCGCGGCATCGTCGCCGACCTGCTCGGACCCCAGGCCGACGAGACCACCGTCGTCGACCACTGCGCCAGCGTCATCGGCCAGTGCGTGTTCTACAAGCAGTCGCGACCGATCATCGAGCGCGCGATGACCGACCGCCGCTACGACCGCGCCGATCTCGAGCGCCTCGCCGACCACATCGCCGAGTTCTCCCTCGCCGGCCTCACGGCTAGTCGCAGCGCGCTCGAGGCGCGAGTGGCGGCACGGCCGCGGCGGGCGAGTGGCAGGCGCTGAGGCGCAGCGGTTGACCTGGTGACCACCCGTGACTACCATGCGCCCATGCGCGCGGTGGGGATCAAGCAACTCAAGGCACGGCTGTCCGAGTATGTCCGCCTGGCCCGCGGGGGTGAGCTCATCCTGGTCAGCGACCGCGACGAGGTCGTGGCCGAGCTGGGTCCTGTACGGCATCCGCTGCCCGAGGCAGGCACCATCCACGCCAGACTGGACCGCTTGGCCGGCGCGGGCCAACTGACCCGCGCCGAGATGGCAAAGCGGGGGTGGTCCTGGCGACCGCCCGCTCTCGGCTTGTCCAGCGACACCGCCGCGCGGCTGCTGGATGAGGTCCGGGAGGACCGCTAGGTGACCACCGCCGAGACCGACGAAGAATCGGCGGTGGCGGCCCCCGCCTCGGCCGTCTACCTCGACAGCTCGGCCATCCTCCGCCCCGTTCTCGAGAGCGGCCTCTCGCCTGCCGTCGAACGTCGGATCGCCGAGGCCGACGTTCTCGTCACCTCCCGACTCTCCCTCGTCGAAACGGCGCGCGTCTTCCTGCGAGTCCGCCTCTTGGGCGAGCATCCCGAGGCCGTCGTGGTGGACGCAGAGCGAAGCGTTCAGGACTTGTGGCGCCGCTGCGAGATCTGGGAGTTGACCCGGGAGGTCTGCGAGCGGGCCGAGCTCGTCGCGCCCAGGTCGGCCATTCGAAGTCTCGACGCATTGCACCTCGCGACTTTCGCGCTGGCTCGCCGAGAGCTCGAGGGGCTCGCTTTCCTCACAGTTGACGCCCGTCTGAGCACGGCGGCGGACGTCGTCTAGCCTCCGCGAGGCCGCATGTCCGGGCGAAGCAAATCGTCCTCAGGACTCCCCGGCCACGAAGTCGAGGAACGACTCCAGATCGTACGACCCCCTCCGCTCGTTGCCGGCCACTTCGCGCGTTTGCGAGACGAGGAATCGGCGCTGTGCACCGATCAGGTCCGCGACGGCATCGAGGCGGGCGAGGTCACGAGGGCTGGGGGAGGTGGTGAGCTTTGCCTCGATCGCCCAACGCTCGCTCTCGACTTCGAGAACCAGGTCGATCTCATGGCCATCGCTGGTGCGCAGGTGGAAGGCGCGGTGCCGCCGACCGAGGGCCGTCAGCAGTCCCAGTACTTGCTCGATGACGAAACCTTCCCAGCTTGCCCCCACCCAGGGCTGAGCGAGGAGTGAGAGTTGGTCTGCGACTCCGAGCATGCTGTGGAGCAAGCCAGAGTCGCGCCAAAACACCTTCGGGCTCTTGACCAGACGCTTGCGCAGGTTGGCGTGGTATGGCTGCAGGCGGCGTACCAGGAAGGCACCCTCCAGGTAGTCGAGGTAGCCATTGACCGTGTGGTAGCTGAGACCCAGGCTCTTGCCGAGGCTGGAGGCATTCCACGTCTGGCCATGCGTCGCGGCCAGCATCCGCACGAAACGTGCCGTGGTCTGCGGGCGCGCCGGCAAACCCCAGGCCGGGAGATCCCGCTGGATCAGGAGCTGCAGGTAGTCGTCCTGCCAGCGCGGGAAGGCACGAGGGCTCAGGATCCCGCCGTCGGGGAATCCGCCGACGAGCCATGTCCGCCGTCTCGAAGCAGCAGTCTCGAGCTCCGGCAACAGCAGCGGCGTGATCTCGAGCAGCGACAGGCGGCCAGCGAGCGACTGCGAGACCTCGGTCATCAGCGAGGGCGAGACCGACCCGAGGAGCAGGAAACGCCCGTGCCGTCGCCGAGCCGCGTCGATCGCGCCGCGCAGCCGCGGGAACACCTCCGGAGCCGCCTGCGCCTCGTCGAGGATCGCCAGTCCCTTCGAGCGCTCGATGTCCGGCCACTCGAGGTCGAGACGCAGCCGCTCGCCTTCCTGTTCGAGGTCGTAGTAACGACCGCCGAGCGACCGAGCGAGGGTGGTCTTGCCCGCCTGGCGGGGCCCGATCAGCGCGACGGCAGGACTCTCGGCAAGCCGCGCGCGGAGAGTCGGGAGCAGAGCCCGTTCTAGCATCCTCCTTGCATTATAGAAGTCTCTTTCTATTTTGCAAGAATCGCCCGCTACGGCACCGCCTTCGCCTGCGCGACCACAACGCGCTGGTCGACCGCGACGTTCTCGAGCTTCGAGACCGAGCCGTCCGGCCAGAGCACCTCGACGCTGTCGACGGTCTTGGCGGCGCCGACGCCGAAGTGCTGGCGCAGGTCGTCCTGCGAGAGGTAGCTGGTGCCGCTGCGCACCCAGGAGCGCTGGGTCTCGTCGCCGACGCGCACGGTGACCATGGCGCCGATGCCTGATGTGTTCGGCGAGCGGCCTTCGAGGTCGACCAGCAGCCAGTGGCCGGACTCGGGGATCTCGTTGCGCAAGACCTGCGGCGCGCCGTCGAGATCGTTGATCACCACGTCGAGGCGCCCGTCGCCGTCGAGGTCGCCGACCGCGAGGCCGCGGCTGACGCGCAGCTCGTTCAGCGCCTCGCCCTGGGTCGTGCCGATCTCCTCGAAGGTGCCGTCGCGCAGGTTCCGATAGAGCAATCGTCGCTGGCGGTAGGGCGCGGAAGCGCCGAGGTTGGCGTGGTCGAGCTGCGGGTAGACGTGGCCGTTGGCGACGATCAGATCGAGCCAGCCATCATTGTCGTAGTCGAAGAACGCGGTGCCCCAGCCGACGTAAGGAAGAGACGCGGGCGCGGTCTTGGAGCGGAACGAGACGTCCGAGAAATACGCGCCCTGGTTGTGGTAGAGCGCGTTGTACTCCTCGGCGAAGTTGGTGACCAGGACGTGCGGTCGGCCGCGGCGGTCGTAGTCGCCGATCGCCACACCCATGCCGCCCTGCTCGCCGCCGTCCTCGCTCACCGCGACGCCCATCGGGAACGCCTCCTCGGAGAAGGTGCCGTCGCGCTGGTTGACGAACAGGAAGTTGGGCCCCGAGTCGTTGGCGACGAACAGGTCGAGCCAGCCGTCGCCGTCGAAGTCGACCCACGCGATGCCCAGCCCGAAGTGGCCCTCGGGATCGAGCACCCCGACTTGCTTGGAGACCTCGACGAAGCGCGGCACGCCGGTCGCGGGATCGTTGCCCTCGTTGCGGAACAGCAGGTCGGACAGGCCGGGCAGCCCACGCGGGCCGCACTGCACCGCGATGCCGCGGTACTGGCAGGTGCGCGTCGAACCGAACTCGGGCAGGTGATCTAGGTCGATCGCGACGTAGCGGCTGACGAACAGGTCGAGGTCTCCGTCGCGGTCGTAGTCCGCGAAGCCGCATCCAGCGGACCAACCGCCGGCGGCGACACCCGCCGCCTCGGCAACATCCTCGAAGGTGCCGTCGCGGCGATTGAGGTAGAGCCGGTTGCTTCCGATCGCGGTCACGTAGAGGTCCTGCCAGCCATCGCCGTCGACGTCGGCCACACACACGCCCATGCCCCACCCGGGATGCGCCACCCCCGCCGCAACGGCTACCTCCTCGAAGCGGCCGCCGCCCAGGTTGCGGTAGAGCGCGGAACGCGCGGTCTCCGGTTGGTTGCGGGTGGCGACGGTCAGCGAGCTCACGAAGTAGATGTCGAGGCGGTCGTCGTTGTCGAAGTCGAGCAGCGCGACGCCCCCCGACATCGACTCGACGATGAACTTCTTCTCGGGCGCCGAGTGCCGCACGAAGTCGATCCCCCACTCGGCCGTGACGTCGCGGAAGACGCGCAGAGCAGGCGGCGGATCCTGGGCACGGCTCGCGCCCGGCTGACCCGGGAGCACGAGCGAGGAGGCGGCGAGGGCCGCGCCGAGCACGACGGTCGACGCGGTCGTCCCACGGCGGCGAACGCTCACTGCGGCTCCTCCGCCGCGCCGGCGAGGCTGGTGCCTACGCGCGCCTGGGCGCGCCGCTCGATCGCGGCGGTGGCCTCGCGGTAGGCGTCGAGGTGACGCCGCGAGGCGTCGGCGTCGCCCAGGCGGGCGTAGGCGAGACCGAGCTGGTAGTGCCCCTTGGGCGAGTCCGGCTCCGCGGCGACCGCGCGCACGAGAGCGTCGCGTGCCTCCTCGAAACGCCCCTGCTTCATGCGCACCATGCCGAGCACCAGGTTGGCGGTGCTGTGCTCCGGGCGTTGCGCCAGCACGAGCGTCGCGTGCCGCTCGGCGAGCTCGAGCTGGTCGAGCCCCTCGGCAGACTCGGCGAGCGCCGCCAGCGCGTCGAGATCGCCGGGCTGCAGCCGCAACGCGCGCTCGAGCGCCTCGCGTGCCAGCTCGTAGCGCTTCTCGCGGTTGTACAAGAGGCCCAGCGCGACGTGGGTCAGCGCGTGCTCCGGCTCGAGCCGGGCGGCGCGCTCCAGCGCCTCGACCGCGCCCGCTAGATCGCCGAGCTGCATGCGCGCCACGCCGATCAGGTAGGGATAGCGCGCCACCGACGGGCTCATGCGCGCCAACGGCTCGAGCGCGAGCACCGCCCGCTCGGGGGCGCGCGCCGCGAGCGCCAGCTCGGCGAAAGTGATCAGCAGCTCCTCCGAGCTGGGCGCCTCGGGGATCGCGGCAACCAACACGTCGAGGCCTGCCGCCGGCTCGCCGCGCCGGGCGTGGAGCCGCGCGAGCTGCAGCCGCGCCGCGACCGAACCCGCGTCCTCGACCAGCGCGCGCAGGTGCGGCTCGGCCTGTGCGTCGCGGCCCTCGCGCAGGTGCTGGGTGGCGAGGCGTCGGTGCTCGGCGGCCGACTGGCCGAGCGCCGGCGCACCGGCGCACATCGTCGCGACCCACAGCGCCACCGCGCATCGGCACCAACGGCGGTCGACGCCACCGACGGCGGGTCGTCGCGACGCGGGCCTCATGGCTGCTCCCGCTTGAGCTCGCGGAAGCGAGCGAACTGCTCGCGCGCCTCGTCCACCCGGCCGAGCTTCTGGTAGGCCAGGCCGAGCTGGTTGTGCACGCTCGGGTCGTCGGGCAGCAGCTCGGCCGCGACCTCGAGCTGGCCGACCGCGCCGTCGAGGTCGTCGCGGCGAAGCAGCAGCTTGCCCAGGAGATACCGCGCCTCGCCGTGACCGGGACGCCTCGCGAGCACCTCGCGCACCTCGGCCTCGGCCTCGACGACGCGATCCTGGAGCTCGAGCACGGTCGCGAGCTGGTACCGGGCGCGCAGGTCGCGCGGGTGCGCCGCGAGCTCGGCCCGCAACGACGCCTCGGCTTCCTCGAGCCGGCCGCGACGCAGATGGATCGAAGCCAGAGTGGCGTGCGCCTCGGCGACGCCGGGCCGCGCGGCGAGCGCCCGCTCGAGCGATGCGATCGCGGCGTCGTAGTCGCCCTGCTCGGCGAGCGCCTGACCGAGCACGACGTGGAGCTCGGGCCACTGCGCGTGATCGCGCAGCAACGTCTCGAACACCGCCTCCGCTTCCTCGGCGCGCTCCCCGCGCGCGAGCGCGAGCCCGTACGCGTACTGCAACGACGGGTCGGCCGCGCGGCGCGGGTCCCGCGCCAGAAGCTCGGCGGCGCGGCCGTAGCGCTCGGCGTTGAGCGACGCCAGCGCCAGCATGCGCCGCGCGCTCTCGTCGTCGGGCTGGCGCTCGAGCGCCACCTCGAGCGCCGCGGCCGCGGGCTCGAAACGGTGGGCGTTGAACAGCGCGACGCCGAGGCTGTAGTGGGCGCGCGGCAGCGCCGCGTCCAGCTCGACCGCGAGCTCGAGCGGCTCGATCGCCTGCGCGAAGCGCTCGGCCCGGGCGTGGAGCACGCCCAGGTTCAGGTGCGCGAGCGCGAGCTGCGCGCGCACGCGCGCCGAGAGGCGCTGGCGGGCCTCGGCCGGCAGCGCCGCGACCGGCGAGGCGTCGGCGAGCGGCAGCATCGACGTCGGCTCGTCCTGCTCCGCGGACTCGCGCAGATAGGCGCCGAGGTCTTCCCGGACGTCGCGCGTGAGCTGGTTGGAGAAGCGCTCCGCCTCGGCGAAGTGGGTCGCCGCCCGCGCCTCGTCGCCCAGCCGGCGCAGCGCCAGCGCGAGCTGGTAGTGCGCGCTCGAGAGCTGGCGCGAGCGGTGGCGCTGGACCTCGGTCGCGGCGGCCGGCTTCGCCGCGAGCAACTGGAGCGCCCGCTCCAGCGCCGTGACCGCCTCGGCGGGGCGATCGAGCCCGAGCAGCGCGCGGCCGAGGTGGTGGTGCGCTTCGAGCGCGGAGACCGGCGCGTCGAGCGCGGCGCGCAGCGGTGCTTCCGCCTCCAGGAAGCTGCGCTGCTCGACCAGCGACATGCCGAGGTAGAGGCTCGTCACCGGATCGTCCGGCGACACCCGCAGCTCCTCGCGGAAGTGAGCGATCGCCGCATCGAGATGGGACCGGCCTTCGCTGGTGAGCTCGACCGTCCCCAGGTAGTAGCGCGCCCGACGCGTCGCGGGGTCGAGCTGCAGCGCCTTGCCGAGCGCGGCGCGGGCGCGCTCGGTCTCGCCGAAGTCACGCCAGGTGCGACCGATCAGCACCCAGGTCTGCGGCGCCGGCCGCTCGCGGGCCAGTCGCTCGAACAGCCGCTCGGCGTCGGCAACGCGGCCGACCTGCAGGTAGCCCGTGGCGAGCGAGAACAGGACCTCGAGCTCGCCGGGTGAGGCCGCAAGCGACTCCTCCAGCTCCTGCAGCGCCTCCTCGGGCTCGCCCTCGACGATCAGCGCGCGCGCCAGCAGCAGACGCCCTTCGACGTCGCCGGGCCGGCGCGACAGGTGCCGGCGCAGCCGCCCCACGGCCTCGCCGGCTCGACCCTCGCGAAGCTCGTGACGGGCCATCGCCCGCACCGCGCGGTCGTCGACGAAGGTGGCGCGACCCGCCCGCTCGAAGGCCGCGCGCGCCGCTTCCAGGCGCCCCTCGGTCGCCCCGAGCTCGCCCAAGAGCAGCCACCCCTCGAGCAGCGCGTCGCGCAGCGCGCTCTCCGCGACCTGCGGCTCCTGCTCGGCGAGCGCGGCGTCGGCGCGCGCCACTGCCTGCTCGAGCGCGTGTGCCAATGCCCGGATCGCGTCGGGCTCCTCGGTCGCGCGCGCCGGCGGTGCTAGCGCGATCGTCCACAGCAGCACGAGCGCCGTCGCGAGCATGCCTCAGATCGCTCCGCCAGGTGGTCCGTCGCCGCTGACGGCTGGCAGCTCCAGCGTGGTCGCCACGAACGACGCCTCGCGCGTCGCCTCGTCGCGCACCGCGACTCCGACGATGCTCACGCCTGGCGCGAGCTCGAGCGCCGCCGAGATCGCGACCGTGTCCGCCGGTGTCGAGCCGGCGGCGATGTCGACGGTGCGGCGCAACGTCTCCAGCCCACGTTGGTCTTGGTGACGCACCGAGACGACCAGCGTCAGCCGGGCGCGCGGGCCGCCCTCGTGGGGCAGGAAGGCGAGGCGCTCCGAGGGCACCAGCACGTGCAGCGGCACCGAGTGACGGTCCCGGGCGGCGGAGCCGACGGTGCCCGCCGCCAGGCGAACACCGAGCGGGTTGTCGACCAGCCCGAGGTAGACGGCGCCCTCGAGCTTCTCGGTCAGGCGCTGGTCGGCATCCTTGTCGCGGTAGCCGCGGCGATAGCGCACCTCGTATCGGCCACCGCGCACGTCGACGTCGATGCGATGCAACAGACCGTCTCCGCCGTGCGCCGGCTGGTAGGCCAGGCTGTAGTACGACGACATCTCGCGCGCGATCGTCTCCAGCTCGGGCCCGAAGCGCGCCCGGTTGAAGATCGCGCGACCTCCCGTTTCCTCGGCCAGCATCGCCAGCCCGTCGCGCTCGGTCGTGCGGTGCGCGAGCTCGAACGGTCCGCCGCCGCGCACGTCGAACGCGGTCTGCTCCGCCATGCCGAGGAAGCCGGCCTGCTGGCCGGTGGTCTGCAGCGCGTGGACGGTGACGCGGTTGGCGTTGGCGTGTCGCGTCAGCTCGTGGAGCTGCGCGCCGACGTCCTCGGTGACCGTGCCCCAACGTTCGTTGCGATCCACCAATGGGCAGACGCCCTCGACGAAGCGCAGCAGGTCGGAAGCCGGCTTCGTCTCGAGCGAGTCGCTCAGGTAGAGCAGCGTCTTGACGCCGTCGAGAGCGGCCAGGTAGCGCACCGCGCCGGCGAGATGATCGAGCGTCAGCGAGACCCGGCGCGCATGCTCCCGCGAGATCTGCTCGACCTCGGGCACGGCGCGCCGCACGTACAGGTCGCAGGGCGCGCCGCCGCGCGCGTTCTCCTGCGCCTCCTGCCACATCTGCTGCAGCCGCTGGAGCGCGAGCCGCTTGTCGCTGGCCGAGCTGGTGCCCAGCCCCGGCGACGACTGCAGGCGCTCGAGCGCGCGATCCAGCTCCTTGGCGGTGGAGCCGAACGCCGCCGCGGTGTAGAGGTCCCGGCCCTGGTTGAGGATCAGCACGCGCTCGGTCTCGATCGCTCCCGAGCGCACCAGCGCGCGCAGGTCCTCGATCGGTCGCTTCCGCGAGGCCGGGCTCAGGTGCAGCTCGTCGAGGTAGATCACGAGATGCGACGGCGACGCCGAGGCCGCGCTGCCGGGCTCGTCGCGCACGACTTCCGCGGCGCGCGAGCTCCGACCCGCGTCGCGGGCGAGGACCGGGAACTGCGGGCCTCGCACCTCGGCGAAGTGGGTGACCTCGACCGGCTTGCCGTCCTCGCGCACCACGAAGTCGTCGGCGGTGAGCCCCTCGACTGGCTCGTTGCCGCGGCTGACCCACACCTCGACGTTGACGAGTTGGACCTCGACCAGCTCGGTGAGGGACCCGACCGGCTGGTCGCGCTGGTCGCGCTGGTCGCGAGCCTGGCCGAGTGCCGATCCCGCCGCGACAGCGAGCAGCAGTAGCAGGGGCAGCGAGAGCCAGACGGGTCGAGCTGGGTAGCTCATGGTCCTTCGAGTCTAAGTCCTTCTTGCCCGCGCCAGTAGGGCGAGCAGGGCCAGGGCGGCGATCGGCACCACGAGACCGTGCCGCAGCTCCTCCACCATGCCGCCAACCCGCGCCGTGAGCCACGGCAACGACGCGCCACCCAGGCCCGAGCCGATGAACACCCAGCCGGCGCGGCGCGAGCCGCCCTGGGTCTCGGTGGCGATCCGCGACACCGTGAGCGGGAAGATCGGCGCCAGCCCGAGCCCGGCGGCGATGGCACCGGCGGCGACACCGGTTCGTGAGCCCGCGAGCAGCACCGCGAGCGTCCCCGCCGCGGCGAGCGCGAGTGCGACCCGGAACAGCTCGGGCTCGGACAGCCGTCGCAGCAACAGGGGCGTCACCGCACGTCCGACCAGCAGCGCCGCCCAGAAGCCGGAACCGATCAGCAACGACGCCAGGGACTTCTCGCCGCCGACACGGTCGGAGAGCGTCACCAGCCAGCCACCGATGGCGCTCTCGGCACCGACGTACAGGAACAGCATGGCGCCCAGCGCCAGCCACTTCGTCAGCCGCAATGCTGCGTCGTCCAACGGGCCGCCAGACGGTGCCGCCACCGGCACCTGGCTGCGCAACGCCAACAGGATGACGACGCCCGCTCCGAGCGCCGACAGCGACAGTACCCCCACCAACGCGGGCAGCGGCAGGCCGCGCGGAACAGCGACAAAGAGCAGCGGACACCCCACCGCGCCAAGGCTCCACAACAAATTCAGTCGCGCGAGCGCGGCGGCTCGACGCTCCGGGTGCTGCTGTGCCACCAGCAGGTTGGTGGCAGGAATCACCAGACCGAGCCCGAGACCCAGCAGTGCCGTGCCCACGACCAGAAGCGGCCACGACATCAGGGACAGCACCCCTAGCCCGACGGCGCAGGCCAGGTAGCCGGCCTGGAGGCTGCGCCGCAGGTGCAGGGTCGAGAGCACCGAGCCCAACGAGCTGAACGCGAACTGTGCCGGGAACAGGAGAGCGGCCTGCGCCTCGGTGACGATCTCTCGCGCCAACAGCTCCGAGATCAGCGGCCCGAGCAAGACCGTGAGCACACCCGCGAGCAGGAAGCTCGCAAAGAGCGGGAGCTCTACCGGCGCTGCTGCACCCCGCACCCTCGTATGCCCGCTTCCAGCTCAGCGCGCCACGCGACGCTTCGGCCGAGCCCGTTGGCCAGCGGGGCTCGGTCCGGTCGAACCGCGGACCACCAGCTCTGGCGCCACCATCACCGTCTCCGGGCAGGTGCCACCCGAGAGCCGGTCGAGCAGCAGGCGCGCGGCGATCGTGCCCATCTCGCGCAGCGGCTGGCGCACCGTGGTCAGGCTCGGGTTCTGGAAGGCCGCGCTCTGGATGTCGTCGAAGCCCACCACCGAGACGTCCTCCGGGATGCGCAACCCGGCATCGAGGAACGCGCGCATCGCACCGATCGCAGAAACGTCGTTGAACGCGAACAGCGTCGTGAGCTCCTCGCCGGTCGCGAGCAGCCGCTGTCCGTAGACGTAGCCCTCCTGGTAGCCGTCCTCGGGCGTGAAGGCCAACTCGTCGAGCTTGCTGCTCAACTGCAAGGTGAGCTCGGGCCTGATCGTGATCGAGAGCGCCTCCGCCGCGCGCTCGATCGCCTGCCAGCGGTCCTCGGTGTCGAGACTGCCCGGATGCCCCTTGAAGAAGGCGATCCGCTCGTGGCCTAGCTCGGCGAGGTGCTGGAGCGCGAGCCGCGCGGCGCAATCGTGGTCGATGACCACGTTGGTCACACCCTCGATGCTGCGGCGACCCGAGACCGCGACAGCCGGGAGCCCCGGGGAACGCTCGATCGGCGTGTTGACCAGCACGTAGCCCTCGACCAACCGGTCCCGCAGGAGCTGCAGGTACTCGTCGAGCAGGTCCGACTTGAAACGGTGGCTGCCGACCAGGTAGAAGTAGCCCTCTTGGAGCAGGTGCTCTTCGATGCCCCCCATCACGCCGGCCGCATAGCCCTCGCTGATCTCGGGAACCAGCACCCCCACCGAGAAGCTGCGCTGGCTGCGCAGCGAGCGGGCGAGGTAGTTGGGCCGGTAGTCGAGCTCGCGCGCCGCGGCGATCACCCGCTCCTTGGTCTCGAGGGGGATCGAATCGGCGACCGGCGACTCGTTGAGCACCAACGAAACCGTCGCCGGCGACAAGCCGACGTGCTGCGCGACGGTCTTGAGCGTCACCGGTCGGGGCGCGGTGGTGGACACTCCGCGGGGCCGCCTCGAGCTCGGTCTCTCTGGCGCCACGCGCCTAGTGTCTCACACCGGCGCGCCGAGGGCCGCGCCAGAGGCCGCTCCCTTCGCGGAGTCTTGACAAGCGCAGGGCAGATGTGGTCCCCTATCCGCTAAATCGTTTTAGGCAACGTACACGGAGGTGGTTCTATGAGCCTGCGCTCGCTCCTCGTGGTCGCACTCCTGATGCTCGCAGCGCCGCTCGTCGCGCAGCGGAACACGGCCAGCCTTCGCGGCGAAGTCTTGGACGCCAACGGGCAACCCACGCCCGGCGCAATGGTCACGGCGCTCCAGACCGAGACCGGCTTCAGTCGGTCGACGCCCACCAACGCGCTCGGTCGCTACACCCTCGCCGACGTGCCGCTGGGGACCTACACCGTGCGCGCCGAGCTCGACGGCTTCCGCACCGGCGAGGTCACCGGCATCACCCTCAACGTCGCGGACGCACGCGAGGTGAACTTCCGCCTCGAGCTCGGCCAGGTCGCCGACGTCATCACTGTCACGTCGGCGCCGCTGGACATCGCGACCCAGGGCGGCGAGGTTGTCGGACTGATCACCGGAGAGCAGATCCGCGAGCTGCCGCTCAACGGCCGCAACTTCGTGCAGCTCACCCAGCTCATGCCGGGCGTGAGCACTCCCGAGGGTTTCAACACCACCAACAAGGGCCTGCTCGCGGGCGTCGACATGTCGGTCAGCGGCGGCTCGGTGACGGGCAACCAGTGGACCATCGACGGCGCCAACAACAACGACGTCGGCTCCAACCGCACCATCCTGGTCTACCCGTCGATCGACGCCATCGAAGAGTTCAAGATCCACCGCAACAGCTACTCCGCCGAGTTCGGCGGCGCCGGCGGCGCGCAGGTCAACCTGGTGACCCGCGGCGGCACCAACGAGCTGCGTGGCAGCGTGTTCTACTTCCGTCGCGACGACTCCTGGAACGAGAAGAACTTCTTCCTCGAGCAGACCAACCAGGACAAGGAGCCGCTGTCGCGCGACGACGTCGGCTTCACCCTCGGCGGGCCGATCCTCCGCGACAAGCTGCACTTCTTCCTGTCCGGTGAGATGAACGACGAGGAGCGCGGTGTCGTGCGGACCGGGTTCGTGCCCACGCAGGCCGAGCGCAACGGCGACTTCAGCGGGCCGCGCATCCCCGGTTGCTCGCCGCCGATCCCGGTCGACCCGCTCACCGGCTCGCCGTTCCCCGGCAACGTCATCCCGCCGGACCGGCTGAGCGATGCCGGTCGCTCAATGCTCCAGCTCTATCCGCTGCCCAACGTCACGCCGATCGGTGGTGGCTGCAACAACTGGGTCGAGGCGGTGACGACGCCGATCGAGTGGAACCAGGTCAACCTAAGGCTCGACTACAACGTCACCGAGCGCGCGCGGCTGATGTTCCGCTACACCGCGGACGACTGGCAGAACGGCGCACCGAATGCCGGCGCGGCCAACGGCCTCTGGGGCGACGACCCCTTCCCGGTGGTCGATTCGACGTGGGACCAGCCGGGCGACTCGCTGGTGCTCCAGCTCAACCAGACCTTCGGCACCGACTCGGTCAACACGCTGACCTTCACCAAGTCGGGCAACGAGATCGACATCACGCGCGGCGGACACAGGCCGGAGCTCAACTCGCAGATCAACTCGCAGATCCCGACCGTGTTCCCGAACAAGACCGGCGGCGCCGACCGCAGCCACCCGGTGTTCTGGGGCTCGCAGGGCTACGGCGCGCTGTGGCACATCGCGCCCTGGAACAACGAGCAGGACCTGGTGGTGCTCAAGGACGACTACCAGCAGGTGTTCGGCAAGCACTGGCTGCGGGCCGGCGGGTCGTACTCGTGGAACGAGAAGAGCGAGCTGATCGGCGGCGCCTCGGCGTTCGAGACGCCGCAGTTCTGGGGCGCAGCGGGGATTAACGGTTGGGGCGCTAACAGCGGCAACATCCTGGCCGACTTCCTGATCCGCGACATGACCCACGGCTTCGCCGAGGTTTCCTTCCAGCCCGCGCCCGAGCTGCATTGGGACGACTACGAGCTCTACATCGCCGACTCGTGGCAGGTGACGCCGCGCGTCAACCTCGATCTGGGCGTGCGCTACTCGCGCTTCGAGTGGCCCTTTGCCAACGACAACCGTCTCACCGCCTTTGCGCCCGAGCGCTTCGACCCCGCGCTCGGAAACGACCCCTGCAACGGGCTGGCGCAGGTACCGGGCACCGATCCCTGCGGCGAGGCGGGCTTCCTGGGCGGCGTGACCGGACCCGGTCGCGGGCTGGTCGACGACGACACCGACAACTTCGCGCCGCGCCTCGGCATGGCCTGGGACATCCGCGGCACCGGCAATAGCGTGCTGCGCGCCGGCTTCGGGCAGTTCTACCAGCGCGAGCGGGTGGGCCTGCAGCTCGAGCTGGCCGGCAATCCGCCGTTCGCCTTCTCGCAGGCCGGTATCCGCAAGCTCGACGACGCCGCCGAGCCCTGCGGCGGATGCTTCGCGCTGAGCAGCGGCATCCCCAGGGTCGGCATCGATCCCGAGCTCGAGACGCCCTACACCATGCAGTACAACTTGACGTACGAGCAGCGCGTGGGCGCCCGCAGCACGATCGAGATCAGCTACGTCGGCAGCCGCGGGCGCCACCTGTTGCGCCGCTCGGACATCAACCAGGTGCCGTTCGGCGACGCCAACGGCAACGGCATCCCCGATCGGCTCGAGTACGTGCGGCTCGAGGGCAACGACGGCGCGCAGGCGCAGCTCCGGCCCTTCCCGCAGTTCGGCGACGTCAGCATCCTGTACTGGGAGAGCAACGGCACCTCCGAGTACGACTCGCTGCAGACGCAGTTCATCACCCGCTTCGGGCGCGGCTCACAGTTCCAGGCGTCGTATACCCGCGCCAACTTCGAGGCCGACGACCCGCTCACCGACTCGGGCGCGGGCGCCTTCCCCGGCCAGATCACCGACCGTGACAACCAGGAGCTCGACTGGGGCTACGCCGGCCTGCACCGCGATCACGTGTTCAACGCCAGCCTGATCCTGCAGCTGGCGACATTCGAAGGTCGCGGCGGATTCTGGGAGCACTTCCTGGGCGACTGGCAGGTCGGCGGCATCATGTTCTACTCGACCGGCCAGGCGCTCACCGTCTTCAACGGCAGCATCCCTACCGTCAACAACGCATCCGGCACCGGCTTCGGCCAGAATCAGAGGCCCCTGCGGGTGCCCGGCGTGTCGTGCAGCGGCAGCGGCGACCTGCAGGTCATCAACCCGGCGGCCTACACGCTCGACGGCTTCCAGCTCGGCACCATCGGCAACGCGCGACGCGGTGACTGCGAGGGGCCGGACTTCTTCCAGGTCGACCTGTCGCTGTACAAGAACATCCGCATCACCGACAGGGTGAGGGGCCAGCTCCGCTTCGAGGTCTTCAACGTCACCAACCGCGACAACTTCCTCGCGGTCGGAACCTCGCTGAACTCCACGAGCGTCACCCTGGATGCTCCGCTCGCCGAAGCGACCCAGATCATTTCGGCCGAGTTCCCCAACAACTTCGGCCAGGCGACCAGGGTACGCGATCCGCGTCAGATCCAGCTCGGATTCAAGCTGTTGTTCTGAGCGCGCCGTCGGGTGGGAGCTGCTGGATCATGCGAGGAGCACGCTCGCACCCGATCCTCTTGATCTCGGTCCTGCCGCTGGTGCTCGGGATGGGCTGTCGCGCCCGCTCGGAGGGCACCGCTGCCGGAGCAACCGGCAGCGCGACGATCGACCCGGATCGCTGGCCCGTGGTCTCGTCGCCACTGGCAACCGATCCCGAGCTCGAGCGGCGTGTCGAGGAGCTGCTGGCGCGGATGACGCTCGAGGAGAAGGTCGGCCAGGTGATCCAGGCCGAAATCCAGCACGTGACGCCGGCGGACGTGCGCGAGTACAACCTGGGCTCGG
>DATLFI010000076.1:0-5043 GCA_035524895.1 Thermoanaerobaculia bacterium | reverse complement strand
GCGTGATCGTCGGCCACGCTCTCGAGGAACTCGCTCCGAAACTTCGCGTCGACCAAGAAGCGCCGGAGGTCCTCCAGGGTGCCGCCTCGCGACGACTCGAGGAACACCAGGATGGCGTTGCCGAGCACCGCGGTCATCTGGTCGCCCCAGGAGGTCGAGAGGCGGCGGAAGACGCCGACGAGGTCGGAGGCGAGGAGCTCCTTCTCGCTCTCGGTCTCGGCGCGGAGGATGTTCCAGCCGATCGAGCTCTCCTCGCGGCTCGGGTCGAGGTAGACGACGTCGGACAGCCGGCTCTCCGGGATTCGGCCGGCGATCTCGTCGACCAAGTCGCCGTGGGGGTCGAGCACGCCGACCCCGTGCCCGGCCTCGATGTCCTCCAGGATCATTCGCTGCAGGAGCGTCGACTTGCCGGTGCCCGACGCGCCGAGGATGTGGACGTGCTTGGCCCGCGCCTCGTCCGGCAGGTGGACATCAACGACCTGCTCGTGGTGCTCGTTCTCGCCCAGGAAGCACCCGTCGCCGCGGGTCACCTCGTCCGGCGCCGGCTTGGTGCGCTCGCGCGGCCTCCATAGCTCCGGCACTCGCAAACCGGCGCCTGGGAGCTGCACCAGAGAGGCGAGCTCCTCGGCCGAGAGCAGCATCCCGGAGCGGTGGGTGGTGCGCTCCCGAAGATCCGCCTCGAGGATCTTCAGGTCCTCGGTGTGGAGCGGCATCAGCTCGTTCGCGCGGGGGTTGCCGAGCGGGGCAAGACCTCCCGCGACGTGGCACACGATGGCCCATGCCCGCTCCGCCCGGTCGGCGGAGGCTGCGATCCGCAGCGCGACGGCGAACAGCGGCGAAGCGAGCTTCTCGCGCGCCAGGTTCGTGATCTCCGGCGCGTCCGCAAAGAAAGGGCCGCCGCCCGGCGCCGTCACCGCGCGCACGACGCTGTCCGGCCAGGGCGCCCGGGTCGGCTCGAAGAGCACTTGGACCACGCCCAGCTCGCGCTCCCCGAGATCGGCGAGCGCCGCGATCACCGGAAGCAGCGGTTCCTCGGAGCCTCGGCCGGAGGCGAGCGGCACCATGAACTCCGAGGCGAGGCCGAGCTCCAGCGCGGTGAACGGCTGGTCGCCGTCCTCGATCCAGCGATCCGCGAGGGTCGCGCGGGCAGGGAGGACGACAACGTCGGGGAAGTGGGCGCGCAGCTGGGTCACAGCCACGCCGACGTCCGACCCGTGCACGGCCAGCCGGACCTCGACGCGGCCTGGCCCACCGATCAGCTCGAAGGAGACGTGGTGCGACAGGGCCGACAATGAGCGCAGCCAGCCGATCTGCGCCGTGCGGACACCCTTCGCGGTCTCCGGGAGGCCGATCAGCAGCTCGGCCCACTCCCCGACTGCGGCCGCCTCTCGGGGAAGATCGAGCGCCTCTCGCGCCCTCTCGTCGAGCGCCTCGCTCGAGCCCGGCGCGATCGCAGCAGGCGTCGCTGCCGGCCTCTCCAGCAGTCGCGAGAGCCACGTTTGGCGCTTCCCGTCGTCCGGGGCGCCCTCCCCAAGCCAGTGGCCATAGAAGGGCTGGAAGGGCGGCTCCAGAGGCACGGGGAAGGGGTACGTCGCCCAGCCGCGGCCGCGCAGCTCCCAGCGGTAGAACCGCTCGGTGAGCTCGACGGCGCGGGAGTCGATGATCATGGACGGAGGAAGGAGGTCCCGACCGTTACTCGAGGCGACGGGGCACTGGCTCTCCGAACCACACGGCCATCTCGCATACCGGGGACGAACCAACCCACGACATCGACCTCCGCTGCAGACCAGGGGAGCTCATCCCGAGCGACCTGACTCGGAAAGACGCAGCTCCAACACCCTGTTGTCCTTGTACCTGGTTACCGTCTTGATCTCCACATTGTCGGCGGTCGTCCATTTGGTACTCGTCTCCTCCCCACCCTGGCACTTCATCTTCCAAACATCCTCGTACGTTCGCCGAGCGAGGATCACGTCCTCACTGGACTCCACGGTACAGGTCTGTCCGCCAGCTTCCGTGAACGAGTAACCGACCATCCAGGCGCGCGGATGAAGAGACTCTACCGGCTCTGCCTGGTCTCTCGAGGCGAGAGTGTAGACGGTGTCTCCCGACTCCCTCTTGAATAGTCTGAACGGCGGAGTGCCTGGAATCCCGGTCGTGACACTCACGGTACGTTCGTAGCGCTCGCCGTTGATCGTCTCCGTCCCCTCGACCCGGTATGTCAGCTCGATCGGGTAGATCGCCGCAGTCACGACTCCAGGGACCAAGAGCTCTCCCTCATACTGAAGATACGCCCGGGCGGCGGACTGATCGCTGCTTATTTGGCAGCCGGCCAGAAGCATCGCGCTGAAGAAGACCGAGATCAACGGTGTACTCTCCCTGCTCATTCAAGGTTCCTCCTGCCAGGCACGAGACGATGCACTCCGCCTACTTGATGAGATCTCGCACGGTCGGTTTTCTCTCGGCCTCGGTCAGCGCCCGGATGCCCTGCGCTTCGAAGAGCCCGTCGATGACACCATTCACCGAGCGGCGGACCGACTCCTGAAACATGGTCGTTGTATCGACCGAGTAGTAAGTCTCGGGCCTGAACAGCCTCCCGTAGATCCAGCCAATCAGAGGAACGTCGACGAACTTCTCGTCAGGGCCGAGCCGACCGGTCCTCGCCGCAACGACGCATCCGACCACCGCGAGGACACCAGCTAAAGGCGACAGAGGAAGGATCATCAGACCAAGGCAACTGTTGGCGGTCATCAGGATCAACCCGCCAACGGTCGGCAGCGCCATGGCACCGCCCACGATGACTACGAAGAAGAGCAACACGACCCAGCGAGCATGGAGCGGCTGTCTCGAGAGCCACCACGAAAAGAAGAACCCCCTTCCAAAGGGGGCAGCACAGACGTCGAACGCCAGGTCTCCGCGCTCAACGCGCAGGTACTCCCGACCCGCCGAGCCGATGCCCGACTCCTTGAACTCCACCCGGGAGCACCGAACGTCAGGGATCTCGCGCGCTGCGATGTCCTCCTCCACCGCGCGGTAGAAGTCCATGCTCGAGGTCGCGAAGCTCTCGGCCATCGCGTGCCAGTGGCTCAGCACCCGGCCGACCGCGGGCTTTCCCTGTGGAACCATCTCCTCTCCTCATAGCGGGGAGCGCTAAGTGCACTCCATCCTCAAGAGACTCGACTGACGAATCCGCACAAACGCGCGGCCCTGGCCGAGCCGGACTCGCTCGAAGCACAACGTGACGGGAAAGGAATGAGAAAGGGACTGCCGGCAGTCTACACGGAATCGCCGCTTGCGCAAGACCGCGAACGCATCGCCTCCGCGAGCGATCCAAAACTCCTCGCACTGAAGGGCTTACTGACCTCGCCATCGATCAGAAGCTTCAGGTAGTAGTGGTAGTTCGGCAGCGAGAGCAGATCTTCGCTCTCGAAGACCGGAGCGAGCTCCCGAGCGAGCGTCGCGGCATCCCGGGCGCCCACCCGGAACGTGATCAGGGTTCCTGCGTTGGCCAGCACCGCCTGCTCGAGCTCGGGGCCGAGCTGACCGAGGTACTGGTGCGCGAGCACCGCGCCCATGCCGTACTTGCGGAGCTCGGCGAGCAGCGTGACCAGCATCTGCGTCGCGAAGGTCTGGAACTCGTCGAGGTAGAGGAAGTAGGGGCGTCGATCTGCCGACGGCTGCCCGGCGCGCGACAGGCCGGCGAGCACCAGATGGGACACGATGAGGCTTCCCAGGAGCGCCGAGGTGCTTTCTCCCATCTGGCCCTTGGGGAGTCGAAAGATCAACGTCTCTCCGCGTTCGACGGCCTGACCGACGTCGAGCGCCGAGCGCCTGCCGTTGAGAATCGAGCGAAGCCGCCGGTCGGCGAGCAGTGCGCCGACCTTGTTCTGGAGCGGAGCGACGACTACGGACCGGAACCCAGGGCTGTAGCGATCGAACTCCCCGCGCCAGAAGCCGAGCACGACCGGATCGTGCACCCGCCGAAGCAGCTCCTCCCTATAGCGGCGGTCGGTCAGGAGCTGCGGAACGTCCGCCAGCCGCCCGCCCGAAGCCATCAGCGTCAGCACGACGTGACGCAGCAGGTGCTCGAGCCTCGGGCCCCACTCGTCGGCCCAGACCTTGCGGAACACCTCGACCAGCCCGGCGCTCGCGAGCGAGGCATCCCATCCCTGCGGGATGCCGAGCGGGTCGAAGGCCCAGCCCGGCGCCGTGGGCGAGCCATCGAGCACCCGTACCCGGACCCCCCGCTCCTCCGCTGCGAGGGTGACACCGGCCGCCAGGTCGCCGTGCGGGTCGAACAGCGCGAAGGGCTGCCCGTGCACCAGGTCCTGCTCAGCCATCACCCGCAGCAGCGTGCTCTTGCCGGTGCCCGTGCGTCCGATGGCGTGGAGGTGGGACAGCCGGTCCTGAAGACGGATGCCGAAGGGCCGGAGGTTGGCCCGGTGATTGGCGAGCCCGAGGAGAACGACGGGGGACGTCATCCCTTCAAGGTACGCCTCCGAGCCGGGGACGGGCAGGGGCGCCGACCAGGCGGCTGCGACACCCTGGGCCCCCCACGGATTGCGGTCTCGGCTCATGAAGAAGCCCCGGACTCTCAGGTCCAGGGCAAGAAAAGAACAACACAATGCGCGGCGTCGAGGGTTGCACGGAAGCGGGTCGGAGCCTCTTGCGAGCTACCTCCATCCCCTGTCTCGTAGTGAGATCCACCTCGTCGCCGTGCCGACAATCAGGTGATCGACGAGCCGGATGCCGACCACGTCGGCCGCCTCGTCGAGCCGGCGCGTGAGCGCCAGGTCCTCGCTGGAGGGCGCTGGATCGCCGCTGGGGTGCGTGTGGAACAGCACCATGGCGGCAGCTCCCAACGTGAGGCCGACCCGCAACAGGGCCCTCGGCTCCACCACGGTCCGGTTGATCGTCCCGCGGAAGAACTCCTCGAGGGCGATCAGTCGCGATCGTGAGTCGAGGTAGAGCGCCCCCATCACCTCCTGGTGAGGGCTCCCGTACTTGAGGTACAAGTACCGCGCCACCGCGTCGGCCCGGTCCAGC
>DATLFI010000075.1:0-29685 GCA_035524895.1 Thermoanaerobaculia bacterium | reverse complement strand
CGCCGTGGCGCTGCTGCACTCCTACCGACAGCCGAGCCACGAGGAGTCGATCACGCGCGAGCTGGTGGCGGCTGGGTTCGAGCACGTCTCGTGGTCGGCGGCGATGGCGCCAGTGATCCGGATCCTCCCCCGAGCCCAAACTGCCATCGTCGACGCCTATCTAGGCCCGATCGTGGGGAACTACCTGAGCTCGATCCGGCGCGCGCTCGAGGATGCGCCGGGGGCGCCGGAGCGGAGCCGGCGGGTGCTGGTGATGACCAGCGCTGGCGGTCTGGTGGCGGATACTGATTGCCACGCCAAGGACTGCCTGCTCTCTGGGCCGGCCGGCGGCGTTGTCGGTGCCGCGGCAGCCGCGAGGGAGGCGGGCTGCCCGGCGATCCTGAGCTTCGACATGGGCGGCACCAGTACCGACGTGGCGCGCTTCGCGGGTGAGCTCGAGTATGTCTTCGAACAGCGAGTCGGCGACGCCCAGATCGTCGCTCCCGCCCTTCACATCGAGACCGTGGCCGCCGGCGGAGGCTCCGTGTGCTGGGCTGTAGGCGCCCAGCTCAAGGTCGGCCCGCACAGCGCCGGTGCCGACCCGGGGCCGGCCTGCTACGGCGCCGGGGGCCCGCTGACCGTGACCGACGTCAACCTGCTGTTGGGCCGACTCGACACCGAGCGATTCGAGGTGCCCTTGGCGCCCTCCGCATCGGAGGCCGCGGCACTGGCGGTGGCGCGCGCCGCAGGCGTCGACCAGGACCAGATCCCCCACATGCTCGACGGCTTTCTGCGGATCGCGAACGAGCGGATGGCGGAGGCGATCCGACGAGTCTCGGTGCAGCGAGGCTACGACCCCGCCGACCATGCGCTCCTGGCTTTCGGCGGTGCCGGGGCGCAGCACGCCTGTGCCATCGCCGCCGAGCTCGCGATCTCGACCGTCGTCGTGCCGTCGGACGTGAGCCTGTTGAGCGCAGCGGGCCTAGGCCGCGCCGCGGTGGAGAGGTTCGCCCACAGGCAGGTGCTCGAGCCGCTGGCGGACCTGGAGTCCGAAGGGCGGCTGCGCGCGCTCATCGAGTCGACCTCGTCGGAGGCGTTGGAGCTGGTGCGACGCGATGCGACCTCCGGATCGGTCGAGGTACGCCGGCGCATCGCTCGCCTCCGGTTCGCTGGCCAGGAGTCGACGCTCGACGTAGATTGCGGACCGATGGAGGACGCCGAGTCGCTGGCCGAGCGCTTTCGCCAGCAGTACCGCGCCACCTTTGGCACGGCGCCCGCGCGCAGGGTCGAGCTGGAGTCGCTGCGGGTGGTCGCGGCGTCCGACGAGGCAGCGCCGACCGAGTTGGCAGGCGAGCACCGGGCTGCCATCGGCGGTCGTCCGCGGATCGCATTCGCCTGGTTCGACGGCCGTCGACGGGCAGTGCCGATCTACGAACGCGGCTCGATCTGCTCGACCAGCGCCGTGAGCGGTCCTGCGCTCGTAGTGGAGCAGAGCTCCTGCACGGTGGTCGAGCCGGGCTGGACCCTGCGGTGCCACCGCGGCGGCAGCCTGCTGCTGTCGCGCGACGACGAAGCGCCGATCAGGTGACCGAGACCTCGCGACCGACCTCGGCGACGGTCAGCTCGCCCTGAGCGAAACGGGCGCGCAAGACCTTCTTGTCGAACTTGCCGACGCTGGTCTTCGGCACCTGCTCGATGAAGGTCCAGCGCTCCGGCAGCCACCACCGGGCGACCCTTGTCTCGAGGAACGCCTTGAGGTCCTCCGCCGAGGCCTGGGCGCCCTCGCGCAGGACCACGCACGCGAGCGGGCGCTCGTCCCAGCGCTCGTCGGGAACTCCGACCACCGCGGCCTCGATCACGTCGGGATGGGCCATCAACTCGTTCTCGAGGTCCACCGAGGAGATCCACTCGCCGCCGGACTTGATCACGTCCTTGGCGCGGTCGGTGATCTGCACGAAGCCGCGGCCATCGACCTTGCCGACGTCGCCGGTGCGCAGCCAACCGTCGTGGAACTTCTGGGGATCGTCCTCGAGGTAGTAGGAGGCGGTCACCCAAGGTCCTCGAACCTCGATCTCGCCAACCGAGTTGCCGTCCCACGGCAACACCAGCCCGGCATCGTCGACGATTCGAAGCTGGATGCCCGGGATCACGCGACCAGTCTTGACCCGCCACTCGAGATCCTCTTCGGGCGGAGTCCCTCGCGGCGCCTTGGCTACGGCCCCGAGGGGGCTGGTCTCCGTCATGCCCCAGCCCTGGAGGATCTTGACTCCGTACCGCGTCTCGAACGCCTCCATCAGCGACCGAGGTACAGCCGAACCGCCACAGATGACGAGGCGGAACGACGAGAAGTCCACGGGCTGCGTTTCGGCGAAGCGCAGGACCTCGTTCCAGATCGTCGGCACCGCGCCGCTCACAGTCGGGCGCTCGCGCTCGATGATGCGGCACAGTGGCTCGGCCTGCAGGAAGCGATCGGGCAGGACGAAGTCTGCGCCCACCCACCAGCCGGCATAGGGCAGGCCCCAGGCGTTGGCGTGGAACATCGGGACGATCGCGAGCACCCGATCGCTCTCGCTGAGCCCGAGCGTGGCGCCGGAGGTGATGCCCATCGAGTGGAGCACCGAGGAGCGATGGGAGTAGACCACTCCCTTGGGGTTGCCGGTGGTGCCGCTCGTGTAGCACATCGCCGCCGCGGAGCTCTCGTCGAGGTCCGGCCACGGGTAGTCCGTCGAGCGGCCCGCTAGCAGCTCCTCGTAGCGGTGCACCGTCGCTCCGCTCCCCGCGAGCACCGACGCGTCGCCATCGCCGGTCACCACGAAGTGCCGTATCCGTCGAAGCTCCGGCAGAACTCGGGCGAGCAGCGGCACCAGCGTGCCGTCGACGATGACGACCTGGTCGTCGGCGTGGTTGACGACGTAGGCGAGCTGCTCCGGGAACAGGCGGATGTTGAGGGTGTGAAGGACCGCGCCCATGCAGGGCACCGCCAGGTAGGCCTCCAAGTGCTCCTGGTTGTTCCACAGGAACGTCCCGACCCGGTCGCTCGGCTCTACACCGAGCTCCGACAGACCGTGAGCGAGCTGTGCCGCGCGCGCCGCCACCTGCTCGAAGGTGGCTCGTCGGGAGCCCCCCTCGATGCAGGTGACGACCTCGCTGTCGCCGAAGATCTTGCGGCCATGCTCGAGGACCATGGTCAACGTCAGAGGAAAATCCTGCATGGTGCTCTTCATCGACGTCTCCCCTGATGTGAAAGCGTCAAGACCTTGGGCCACGAGCGTTGCGGCAACGGCGCCGCGCGAGTCGTGGCAAGCACGCTGTGGCCCCGTCGTGTGGCGCGCCTCGTTCGCGAATACGGCCAATCGGGCCCTTGGACTCTACTACACTGGCGCCCCGGATTCGGGACGCCCAACCTCGGAAAGCCTTCACCCAGGAAGCAATCAGCGGCCTCGCCGATGCCTCAGAAGCCGACACAAGGAGGGTCGCGTCCACGCCAGCTCGAGGCGGTGGAGCGCGAGCTCTTCGAGCATCGGTTCGTCTCGCTGGCCCGCGAGATGGGCGAGATGCTCCGCCGTATGGCGCTCTCGACCAACATCAAGGAGCGTCTCGACTACTCGTGCGCCCTGCTCGACGCCGAGGGGCGACTGGTGGTCAACGCGCCGCACATTCCTGTTCACCTGGGCGCGCTCGGGCTTTGCGTCCGCTCCGTCCGAGAAGTCGTGGCGCTGGAGGAGGGTGACGCCGTCGTCACCAACCATCCGGCGTATGGCGGGTCCCACCTGCCCGACGTGACGCTGATCTCGCCCGTCTATGCCGGCGCCGAGTTGGTCGCCTTTGTCGCCAACCGGGCGCATCACGCCGAGATCGGCGGTACGCGGCCGGGCTCGGTGCCGCCGCACGCGCGGCGCCTGGTCGAAGAGGGTGTCGTGATCGCGCCCCGCCACTTGCTTCGCCGCGGCGAGGAACGCTGGGAGGAGCTCGCCGCGCTGCTCGTGGCGCCGCCCTACCCGTCGCGGAGCCCCGAGGAGAACCTGGCGGACCTGCGAGCCGCGCTCGCAGCGAACCTGCGGGGGGTGGAACGGGTGCGGGCGCTCTGCGACGAGCATGGTGTGGCGGCGGTGCGTCGTCACATGGCCGGCCTGCGAAAACGGGCGGCGGAGCGGATGGGCGCGGCGTTGGTGCGCTTCGGTGATCGCGAGTGCTCGGCACGCCAGGAGCTCGACGACGGATCCCCCATCCAGGCGCGGATCGTGATCTCCAGCGGGCGCGCGACCATCGACCTGGCCGGATCGGCGCCCGTGCATCCCGGCAACCTGAACGCCACCGCTGCGGTGGTGACGAGCGCCACGCTCTACGTCCTGCGGCTACTGGTCGGCGCGGTCGACCCTTCGCCCGATCCGCTGCCGCTCAACGAAGGGCTGCTCGACCCTGTGGACCTCCGCATCCCTGCCGGCAGCATGCTCTCGCCGGTGTTCCCCGACGATCCCGCCCTCGCGCCCGCGCTGGTCGGCGGGAACGTCGAGACGAGCCAGCGACTGGTCGACACCCTCCTTTCGGCACTGGGCCTTGCCGCCTGCAGCCAGGGCACCATGAACAACGTGATCTTCGGCAACGAGCGGTTCGGATACTACGAGACCGTATGCGGCGGCGCCGGTGCCACGCCACGGGCACCGGGTGCCGACGCGGTGCACACGCACATGACCAACACACGCATCACCGATCCCGAGCTGCTGGAGCAGCGCTACCCGGTACGGCTCCGTCGCTTCGAGGTGCGGCGGGGCTCGGGAGGGGCGGGGCGGCACCGAGGGGGTGACGGTGTCATCCGTGAGCTCGAGGCGCTGGCGCCCTTGCAGCTCTCGTTGCTCGGCCAGCACCGCAAGGTTGCGCCGTGCGGCGCGGCTGGCGGAGAGCCTGGCGCGAGAGGCGCGCAGCGGCTGGTGCGCGAGGGCGGAGGAGTGGAGGAGCTCGAAGGGGCTTGCGTCGCCGATCTGGAACCTGGAGACCGCCTGATCTTGGAGACCCCAGGCGGCGGTGGTTGGGGGAGGCCCGGGTCGTGAATCGCGGTCGACTGGCGAGCGCCAGCCGAGGCATCGACGCCTTCAACCGACGCCTCGGCTCTCTGGTGGCCTGGCTCACCCTGGTCATGGTCCTGGTCGGTTCCTTCAATGCGGTGGCGCGCTACCTCGGCCGTTGGGTTGGGGTGAATCTCAGCTCGAACACCTGGCTCGAGCTCCAGTGGTACCTGTTCAGTCTGGTTTTCCTGCTGGGGGCGGCGCACGTTCTCGAGTGCGGCGCCCACGTGCGTGTCGACGTGCTCTACGGGAGACTCTCGACGCGGGCTCGCTCCTGGATCGATCTCCTCGGGTCGTTGCTCTTCCTGATTCCCTTCACCGTGTTCGGCCTCTGGGTGTCTTGGCCTGCGGTCCGCAACTCGTGGGCGATTCGCGAAGGCTCGCCCGATCCGGGCGGGTTGGCGCGCTATCCGATCAAGGCGGTGATCCTGCTGGCCTTTGCGCTGCTGTTGCTGCAGGGGGTCTCCGAGGCGATCAAGGCGGCAGGTCGGCTACGAGCACCCGAGCCGGAAGCTCCAGGCGGCGCCACCGCACCGAAGGAGGAGGCGCGATGAGCGGCGACTGGCTCGCGCCCCTGATGTTCGTGGTGGTGATGTTGTTCATCTTCCTCGGATATCCGGTCGCTTTCTCGCTCGGGGGAGCGGCGCTCTTCTTCGCGGTGCTCGGTGTCGAGCTCGGGTACTTCGACTGGAACCTGCTCTACGCGTTTCCGGAGCGGGTCTTCGGTGTTATGTCGAACTACGTGCTGCTCGCGGTTCCCTACTTCATCTTCATGGGCACGCTGCTCGAGAAGTCCAAGCTGGCCGAGGACCTGCTTCACACCATCGGGCTGCTGTTCGGAAGGGTGCGAGGCGGTCTCGCCCTGGCCGTGGTCTTCGTCGGCACGCTGCTCGCGGCCGCGACGGGCGTAGTCGGGGCATCGGTGGTGGCGATGGGTCTGATCTCCCTGCCGGTGATGATGCGGTACCGCTACTCGCCCGAGCTGGCCACCGGTGTCATCACCGCCGCGGGCACCCTCGGACAGATCATTCCACCGAGCATCGTCCTGGTGGTGCTGGCCGACCAGCTCGGGGTTTCCGTGGGCGACCTCTTCCTCGGATCGCTGGTGCCGGGGCTGGCGCTCGCGGGGCTCTATGCGTGCTTCATCGGGGTCGTGGCGATGGTCCGACCAGCCGCTGCCCCGGCACTCCCGGCTGCCGAACGAGCTCTGAGCGGCCGCGTGCTGGCGCGGCGGCTCGCCGTGGCGATGGTGCCGCCGCTCGCGCTCGTCCTGGTGGTGCTTGGCAGCATCTTCGCGGGAGTGGCGACACCCACCGAGGCGGGCGCGCTGGGCGCGCTGGGTGCGATCGCGCTCGCGGCGCTCCATCGACGCCTGAGCATGCAGGCGCTGCGCGAGACCATGGCCGAAACAGCGCGCCTGACCTCGATGGTGGTGTTCCTACTGATCGGGTCGACGGCCTTCGCTCTGGTGTTTCGCGGGCTCTACGGCGACGTCTGGATCGAGGACCTGCTGACCAACCTGCCCGGTGGCAAGATCGGTCTGCTGATCGTGGCCAACCTGGCGATCTTCGTGCTCGGTTTCTTCATCGACTTCTTCGAGATCGCCTTCATCATCGTGCCGCTGTTGGTGCCCGCGGCCCTCGCGCTCGGCATCGACCCGGTGTGGTTCGGAGTGATGATCGCGATGAACCTCCAGACTTCGTTCCTCACGCCGCCGTTCGGCTTTGCGATCTTCTACCTGCGCGGGGTCTGTCCGCCCGAGATCTCCACGCTGCAGATGTACCGCGGCGTGGTGCCGTTCGTGGCGATACAGATCGTGGCGCTGGTGCTCGTGATCGCGTTCCCAGAGATCGCGATGTTCCTGGTTCGCTGAAGCGACCCGGCCTTGGACCTCGATCGGGTGGCGCAGGTCCGCACGGCAAGGCAGGGAGGCGCCACCCTTCAGGCTCGCGCCCCGGGCGCGGGCCGGGGGAACGAAAACTCCTGGAACGACAGCTCCGCGGCGCCAAACCACCGGTACGACTCCTCGCGGAACTTCTTCCAGGACTCGTAGATCTTGCGGTAGCCGGCGTCTGCGGAGGCCTGTTCCTCGATCAGCTCGGTGGTGGCGCGGCGGGCCGCCTCGAGCATGTCATGCGGGAACCGGCGAACCTCGACACCTGCCGCCAACAGGCGATCCCAGGCCGCGGGGTTGAGCGCGTCGTAGCGGCTGAGCATGGTCACGTGTGCCGTGTCGGCAGCGGCCCGCAGTGCCTCTTGGTAGGACTTCGGTAGACCGTCCCAGGCGCGACGGCCGACGTAGGTCGACAAGCCGGGGCCCGGCTCCCACCAGCCGGGGTAGTAGTAGTACCGAGCGATCCGATGGAAGCCGAGCTTCTCGTCGTCGTAGGGACCGACCCATTCGGTGGCGTCGATGGCGCCGCGCTCCAAAGCCGGATAGATCTCACCGCCGGGGATGGTCTGCACCGTCGCTCCCAGCCGGCTCATCACCTCGCCGCCGAGGCCGGGGATCCGCATCTTGAGGCCGCGAACCTCTGCGGCCGAACCGAGCTCCCGGCGAAACCAGCCACCCATCTGCACCCCGGTGTTGCCCGAGGGCAGGGCGAGGATGCCGAAATCGGCCATCAGCTCGTTGATCAGCTCGAGACCGCCTCCCGCTTTGAGCCAGGCGGTCTGCTGGCGGGCGGTGAGGCCGAACGGCATCGCGGTGTCGAACGCGAACGCGGGATTCTTGCCGGTGTAGTAGTAGCTGGCCGTGTGGCCGAGTTGCACCGTGCCCTGCTGTACCGCGTCGAGAACCTGTAGGCCGGGAACGAGCTCACCCGAGGGATAGCACCGGATGCGGAAGCGGCCTTCCGTCAGCTCGGCGACCCGGTCGGCCATGACCTCCGCGGCGCCGAAGATGGTGTCGAGAGAGCGCGGAAAGCTGGAGGCGAGGCGCCAGGTCAGCCGGGGCTGCGAGACCACGGCCGGCCCGCCTACGCCTTCCTGGGACGATGGGCCGCAACCTGCCAGCGCGACCGCCGAGCCGGCCGCGACGCCGCCCAGGAACCGGCGGCGATCGAACCGGCCGCGGCTCTCAGCCGCCGGAGTGCATGGTGGTCGTCGTCCCTTGGGCATGGGTCTTGCTCCAGTCGTATAGGGCGCCTCGGCATTCGCCCGATCGGCGAGGTGCGCGCACGGCGTCGCGAGAGCCACGAGACGCGTCGGAAGCGCGAGACGCTCGCAACCGAGTTAACCTGACGCGACCACAGTGTACCAACGGCCTCGCGCAGGCCGAATTGGCCAAGGAGGCAGTACCGTGACTGGCAAGCATCGGGATCGACACATCGTCCACCGGGTCACGGCGTCCGCCAGGACCAGGCTGCTCCGACTCGGCGCGGCCCTGCTCGCCGCGTGCAGCGGTGCGGCGCTGGTGGTTGCCTGCTCGACCAATCCCGCCACGGGCCAACGCCAACTGAGTCTCGTGGGCGAGGGGCAGGAGATCGCGATGGGCCGCGAGGCCGACCCGCAGATCGTCGCCCAGTTCGGCCTCTACCCCGACGAAGGCCTGCAGCGCTACGTGTCGGATATCGGGCAGGCTCTGGCCAGGGCCTCGGAACGTCCCGACCTGCCCTGGACCTTCCGCGTGCTCGACGATCCGCTGGTCAACGCCTTCGCGCTGCCCGGCGGCTTCATCTACATCACCCGCGGCATCCTCGCCCATCTGGACTCGGAGGCCGAGCTGGCCGGCGTGCTCGGGCACGAGATCGGCCACGTGACGGCGCGCCACAGCGCCAGCCAGATGAGCAAGGGAATGCTGGCTCAGATCGGGCTCGTGGCGGGAGCGGTGCTGGCTCCCGAGGCCGCCCAGGACTACGGCGGCCTCGCGCAGGCGGCCGCCGGCCTGATGTTCCTCAAGTTCGGCCGCGACGACGAGCGCCAGGCCGACGCCCTGGGCGTTCGCTACGCGAGCCGCGAGGGCTACGACCCCAACGCGCTGCTGGGGGTGTTCGACACGCTCGATCGGGTGAGCCAGGCTGCCGGCGGCGGCATGCCGGGTTGGGCGTCGACCCACCCGGCACCGGAGGACCGCAGCCAGCGGATCTCGGCCCTGATCAGCGAGCTCGGTTCCGAGCTGCCCAGCGATCTCAGGCGTGAGCGCGAGCCGTACCTGCGCCGGCTCGATGGCCTCGTCTACGGTGACGATCCTCGCCAGGGCTTCTTCGACGCGAGCACGTTTTACCACCCGGAGCTCGCTTTCGAGCTCCGCTTCCCGGATGGCTGGGCTACCCAGAACACCCGAAACGCTGTCATGGCGCTCCATCCGCAACGCGTCGCGATGGTGCAGCTGACGCTCGCCAACGCGCCGTCGGCAAGCGATGCAGCAAGCCGCTTCTACGGTCAGGAGGCAGTCGTCGCCGGACAGCGCTGGAACGACCCGGTCGCAGGTCTACGGTCCGTCGGTGGCAGCTTTGGCGTGCGGGATGCTTCGGGTCAGATTCCGATCGAAGGGTTCGCGGTGTTCGCCGAGCACGGCGGACGCGTCTATCAACTCCTCGGTTACGCTCGTTCCAACGCCTTCGGTGGAGTGAGCAACGCCTTGCGGAGCTCGCTGTCGAGCATGCGCCAGCTCCGGGATCAAAGGATCCTCGCGGCGCAGCCGTTGCGTCTGGACGTGATGCAGCTCGATCGTCGGCGGACGCTCGCGCAGGTGGCGCAGGGGTCGCCGGTGTCCGTGGAGGCCCTGGGGATGATGAACCGCGTGTCGCCCGACGGCACGCTCGAGCCGGGCTCGTGGATCAAGGTCGTGCGCGGCACTCTGCCGATGGGCCGCTGAGGGAGCGGCGGAGTCGCCGAGTTACCGCGCAGGGGCCAATGCGCCGACCGCGCTCGCGGCGACATCTGCACGCGACGCGTGCTCGGTGAGCCACCGTTCGGCGTCGATCGCCGCCTGGCAACCGGTCCCGGCCGCCGTCACTGCCTGTCGATAGCTCGGGTCCATGACGTCACCCGCCGCGAACACTCCGTCGACGTTCGTCCTCATGGTTGGATGGTGCACGCGTAGGTAGCCGACCGGGTCCATGTCGAGCTGGCCTTCGAACAGCGAAGTGTTGGGCGTGTGGCCGATCGCCACGAACACACCTCCGCAGGGCAGCTCGCGCTTCGACCCATCGACCGTGTCGCGCAAGGTCACCGCGCGCACTCCCGACTCCCGGTCGCCGGCGATCTCCTCCACGACGCTGTTCCAGATCCAGGCGATCTTCGGATTGGCGCGGGCGCGCTCCTGCATGATGCGAGAGGCGCGTAGCTCGTCGCGACGGTGGACCACCGTGACCTTGCTGGCGAAGCGGGTCAGATAGGTGGCTTCCTCCATGGCGGTGTCTCCGCCTCCGACCACCACCAGTTCCTTGTTCTTGAAGAAGAAGCCGTCGCACGTAGCGCAGGCGGAAACACCGTAGCCCATGAGTAGCTGCTCCGACGGGATTCCGAGCTGCTTTGCCGACGCCCCAGTCGCGACGATCAGCGCATCGCAGGTCACCAGGCCTGCCTCGGTGGTCAGCGCGAAGGGGCGAGTGCTCAAGTCGATCGCGGTGACGATCTCGAAGCGCGTGTCGGCCCCGAAGCGCTGCGCCTGAGCACGCATCTTCTCGATCAGCTCGGGCCCCAAGATTCCCTCCGGAAACCCAGGGTAGTTCTCCACGTCGGTGGTGATGGTGAGCTGGCCTCCTGGCTGCACACCTTCGAACACGACGGGACCTAGGTCTGCCCTGGCGGCATACAGCGCTGCGGTCAGACCCGCCGGGCCCGAGCCGACGATGACTAGGCGATGGTGGTTCGGCGCGTGGACGGACATGGTCGAGGCACCTCGGGTGGCGATCGGTTTCGCCGGGGCTATCAGTGGGTCGGAGGCGAAGAATCGGGTCGCGCTGCTGCGAGCAAAACCGCCGCGTTGGCCGAACCGCCCCGGACCAGATGGTCGAGCACGCACCAGAGTCGTGTGGTGCCAGACTCGTCGTCGTGCCCCAGCATGGTGACCAACATTTCCTCGTGCATCGCGGCATCCGCCGAGCCCGGAGGCTCTGAGCCCGCGGGCAAGACCTTCAACAGGGTCGCGGCTTCGAGCTTCTGGCGGATCAGAGTGGAAGCTGTGCTCCTCGGAAAGCTGCACGCAACAGCAAGGCCGACACCGTGGAAGACGCCGGCGCGCAGGAGTGTCACGGAGATCGGCAGCTCGTCGCCGAACAGGGCTCGAAGCTGAGCGCTCAAGGCCTCCGAGTCGGTGTCCGATTCGGGCAGGAGGTTGAACGCCAGGCGGGCGCCCAGCCGCTCCTGCGGCAGCGGCGACTTGAACGTCAGCAGGCAGCGGGTTTGTTCCACCAGCTCGTCGATACCAGACTGGCCGAGCCCGGACACGGGCTGGATCGCAGTGACCGTGACCCGCTGGGGTTTCAGGTCGAGCAGCGGCTCGAGCAGCAGGGCCACGGCGATGGTCACCGCGTGCGGGCTGTGCAGGATTCGACTGCCGGCAGCGAGGCTATCGCCGATACCGGCGACGAGCGGCGGCAGCGTGGCGACCGGGCGCGACGGGCTCACCAGCAGCAGGGTGGCTTCTGGCGCGAGCGAGGAGACGAGAACGTCCAGGTCCTCGCGCTCGAGCCCTGCGACCACCAGCGCATCGATCCGGCCCAGGCTCTCGGCATCCGCTAGCTCGAGCAGGGCAGCTGTCGGTCCAGCCTCCACGAGCGTGCCCGCGCGCTCCGGGTCGCGGGTGAACAGATGGACATCGGCCAGGGGCAGCTCCATGGCAAACCGGCCCGCGAGCTCGCGCCCGAGCAGGGAGTCTCCGTCGAGGATCCCGATCCTGGTCATCCCCGCTGGTCCGGGGCCGGGTCCAACTCCGCGGGCTCGTCACCACCTGCATCTCGCTCTTCTGTGCCCGGCGCGTCGCCACGCCGGCGCCACAGACCACGAAGCCAGAGCACCGGTCCGGAGAGCGCATAGGCGGAGCTGGCCGTAAGGAAGAACCACGCTGGGCTCAGCAAGATCAGCAGCAGGACCGCCGCGACCGGCAGCGCCACGCGGAAGCTCCACCGCCGGCGGGGGTCGAGCTCCTTGAAGCTGTAGTAGCGGAAGCTCGAGACCATCAGCAGGCCGAGCACCACACAGCCGGTCAACAGTACGAGCTGCGGGGTCGTCTCGACGCCAGCGAACTGTCGCCCGTCGGCGAAGTAGAGGATCGAACCGAGCGCTCCGGCGGCGGCCGGCGCCGGAAGGCCGACGAAGAATCGCTTGTCGAGCACCTTGGTCTGGACGTTGAATCGAGCCAATCGGGTAGCGGTGCTCACCAGGTAGAACACCGGCAGGATCCAGCCGATGCGCCCGAGCTCGTAAAGGCCCCACGAGTAGACCAGGAATGCTGGCGCAACACCGAAGGTGACGACGTCCGCCAGCGAGTCGTACTCGCGCCCGAACTCGCTCGCGGTCTGTGTCACCCGCGCCAGCCGGCCGTCGAGGCTGTCGAGAAACGCGGCGGCGAAGATGCAGAGCACGGCGGGCCGGTAGTCGCCTCGCATCGCCAGGACCATGGCGTAGAAGCCCAACACCATGTTCCCGATCGTGAACACGCTCGGGAGCAGGTAGATCCCGCGGCGCAAGCGGCCCCGCGCGCTCCGTTCCTCGGGGGCGGTCATGCCGGCTCGGTCCGCGCCGGCTCGGCGGTGGTCGACGCCATCGCCGTAGCGAGCGGGGTCTCGCCCGCCCGCATACGCTCGCCAACCGCGACCAGGATCCGATAGGTCGGGGGCACCAACACGTCCACCCGCGAGCCGAACTTGATCACCCCGAGGTGGTCACCACGCCGCACAGAGTCGCCGACACCAAGGTATGGCACCACGCGCCTCGCCAGCAGGCCGGCGATCTGTCGCACGCCCACGTGCCGTCCGGCGTCGTCGCGCAGCACCGTGAGGTGGGACTCGTTGACCTCCGCGGCTTCGGGCTTGAACGCAGCGACCTTGCGTCCGCGCACACCCTGGCTCGCGACCACCGCGCCCGCGATCGGAGCCCGTTGGACGTGCACGTCGAACACGGACAGGAAGGTGGCCACCCGTAGCCACGGGCCGGGACCGACCAGCGGATCCTCGACCGTTTCGATGCGCGTGACCACGCCGTCGGCTGCCGCGAGCACGATCTCCGGCGCGCCACTCGAGCGTCGCGTCGGGTCGCGGAAGAACAGCAGCACGAGCAACCCGACCGTGATGGTGGCCGCCGCCCACCAGGGGTGTCGCAACACCAAGAGGAGCACCGCCACCGCCGCGAACGGCAGGACGAAGGGCCAAGCCTCGCGCACAAAACGCATCAAGGAAACGATAGCCGACGATGCCGGGAGCGACAACCAGCACTGGTGATCGCGCGCTCGCGCCAGGCGACACCCAGAAATGGTCGCCATGAGGGCGGCCTCGGTGCGCCGAGCTCTGCCGCCCCGTCAGACCGTCGTGGCCGCTGCGTGGTCGCGGATCAGACGTTCCATGCGGTCCTTGAGGGCGAGCTTGTGTACTTTGATGCGCTTCTCCTCGGTCTCGTCAGCCTCCGACAGCGCGGCTTTTTCACGGAGCGCATCGAGCTTCTCTTCGCACTGCTGGTGCTCGCGGTGCAGTCGCCGGAACTCGTCGTGGCTGGACAGCAGATCCTGCTTGACGGCATCGTGATCCATCCTCGGCTCTCCTGTGGAAAGGGGGCGCTCTCGAGCGGCCTTGGCGGGGCGACTGGGCGATGCTGGAGCGCACGGGTGGGGTGCGAATCGCCGGAGGCGCAGCGCCGATCGAGAGGTGTCAGTGGGACGCCGAATCGCTCGCTCGAACGAGGGATCCGACGGCGGCTGCTCTGCGAGCATCTGTGGAAACGGTAGCACTCGGGATCGCGGGCCGGCAACCCGCCCAGGATCCTCATCGGCGATCCGGTTCGAGCTCATCCAGGCGCCACCGAAGCACCACGGCATCCACGCCGTCGGCGTAGTAGCCCCTGCGAACCGCGACTCGTTCGAAGCGCCACTTGTCGTACAGGCCGATGGCTGCCACGTTGTCGCTCCTGACTTCCAGGTAGAGTGAAGTCACGCGATCCGTCCGCAGCGCGCACCTGATCCGTGCCAATAGAGACGATGCGACACCATGAGTTCGCGCCTCGGGCCTCACGGCCAAGCGCAGGAGCTCGGCCTCGGGGGGCGTCATGGTCAACAACGCGTAGCCCAGCGGCGATCCATCGGGGGTGGTCGACGATCCGGAGGACCCCGGCGGTCCGCAGCAGACCAGGAGCAGTGCTTCCCGGTCGAGCGCTGCGCGCAGCATGGCCAGGGTCCATGGCGTAGGGAACGACGCGGTTTCCAGCTCGGCGCACGCCGCCAGGTCTACGTCGCCGCCTCTGCGTACGATCCAGGTTAGGCCAGTGGTCGACGCGCAGGCGTGTGGCGCGGCGCTCATGGGAGGTGCGCCCGAGTTGTACCGAGGCTCCGGGGTGCCGTCGTCGCCGGCACAGCCAGGTAGAGCGGTTGAACCAGATCGGCCGCGTCCCAAGGCCAGGCGCCGCTGCCGATCAGGAGAGCACCCGTCGCGGCCAGGGGGCCGGCCTCGATCGCATCGAGACCTGCTGCTGCAGCCAGGCCGGCCGCGCCAAAGCCCACCAACGGCAGACCCGACGACAGATCTCCGGCTTGCGCCGTCGTGACGTCCCCGAGTGGGGAAGGGAGCCGTGCGCCGGGAGCGAACTCGAGCTCCTGGCAGAACCACTCGCCGCGCACCCGTTCGACGACCGCTCGACACGCCGCCGTTCCATGCGCGCGCCGAGCCCAGGCGGCCAGAACGAACAGGGTCGGCGGTGCGGCCGCCAGGCATCCCAGACCCTGGCTGAGCCCCAGAGCCGTGGCGAGGCCGACGCGCAGGCCGGTGAAGCTGCCCGGACCACGAAGGGCGACCACGCCATGGAGCGCGCTCGGCGAAACGCCGGCAGCGCTAAGGACGTCGTCGATCAAGCCGACGAGGCGCTCGGAGGACCGATGCAGCTCGATAGCTCGCTCGGCGAGCACTCGATCGCCGCATGTCACCGCGACGCTCACCAGCGGCGATCCGGTGTCGAGACCGAGCACGAACTGCCTTCGGGAAGCCGCACCCACACCGCGACTGTAGCGCGGTCGCGGGCGCGATCGTTCCGGAGCTCGGCGTCGCGGAGCGGCCCCGCAACATCGAGAACCGGTGGCTATACTGACTACGCTTGGAAGTATCGGGTCGGGGCGCTGGCGCCCCAGCCGACCGGGCGCACTCGCAACGGCTCTCCCCTGAGACTCCACCGCGGCGTGGCGCCCGCCGCACAGGCGCAGCCGCAACTTGACCGAGGCCACCCCTCCAGCGCAGCCGAGCCGCCCCGAAGCGCGGTCCGAGATCGAGGGCGCTCGCGACGAGTCCTCGGGCGACGGGCCGCGGCACGCGGAGAGCTTGGCGACCGCCTCCGCGCCGTCGGGAGAGTGGACCCCGATGCTGCGCCACTATCTCGAGGTGAAGTCGCAGCACCCGAACGCCATCCTGCTGTATCGCATGGGGGACTTCTTCGAGACGTTCTTCCGCGACGCCGAGATCGCCGCTCCGATCTTCGAGGTGCAGCTCACCGCGCGGCAGCGGGGCACGCCGAACGAGGCGGCGATGTGCGGCGTGCCGCACCACGCCGTCGACGGCTACATCGCCAAGCTGCTCCGTGCCGGCCTGAAGGTCGCCATTTGCGACCAGGTCGAGGATCCGGCCAAGGCGAAGGGACTGGTGCGACGAGAGGTGACCCGCGTGGTAACGCCGGGCACGGTGACGGACCTCGCGTTGCTCGACAGCCGCGTGTCCAACTACCTCGCATGCCTGGTGTGGCGCGACGGTGAGGGTGCCGCCGCCTTCCTCGAGGTGACCACGGGCGCGTTCTTCGTGAGGCGCTACGAAGACTCGGCCGAGGCGGTCGAGGACGTTGCCCGCTACCGGCCCAGCGAGGTATTGCATCCCGAGAGCGGAATGGATGCCGCGCTCGAGCGCGCTCTGGAGAGGGAGGTGGTGTGCCGCACGACGTTCTCGTGGAGCGACCTAGAACCCGCCGCTCTGGCCGGGGATCGTCTCTGTCGCGCGCTCGGCGCCGGCACGGTCCGCGCTTTCGGTCTGGCGCCCGACGAGCTGGCGGTGCGGGCCGCGGCCCGCGTGCTCGCTTACGCCTCCGAGGTGATGCACGTGGACCTGGATCACCTCAGCGAGATCGAGGTGCGGATCGCGGGAGACACGCTGGTGCTCGACGAGACCAGCCAGCGCAACCTCGAGGTGTTTCGCAACCAGCGCGATCACGGCCGTGGTGGAACCCTCATCGATGCGGTCGACCGTACGGTCACGGCCGCTGGCGCCCGGATGTTGCGCGACTGGCTGGCGCGTCCCTTGCGGGACCTCCACGGGATCGAGCGCCGCCTCGAGGCGGTCGGCGAGCTGCTGGACCAGTCCGCGGCGCGGTCCCGGCTGCGCAAGCAGCTCGCGCACCTGGCCGACATCGAGCGGCTCACCGCGCGGGCGGTGATCGGCAACCTGAGCCCAGCGGAGGCGGCGGCGTTGCGCGACACGCTCGCGGCAGTTCCTGGGCTCCTCTCCGACCTGGGGAGCGCAGGAGCGTCGCTACTGCAAGAGATCGCCGCCGCCGATCCGGTTGCCGATTCGCACTGCCTACTCGAGAGTCACCTGGTCGAGCACCCGCCGCCGACGCTCAAGGACGGCGGCGTCATCGCGACCGGAGTCGACTCCGAGCTCGACCGGCTGCGATCCCTGGCACAAGGTGCCAAGGAGCACTTGCTGCGTGTCGAGGAGCAGGAACGCAAGGCGACCGGCATCCCCTCGCTGAAGGTGCGATTCAACCGCGTCTTCGGGTACTACCTGGAGGTAACGCGCGCGAACCGTCACCTGGTGCCCGAACGCTACGTGCGAAAGCAGACGCTTGCCAATGCCGAGCGCTACTTCACCGAAGAACTGAAGCGACTGGAAGACGAGATCCTGGGTGCGGAGGGTCGGCAGATCGAGCTCGAGCATCAGCTCTTCGAAGGAATGCGCCAGGAGCTGGCACGCCACGCGGGACGGCTGCGCGGGCTCGCCGCGGCGCTCGCACGGCTCGACGCGCTGTGCGGGTTCTCGGAGGTTGCCGGTCGGCACGACTACCGCCGGCCGCGGATCGAGGCGGGAGGGGCGCTGCGTCTGCGCGACTCGCGGCATCCGGTGGTGGAGCAGGTCCGCAGCGACTCATTCGTCCCCAATGACGCGGACCTCGACGACGAGGCCAGGGTGGTGCTCTTGACCGGTCCCAACATGGGCGGCAAGTCGACCTACCTGCGCCAGGTGGCGTTGATCGCCCTGCTCGCCCATGCGGGCTCCTACGTGCCCGCGCGCTCGGCCGAGATTCCGCTGCTCGACCGCATCTTCACCCGCGTCGGCGCCAGCGACGACCTGGCGCGCGGCGAGTCCACCTTCATGGTCGAGATGATCGAGACCGCCAACATCCTGCGCTACGCGACGCCGAGCAGCCTGGTGGTGCTCGACGAGGTCGGCCGTGGCACGTCGACCTATGACGGGCTCTCACTAGCCTGGGCGATCGTGGAGCACCTGCACGAGGTATGCGGTTCGCTGACGATGTTCGCAACGCACTACCACGAGCTCACCGAGCTCGCGACCACCCTCGGACGTGTCCGCAACCTCACCATGGCGGTGAGGGAATGGCGCGATCAAGTCGTGTTCCTGCACCGAGTGGCGCCCGGTGCCGCCGATCGCTCGTACGGCATCCACGTCGCGAAGCTCGCGGGGCTTCCCACGCCGGTGGTGGCGCGTGCCGAGGAGCTCCTGCGCAACCTGGAGGCAGACGGCCCCGACCCGCTCGGCCGACCGCGGTGGGCGCGAGGAGAAAATGCGCCGGCGCCCCCTTCGGGTCAGCTCGCTCTGTTCGCACGGCCGGAGGACCTGATGGCCGACCTGATTCGTGATCTAGACCTAGGGCGGCTGACACCGCTGGCGGCGCTCAACCTGCTGCAGACCCTCAAGAAGCGGCTGGGCTGAGAGTCCGCGGCGAAGCCTGGCTAGAACGGAATGTCGTCGTCCTCGGCGGCCGAGTCCAAGCCACCGGAGTCGGCTGGGGCGGACCGACCGGACTCCGAACCGGTGCCACTCTCGCCGCGGCTACCGAGCATCTGGAAGTTCTCGCAGATGATCTCGGTACGGTACATCTTCTTGCCGGTCTCCTTGTCTTCCCACGAGTCGGTCTGCAGCCTTCCTTCGAGGAAGATCTGCTTGCCCTTGGTCAGGAACTGACCGGCGACCTCGGCCTGACGCCCCCAGCAGACGACGTTGTGCCACTCGGTCGCGTCTTGGCGGTTGCCGTCGCGGTCCTTCCAACGGCGCGAAGTGGCCATACTGAACTTTGCCAGAGTCTGGCCCGAGGGGGTGGTGCGGATCTCGGGGTCGCGTCCCAGATTGCCGACCAGAATCACTTTGTTCACCATCGTTCGAGTCCTCGTTGTCGTCGTCTCCGAGATGGAGACGAGGTTGTCCGCGATCTGGGTCGCCGCGATCATAGCGACCCAGGGCCGGCCGCCGAGCCACCGGTCCGTCCCCGAGAGATCCCTGGGGTCGTCAGCGGCTATCGGTCAGCTACTACTTGTGGAGACGTAAGACGTGCGCGTAGTGGTGCAACGAGTCCGTCGTGCCGAGGTGCGGGTCGGCGCCAAGGCGACTGGCCGCATCGAACGAGGCCTGCTGGTGCTCGTCGCGGTCCAGGTCGGAGACGGCGAGAGCGAGGCGATCCGGATGGCCGATCGCCTTCGCTACCTGCGGGTGTTCGCCGACGAGGAGGGCAAGATGAACCTCGACGTGGTGGCGGCGGGGGGAGACGTGCTGCTGGTGTCGCAGTTCACACTAGCCGCGGCGACCGATCGCGGGCGGCGACCTTCCTTCTCGGACGCCGCGCCGCCGGCAGAGGCCGAGCCGCTGGTGGAGTGCCTCGCGCGGGAGCTGCGGGCCAGGGGGTTGGCAGTCCAGACCGGCGAGTTCGGGGCCGCCATGGAAGTGGAGCTGGTGAACGACGGGCCGGTCACCCTGCTCCTCGAGTGCTGTCGGTAGCGGCTTCCTCAGATAGAGCTGACCTGAGCTGACCGACTCAGAGGTTCTTGAGCTCCTTGCCGGGCTTGAAGCGCACGGTCTTCCCGGGCGTGATCTCGACCTCCACACCTGTCTTCGGGTTCCGGCCGACCCCGCGTTTGCGCTCGCGCACCTGGAAGACCCCGAAGCCTCGGAGCTCGATCCGCTTGCCGTCGCTGAGTGCGGTCTTGAGCGCGTCGAAGATCGTTTCGACCGCGCTGGCCGCCTTGACGCGAGGCACGTCCGAAGTTTCCACGACTCGATCCACCAGGTCCGACTTGATCATGGACGAGCCTCCGGAGTCAGCAAAGGAGCAGGAGAATGGCCGCGGTACTTGGATAGAGCTCGCATCGGGGATCCGCTAGGGAGCCGCGGCCGCGGCGTTGCGAACAGGCGGATCGCTCAGTAAGGAGCTTCCTGCTAGCGAAGTCGAAACGGCGTTGCGCAAAGGTCGCGCCTCCGAGCGCGATTGGCGGCGCCGCAACGCGCAATTGCCTAGCGCGACGCCGAGCTCGCGAGCGACCTCGAGGAGCCGAGCCACCTGGCCGGGACGAAAGCCATCCTGGCCCGGATCGCAGAACAGGGCTCCGACCAGTCGAGGACCGATCTGAATGCCCTGCACCAGACAGGTCACTGGGCTGCCGCCGCCCCAACAGTCGGCGATGCGATCGTGTGCCGGCATCGGCGCCAGGGGACCCAGGTGGCGATCCGTACCCTGCTGCAGGTTGAGAAAGACCGAAGGCTCGTGGTGGCCGATGCGCAACGCGGCCAGACGGCGTTGGTCCATGCCGGCTCCTGCGCCAACCCAGCCGAGGGTCTCGCCCTTGACGATCTTGAACAGCGCTACTCGGCGCAGGTCCGGCTCCAAGCGCCGTATCACCATCCCAGCGAGCTGACCGGGATCGTCGAGCGAGCGCAGACCGGATAGCCAGTCGTCTCCCGTGGGCGCGCTGGATCCCGCGACCGGCGACGGCAGGCTGGAGGGCAACGCGTCGGTGCTCATGCTCGCCTTGGGGCCGCCAGCGGCCGCGATGCGCTCGTCCAAGCGGCGCGCGAGCCGGTGGTGGCGCTCGGCCTGCGGATGACGGAAGCCGAAGTACTCTTCGAGCGCCGCGTAGAGCCTCGCCTCGTTGGCGATGTGGATGCGAACACGCTTGCCAGTCGCGAAGGCGAGCTCGTCCTGGAACTCGAGGTTGCCGACCTCGAGCATGGCGACGTGGAGGTCCTCGCCGAGCATTCGGAAGGGAACCGCCTGCCACCGAAGTGCCAGCCGCGACGGCACGAGCTGGTGGACCTCCGGAGGGATGTTGCGTAGGTCCGCGCCTCGGGCCGCCGGGACTCCGAGCTGGTGGCAGAGCGCGCAGAGCAAGCGTTCCTCGCTGAGCGCATCGATCTCGAGGAGGCAGGTGCCGAGACGCCCTCCGATCGCGCGCTGGACCTTGAGCGCGTGGTCGAGATGCTCGGTGGCGATCCAGCCGAGATCGGTGAGAAGTGCGCCGAGTGCCTTCACGAGAGTCGCGCCGAGGCCGACCAGCCGGCCGCTAAGTGCCCAGGGAAAAAAGGGTTAGGCGAGAGCCGCCCATTATAGTTTGCGGCTCGTCGCCTTGTAAAGCAGCGGGGAAGAAGATAGCCTCCATCGCGGGAATCGGGCTGCGGCGAAAGCCGTTGTGGTTCCTACGCGGCGCCGAGCTTCACGCCGAGTTCCAACTGTGCTCGCACTACCCACTCGCATCGTACTCGGCTGGTTCACGCTCCTGGCTGGCTTCTCGGTCCCGTCCTGGGCGCAGCCGGCCCGCCCCGCTGTCTCGTTGGACGAGGGGCCCTACCAGTACGCGCTCGCGACCATGCTCGTGGGCGAGGGCGAGCTCGAGGCGGCCGCGGAGCTCTTCGAGCGCGTGCTCGTGAGCGACCCGTCTGCCGGGTTCCCGCGCATCGAGTACGCCGAGGTCTTGCTTCGGCTCGACCGGTTGCCTGCGGCTCTGGAGCAGTCAGAGGAGGCGCTGCGCCTCGCTCCGCGGGACGCCGATGTCTTGCGCGGCTATGGCCAGATCCAGCTCTCCGTGGCACGACGGGAGCCCAAGGCGATCGAGCGCGCAATGGTGGCGCTCGAGCGCCTGCGAGAAGTCGCGCCCACGGACGTGGCGGGGATGGTCACGCTGGGCCAGATCTACCAGAGCCTTGGCCGCCACGCTGCTGCGGTGGAGGTCTTTCAGGATCTGGTGAACCATCACACGGACCACCGCCAGCTTCGACGCCTCCTGGTCGATGCTCTCAGCGCCGCTGGCGAGACGGATAGGGCTCGCACGGTCCTCGGGGATCTCATTCGTATCGATCAGGAGTCGCTCGAGAATCGTATGGCCTTGGCTCAGCTCGAGAGCGAGAAGGGCAATCACGGGGCGGCGATCGACATCCTGGAGGCGGGTGCTCGAGGCGACGCGCCCGATCCCCAGGTGCAGGTCGCGCTGGCTCAGGAGTACGTGCTGAGAGCGCAGTCACCTGGACTCAGCGAACGGCAGCGCGAGAACGACCTCAGCGAGGCGCTGAAGTTGCTCGATGCGCTACTGGTGCGGACCTATGACTTCGGCCTGGTCTCGCGCCGGGCGCGGGTCTTGGCACTTCGCGGCGAGCTCGAGACGGCCGAAGCGGCGCTGAGAGAGGCGTGGACGCGACTGCCCGGGGATGTTCGACCGCCACTCCAGCTCGCCCGGCTGCTAGAGGGTGCGGGCAAGGAGGACGAGGCAGCCAAGGTGCTCGAGACAGTCCTCGAGTCGGGCGTCGCGGGGAACGTCGCGGGGAACGAGGTCGCCGGTGCCGAGGTGCGGCAACGGCTGGCCGGCCTCGAGGCCCGGCGCGGCAACTGGAAAGCGGTCCTGGAGCACACTTCCTCGCTCCTGGTCGATCTCGATTCGGCCTCGAGCCGCGCCGACATCGTCGCTTTTCAGGCCGAGGCGCTGGTGCGGCTCGGCAAGCCTCAGAAGGCGCTCGAGCTGTTGGAGAGGGAGGAACAGCGCTTCGGGCCCGATCCACGACTCCTCCTGGGCCGGGCGGATCTGCTGGGTGAGCTCGACCGAGACGAGGAGGCGTTCGCGGTCCTGGCACGTCCGGAGATTGCGTCGGCGACCGAGCAGGAGCTCTTCTTCGGACGGATTCGCTCGCTGCTGGCGCTCGACGCGGTCGAGGCGGCGGTCGCGGCCCTTCGGCAGCGCGCCGACGCCGAGGGCTACGCGGGGTTGATGCGCAGCGCGCAGTTCCTTTCGATGCACGGACGCTTCGTCGAGGCGGTTCCGTTCCTCCTCGACGCGGTCGCGGCGGGTGCCGGCGAGTCTCCCGAGGACCGTGCAAACACTCACTTCTTCCTCGGTCAGGCCTACGAGCGCGCGGGTCGCTTCGAGGATGCGGCGGGGCAGTTCCAACGGGTTCTGGAACTGCGCGCTGACGACTCGACGGCGATGAACTACCTCGGATACATGTGGGCAGACCAGGGGGTGAACCTGGAGCAGGCATTGGCGCTGATCGAGCGAGCCGTCGCCCTGCAGCCCGACAACGGCGCCTACGTGGACTCGCTCGGCTGGGCTCAATATCGGCTCGGACGTTTCAGCGAGGCTCGGGAAAGCCTCGAGCGAGCGGCCGAGCTCACCCCTGACAACGCCACGATCCACGATCACCTGGGCGACGCGTACCTGGCTCTCGGCGACGTGGAGCGTGCGCGAGCTGCCTACGAGCGTGCGCTCGAGCTCGACGATCACGACGACGTCGACAAGCTGCGGGAGAAGCTCGCCCGGCTGCGCGCCGGCACCCAGTGACGCGAAGGTGGGTGGTCGCCGCGTCAGCGCTCTTGCTGCTGTGCTCGTGGAGCTGCGCTAGCAGCGGCCCTCGGCCGGCGAGCGCACTACGCGGAGCCCGCGACACATCTGACGCGGGCGGAGAGTCAGCGCCGCGGTTCTGGGGCCTGCCCGAAGACGCTCTGGGGACCCAGCGCGTGGTGAAGCTGCGCTATCAGGGGCCGGATGGAGATGCCACTCTCAACCTGATCCTCCGCCTGGAGCGTCAGGACCGCTTCAGCCTCCAGGGCAACGATCAACTGGGCCGAAGCTGGTTTCGCCTCGCGGTCGAGGAGACCCGCGCCCTCTTCCTAGATCTTCGAGCCAAGACCTACTGCCGGTTCGATGAGTCGATCGAGATCGAAGCGGTGCCGCTGGGGCCGCTGCCCTTCGACCAGCTGCCCGCGCTGCTGCTCGGGCAACTACCGATCCAGCCGGTGGACCACGCTCGGATCGACGGCGAGCACTGGCGCCTCTTGGATTCCGCCGGACGAGCGTGGACGGCAGACGCACCCGCGGGACGGCTGGAACGTTGGACGCTGTGGCGAGCGGGCGAACCCGAAGTCTGGTGGCACCGCGACGCGGCACTGTCCTACCTTTCCGCGCGGAGCGATGGCCTGCAGCTGCGTTGGCGCACGCCAGGCGGGCAGCCCTTGACCCAGAGCCCGGCAAGTCTCGACGTACCCGAGGGCTTCGTTGCGAGCGAGGACTGCGGCGGCTCTCCAGAGCCACCGCGAGACCCATCGCGAAAATGACCTCGAGCACGTAAGTGGTGACGTAGCGCCTAGCAGTCGCGACTGCTAGAACCCTCGATTCGACAACTGGGCGGCGCCGTCCATATACTTCGTCCCGATCATTGGGGTTCAGTCAGTCCGTTGCTGCCAGCGGCTCGTCATTCGACGGCCGGTGTCCGGGCATTTCGTCGTGATCGAGACCCAGTCGCGACGAAGGGGTCCCGCGAGACCGGGCCGCCGGCAGGTCGTGCCGGAGATCTTCACCTTGCGGCGGTAGAGGGAACCCGTGGACATAAGCGAAATCAAGGTGTTCCTGGTCGACGAGCCGAAGCTCAAGGCTTTCGTCTCGATCGTGTTCGATCGGTGTTTCATGGTCAACGACATCAAGATCATCCGCGGTCGCGAAGGCCTCTTCGTCAGCATGCCGAGCCGCCGCAAGAAGAACGGCGATTTCAAGGACGTCGCGCATCCGCTGAACAACGAGACCCGGTCCTGGATGGAACAGGCGATCCTGGCTGCGTACCGTGAGACCGTGTCTCGTGAGCGCGGAGAGATGCGACCGGAAGACGAGGCGACTCGGCCGCTGCCCCCACCCGGTGCCGACGGCCTGGACGGGCAGGGACAAGAGTCGGACGAGGCACCGGTAGGTGACGGGACGCTCGAGGAGGTCCACCGTCGCCACCTCACCGACTCGTTCTGGAACGTGCGGTGAGCCTGGCCTCGTGCGCCGGGGAACAGGCCGTGCCGCCGGGAATGCCGACGGGCATGCCGACGGGCATGCCGACGGGCATGCCGACGGACCACCCCCCCCCGGTGCTAGAATGCGCGCCCTCGCTGGCCCGGACTGCGGTTCGCAAGTCGGGGGTCCGCTCCGCGTGTCGCGTGCTGCGGCCACGAGCTCGCTGGGGCGTCGCCAAGTGGTAAGGCACCGGACTTTGGATCCGGTATTCGGAGGTTCGAATCCTCCCGCCCCAACCAGGATCAGCTTCGGCCTCGCGACCGCAAACCTTCCCAGCACGACTTCCGAAGACCCACCGGGCGGTCCTGACCCCGCAGGCCCGCCTGCCACCTGACGCGCGCAGCGCGGTTAGCTCGACGGCGGGTGGCGAGCCGCGGCGGTCTGCCGGACAGCTTCGACCAGCAGACCACAGGTTCCCCCCCAGCCTCGAACCTCGCAGAGCGGAATCGAGATGTACAGCGAGCTCAAGATCTTCGGCGGTCGCGCCCACCCGGGCCTCACCGAGGAGATCTGTGCCTACCTCGAGCTGCCTCCCGGCGTCGTCACCGCGTTCGACTTCTCGGACGGCGAGACGTTCTGTCAGGTGGAGGAGAACGTTCGCGGCGCTGACGTGTTCGTCGTCCAGCCGACCTGTCCCCCCGTCAACGACAACATCGTCGAGCTGCTGATCATGCTCGACGCATTCAAACGGTCTTCGGCCGCCCGCGTGACCGCGGTCATGCCGTACTACGGCTACGCCCGCCAGGACAAGAAGGACAAGCCGCGCGTGCCGATCACCGCGAAGCTGGTTGCCGACCTACTGAGCGCGGCAGGTGCCGACCGGATCCTCACCATGGACGTGCATGCGGCCCAGATTTCCGGCTACTTCGACATCCCGGTCGATCACATGTTCGCGGCTCCGGTGCTGCTCGAGGAGATCCGCCGACTCGACCTCGCCGATCTGGTGATCGTCGCGCCCGATGCCGGCGGCGTGGCTAGGGCGCGCGCGATCGCGAAGCGGCTCAACGTCGACCTCGCGATCTGCGACAAGCGCCGAGTGAAGACCAACGAGGCGGAGGTGATGAACGTCATCGGCGACGTGCAGGGTCGCGCGGTGGTGATTCTCGATGACATCATCGACACTGCCGGCACGCTGATTCAAACTGCTGCCGCGCTCCTGGACAAGGGCGCCTCGCGAGTGCTGGCCGTGGGCATCCATGGTGTGCTATCGGGTCCGGCGCTGCAGCGGATTCAAGCCTCCCCGATCGAGCGGGTGATCGTCACCAACACCACGCCGCTCGAGGAGAAGCTCGCCCGTTGCCCGAAGCTGACCGCACTCTCCGTGGCGCCGCTGTTGGGAGAGGCGATCCGCAGGATCCACGACAACAGCTCGGTGAGCTCGCTCTTCGTGTAGCTCTTCCGAGACGACCATACTCAGATCGAGAGGAGCCAGAGAATGGCCAACAAAGAGACTACCGTCGAAGTGATCGAGCGCGAGAACAAGGGGAAGAACGCCAGCCGCCGGCTGCGCCGCGCCGGGCTCGTACCCGCCGTGGTCTACGGCGGCGATGTCGAACCGTTGCCGATCCAGGTCGAAACGCGGATCGTCCATCGCCTCTTGAAGACCTCCGGCGAGAACGCGGTGTTCCTGCTCAAGCTGCAAGGCACCGAGGAGAGCCGGCACTCCATGGTCAAGGACATCCAGTACGACCCGCTGACCGGCGGACTGATCCACATCGACTTCCTGCGGGTGAGCATGGACGAGAGGGTGCAGGTTCGGGCCCCCATCGAGCTGATGGGTGTCGCGATCGGCGTGAAGCGGGACGGCGGCCTGCTGGACTTCATCTCTCGCGAGATCGAGGTCGAGTGCCTGCCCGCCGACATTCCGGAGCACATCGAGATCGATGTGTCCGAGCTCCTCATCGGCCAGCACGTCGAGGCCGGTCAAGTCACGCTTCCCGAGAACGTCGTGCTGGTCGACGATCCCGGCAAGGTTCTGATCTCGGTCTCGATGCCGCGCACGGCGGCGGAGACCACCACTGGCGAGGAGGATCTCATCGAGGCCGCTAGCGAGGAGCCGGAGGTGATCCACCGCGGCAAGGAGTCGACCGAGGAGTAGGAGCCTGCGTCCGAGATCGAGGGACGTGACGCGACTCGGCAGCGTGCCCAGGCGGCTGGCGACGGGTACGAGTGGGGTGCACTGCCTTGCCGCCCGAGGGCGGCTTCGAGGTCCGACTCGATCGTCCTGCGAGTGCGATCGGGCGACAACCGGATCAGCGCAAGAGAATCGCCGTGTGGAACGAAACGTCGACCACCGAGGCCGTGGCCAGGACCGACCGGGCGGTGGTGCTGGGTCTCGGCAATCCCGGGGCTGGGTACCAGCACACTCGACACAATCTCGGATTTCGCGTGATCGACAGCCTGCATCGAGGTTGGAGTGCCGAGCCGTGGCGGGAGGAGTGCGCGGCGCTGTGTGCGCGCGCCGAGGCCGCCGAGCTGGTGAAGCCGCAGACCTTCATGAACCGCAGCGGTCATGCCGTTCGATGTCTGGTCGAACGGTACGGCTATCAGCCGGAACGCATCCTGGTGGTCTACGACGACATCGCTCTGCCGCTCGGCACCCTCCGCTTGCGCCCCGTCGGAGGCCCTGGCGGTCACCGCGGACTGGCCTCGGTGGTCGGCAGCCTGCGCACCGACTCCCTGCCGAGGCTTCGCCTGGGGATCGCGCCGCCGGGCGAGGCGCCGAGCGGTGACCTCGCGGAGTTCGTGCTCCGGGGTTTCGATCCGGAGGAGATTCCGCTTGTGGAGCGTCAGATCGAGCGCGCCGTGCGAGCTTGCGAGGCGTGGCTCGAACGAGGGGTGGAGCCGGCCATGGCCGCTTTCAACGGTCCGCTCCCGCCAATCGACGGTGTCGAGCGGGCGGCGGCGCAGGCTGGTCACGAGGAAGATACGGATCCGGGCAGCCAGCATCCCCGGTAGTGGACGACCCGGGTCACCCGATCCGAGTTCCTTTCTATTGGTACTGAGACCGACGAGGAGATAGCAAACGTGGAAACGATGCTTTGGTATTTGCCGGGGGCGGGAATCCTGGCGTTGCTGTTCGCGCTGTGGCGCAGCGCCTGGATCAACCGCCAGGATCCTGGCACCCCGAAGATGGTGGAGATCGCAGGCCACATTCGGGCCGGTGCGATGGCCTTCCTGGGCCGCGAGTACCGGGTGCTGACCGTGTTCGTCCTGCTCGCCTCTGGCCTCCTGGCGTGGGCCAACTGGGGTCGCGCGGAAACGTCGGCCTGGATCGGCGTCTCGATGCTCGCCGGAGCGTTCTGTTCGGGCCTCGCCGGGTTCGTGGGGATGCGGGTGGCCACCGCGGCCAACGTCCGTACCGCAGCCGCGGCCCGCACCAGCCTGACCCGGGCACTCAGCGTGGCGTTCGCGGGCGGCTCGGTGATGGGCTTTGCCGTGGTCGGCCTCGGGCTGCTCGGCATGTCGGTCCTGCTCCTGCTCTACACGCGCATGTTCGGGTACCAGGACAACGAGTCGCTGAAGCGTGTGGTCACCATCCTCACCGGCTTCTCCTTCGGCGCCAGCTCGATCGCACTCTTCGCGCGCGTGGGCGGCGGCATCTACACCAAGGCCGCGGACGTCGGTGCCGACCTGGTCGGCAAGGTCGAGGCGGGCATCCCGGAGGACGACCCGCGCAACCCTGCGGTGATCGCGGACAACGTCGGTGACAACGTCGGCGACGTGGCGGGGATGGGGGCCGACCTCTTCGAGTCGTACGTAGGTGCCATCGTCGGCACCTTGGTGCTGGGTGTGGTCGCGACCCTCGGCGCCTCCAACTACACCCCGGAGCTGGTGCTGCTACCGCTCGTTCTTGCCAGTTGCGGCATCGTGATCTCGCTCGCCTCGACATTCCTGGTGCGGACGCGGGAGGGCGGCAACCCGCAGGCCGCCCTCAACCTGGGCTCGTTCGGAGCGGCCGGGCTGATGCTGGTGGTCACGTACTTCGTGACCAACTGGCTGCTCGAAGGCACCTACGTGATCGAGAACACTAGTTTCGACGCGATGGGCGTGTTCCTCGCGACGGTCGCCGGGCTGGTCGCCGGCACCGCGATCGGGCTGATCACCGAGTACTACACCTCCGAGTCCAAGGGCCCAGCGCGCGGCATCGCCAAGGACAGCCTCACCGGTGCCGCGACCAACATCATCAGTGGTCTCGCGGTGGGCATGCGTTCGACCGCGTTTCCGATCCTGGTGCTGGTGGGAGCGGTGCTGGTCGCTCACTCCCAGGCCGGGCTCTATGGCGTCGCGATCGCGGCGCTCGGCATGCTCTCGACGACGGGCATCCAGCTCGCGGTGGACGCCTATGGTCCGATTGCCGACAACGCGGGTGGCATCGCCGAGATGAGCCACCTGGGCCCTGAGGTTCGCGCCCGCACCGACAAGCTCGACGTGGTCGGCAACACCACGGCCGCCGTTGGCAAGGGCTTCGCGATCGGATCAGCGGCGCTGACCGCGCTGGCCCTGTTCGCCGCCTTCCGGACCACCGTCGGGCTCGAGAGCATCGACCTGGCCAACCCGAAGGTGATGTGCGGCCTGTTCGTGGGCGCCATGATGCCCTTCCTCTTCACCTCGATCGCGATGAGGGCCGTGGGCCGTGCTGCGTTCAAGATGATCGAGGAGGTTCGACGGCAGTTCCGGACCATTCCGGGGCTCATGGAGGGCACGGCGACCGCGGACCATGCCAAGTGCGTCGACATTTCCACGCAGGCCGCGATCCGGGAGATGGTGGTGCCAGGTCTGCTGGCGGTCGTCGTTCCGGTGGCGGTCGGCTTCTACGATGTCGAGGCCTTGGCGGGGGTGCTGGCCGGGGTGACCTCGTCCGGAGTGCTGATGGCGATCTTCATGTCCAACGCGGGCGGCGCCTGGGACAACGCCAAGAAGCACATCGAGGCCGGCGCCCATGGCGGTAAGGGATCCGACGCCCACAAGGCAGCGGTGGTCGGTGACACGGTCGGCGATCCGTTCAAGGACACTGCCGGTCCGAGCCTGAACATCCTGATCAAGCTCATGTCGGTCGTGGCGCTCGTCATTGCTCCGCTGCTGCTGCTGTGAGCCGCTGGTGATAGGGGGGCGGCGTGGCCCGGTCCGGCCGCCTCCCATCCCCGTACCTGCGAAGAGGCCCGCGACGCTCGGTTCTGTGCTCTTGAGCCG
>DATLFI010000074.1:0-9372 GCA_035524895.1 Thermoanaerobaculia bacterium | reverse complement strand
GGAGAACCTGACGAGGAGGTTTCACGTTTCACACTTCGACCCACCTCTCCAATCCCGCCACCTTCCACTCACCTCAATCCCCTGGAGAGCAGCGAAGCTGCCCTCCGCAACAGGGGTCAATCGTCGAAGACACCTACCCAGACACGGGAACCTCCTCTCTCCATAAGCCTCTCGGGAGCCAGCCCGAGGCCACTCGGCACCTGGCTCCCCTTCTCCACTCACCCAGACGCGGGTCCACGGACCCGCCACACGAAGCTGCTCCCGCCGACACGGCGGCTCACCGGCTCCGTCAGCCCGCCTCCCCCTCTGGCGAGCCAAATCGGCATACAGTGTCGATTGTGCGCGCCATTGTGGCGCATTCGGGCTGATTCGTCCTACGTTCGGCGCTCCCTGTCATGACCGAGCGACCAGTCAACGGGGGCTGGTTTGCCGAAGTCAGGACTCGCTAGTCGCCGAGGTTCTCGGCCAAGAAGCGCACCACGGAGTCCAGGGCGATGCGCTCCTGTAGGCCGCTATCGCGACCCCGGATCGTGCACGTGTGGTCGGCGAGCGATTGGCCGTCCACGGTGAAGCAGAAGGGCGTTCCCGCCTCGTCCATGCGCGCGTAACGCTTGCCGATCGACTGCTTGGCGTCGAACTGGGCCACGCAGCGCCGCCGAACCTCGAGGTAGAGCTTTTCGGCCATCTCCGGCATCCCCTCCTTGGCAACCAGCGGAAAGATCCCGGCCTTGATCGGCGCCAGGCGCTTGGGGAAGCGCATGATCTCGGGGGAAGGCCGACTCTCGTCGACGTCATAGGCCTCGCACAGCAGAGTCAGCACGCCGCGCGTGAGACCGCTCGCCGGCTCGATCACGTGCGGCAGGAAGCGCTCCTGCGTCTCGGGGTCGAAGTACTCCAGGCGCGCGCCGCTCGCCTTCTGATGCTGCTCGAGGTCGAAGCTGCCCCGATGCGCGATGCCCTCGAGCTCGCCGAATCCAGGATCGGTGAACGGGTACCGATACTCGACGTCGAAGGTGCCGGCGCCGCTCTTGGCGTAGTGCGCGAGCTCGTCCTGGTCGTGTCGGCGCAGCCGCAGGTTGTCGGCCGAGATCCCCAGACCCTTCCACCACTCGAGCCGTTGCTCGACCCAGAAGTCGAACCACTCCCGAGCCTGCGACGGAGCGCAGAACCACTCCATCTCCATCTGCTCGAACTCGCGGCTGCGAAAGAAGTAGTTGCGCGGCGTGACCTCGTTGCGAAAGGCCTTCCCCACCTGCGCGATGCCGAACGGAACCTTGACCCGCACCGTGTCGAGCACGTTGCGGTAGTCGAGGAAGATCCCCTGCGCGGTCTCGGGACGGAGGTAGGCCAGGTTCTCGTCGCCGCTCGCCGCCCCGACGAAGGTGCGGAACATCAAGTTGAACTCCCGAGGTGCGGTGAGCGAGCCGGGTTCGGTGGCGTCCGGTCCGTAGACCAGGGATCGCCCCTCCTCGGGCACTTCGGCGAGCGAGAGCTGCTCGAAGTCCTCCAGCGCGACCTTGCGTCGCAGCACCTTCTTCGCTCTTTCGAGAGCGCGCCCTGGTTCGCCTTCGACGAACGCAAAATACTGTGGCGCTCCCGAGCTCGGCCGTAGCACCCGCAGGTGGTCGGCGCGGTAGCGCGACTTGCTCTCGCGGCAGTCGACCATCGGGTCGCTGAATCCGGCGACGTGGCCGCTCGCCTCCCAGGCCTTCGGGTTCTGCACGATGGCCGAGTCGAGTCCCACGATCTGCAACGGATGGCCATCGGGACCCAGCGGCGGGCACTCGACCATGTCGTGCCACCAGGCGTCGCGTAGGTTGTTCTTGAGCTGCACGCCCAGTGGACCGTAGTCCCAGAAGCCGTTGAAGCCGCCGTAGATCTCGGAGGCCGGGTAGACGAACCCGCGCCGCTTGGCGAGCGCGGCGATCTTCTCCATGAGCTGTGATCCGCTGGGTCGAGCCATCTGTCAGCCTGCTCCTGCCGCGCAAGCGCGCGGTGTTTGCTCAGTCCTACCGCTCCGTCAGGCGCGCTGCGATCGTGATCCGACCAGCCGCGTCTCCACGTTCGCCATCGCTGCCTGCGCGGATCGCTCCGTCTCGGCGTCGAGCCAGCGCGCCTGCGACCAACCCAGGTGCACGTGGCTGTTGAACATCCTGAGTGTCGGCGACGGATACCAGTCGACCACACTGATCGTGGCAGGGTCGAGGAAGAGCCGGCGCGCCCCCGAGAGTGGCATCTCCAAGGCCGATGCCAGCAATGCCTTGATCGGTCCGACGTGGCTCACCAGCACCACCGCGCCTTCGCCTCGTGCGAGCTCGTCCACCAATCGGAGCGCTCGCGACTGGACGGCTGCGAACGACTCGCCGTCCGGAGGCGTCGCCGACCCCTCGCGGTCGCACGCCGCGAGGAGCTCCGCGTCCTGCGGGCTGCGCGCCTGGACCTCCTGCCGGGTGAGACCCTCCCAGGAGCCGAAAGACTGCTCGGCCAGGCGCTGGTCGACCTCCACGACCCGGCCCACCCTCGAGGAGACTTCGTGGGCTGTGTCGAGCGCTCGCCGTCGAGGGCTGGCCAGCACGCGACCGACGCCACCGGGAAGCGACTCGAGAGCCTCGCCGAGCCGCTGAGCCTGCCAGCGACCGAGATCGGTCAACGGCTCGTCGAGGTCGCCGACGAAGCGAAAATCGCGGTTCGCCGCGACCTGACCGTGTCGCAACAAGAACAGGCGAAGCCTTCGGCGCTCCAAGCAGCTCCTCGAGATGGTTTGGGGGGAACGAGACCCGACGCGCTCCGGCTCGATGCCAGCTTCGCCGGAATCACGTTATCACCGGCCCACGGCCTCTCTCTGTCGCCGCGGCGTCGCAAGCGTCGTTCAAAGCGGCCTCGCCTCCGCGCGGCGCAAAGCCCGGTCGAGCTCCTCGAGCTCGCGCTCGACTTCGCGCATGCGGCGCTCGATGCTGTCGCGGTCCATGCCGCGACGAGCCCGAACGGGGCCTGCGAGCGCCTCTCCGCTACGCAGGATGCGCTGCACTTGATCGACCAGCTCCTCGATCCGGATCTCGACCAGCTCGCCGGAGCGATCCAGACGGTCCACACGCAGCTCGAGCTGCCCGGGCGTGACGAAGGTCGGCTCGAGACGGATCAGCGGACGCTCGCGCTCCGAGAGCTCCGCGACCACTCGGAGCCGCTCTTTGCGGCGCAGGATGTCCAGCTCGACTCGGTCGCCGCCGCGGCGAGCCCGAATCTCGCGGCCGAGCGCGTCGGCGCTCGCGATGGCGGCCCGCTCGACCTGCAGGACGATGTCACCGACAGCCAGGTCCGCTCTCTCCGCGGGAGAGTCCTCCGCGATCGCCGACACCATGACTCCGCGGTCGCCGGGAGCGCCGTAGTGCCGCCGCAGCTCGGGCGTCAGATCGATGAAGCCGGCTCCGAGGAACCCTCTTCCCAGCGGCTCGCGCTCGAGCACGACCCAACCCGGAAGCGCATCGGTCTCCCGGCCGGGCGACAACAGAGCCCTTTCGCCCCGCGTCTTCGGCAGTCGACCAGGAAGCTCGATCACCTGCCCGTCACCGCCTAGGAAGATCACGCGCACGTGAGCCCGCTCCGGCGCCTGCGCTTCCGCCCGCTGTTGCGTCGCGGGACCCAAGCCCCAGGCCACCAGCACCACGGTGACCAGGAACCTGCTCCGGCGGTGGAGCGAGCGGAGACTCATGGCACGATCCCTCGCACGATCACGGTCGCGGACGGTAGGACGCAGGCACCGCCTGCGCCTCGTGGCTCGGGAACCCGGCCGCGAGCTCTCCGAGGTCGACCAGGTAGTCGGCAGTGGGGCCTTCGATGCCCACCACCGGTGGCAGCTTCGCGGCCAGCTGCCGCAGCTCCCCCAGCTCCTGCTCCAGCGCCGCGCGTCGGGCACGCAGGAGCCGGACCTGCGCGGCGTCGAGCGGACCAACGCCGAGAGCCGTCCCCGACGCGACCTCGGCGATGGGCGAGTCGGAGACGCGGAAGCGATCCGCAGCCCGCGGCGCCATCCAGAGCAGAAGCATGGCTCCCGCCGCGGCCAGCCAGACCCAGCGCGGCACGGCGAGGCTGCGCTGCGGCGCTCGGCGCGCCGAGACGCGAGCCAACAGGCGTCTGGTGAACCCAGGGGACGCCTGCGCGCGCGGTAGCGAGCGCAGCTCTGTCTCGAGACGGCCGGGCTCGGACGGTTCGCGGCCGCTCATCTCAGGCCGCTCCGTTCCAGTACGGCTCGAGCGCCTCGCGTAGACGCGCCTTCGCCCGGTTGATGCGCGACTTGACGGTGCCGACGCGGCAGCCCAAAGCCTGCGCGATCTCGCTGTAGGACCAACCCTCGATCTCCCGCAGTACGAGCGGGGCCCGAAACACGGTCGGAAGGTCGTGGATCGCGGCGCTCACGACCTCGGTCGCCTCACGGTGGAGCGCCAGGCCCTGGGCCGACGGCCCGGGGGCGCGATCGGCCTTCGGGAGCCAGGCTTCCAGCAGTCGAAAGCGGCGGCGCCGGCGCTCGTCGGAGCGCAGCAAGTTGGTGGCGATACGGAAGAGGTAGGCAGAGAGCTGGCCACGTTCGCGATAGCGGTGCGCATTCTGGTAGAGACGGAGAAATGTCTCCTGTGCGTACTCCTCGGCTCGGTCGCGGCAGCTCGTCATGCGCGCCAGATACCCCACGAGAGGATCCTTGTAGCGGTCGACGATCTGCTCGAAGGCCGCCGCATCCCCCGCGCAGACCCTGACCATGAGCTGGCCGTCGGCCCCCTCTTCCGCCGCGTAGGTGCGCAACGGCGAGCGCAGCCGCGGCGCGAGGGTCAGCGGCACACCATCCGCCGATTCGACGCCCCGGTAGAGCGCGGTCGCGCCCGTCATACCGGCTGAACCTCCCTCATCCGCGCTCACTCCCTCGAGCCCCTCCCGGTAGCGCATCGCCGTCCGTTCCAAATCTCAGCCCGTTGGCCGGGCCGGCGACGCCCCGTGGGCTCCCTCACGTTGTCACAACGCGCTGGACGGTCCGCGGTTCCCGCGCGCTCGGAGTACAGTTGAACAAGACCCTACCTGCCGCCCAGCCGCAGGCTGCTGCGGCCAGCCCGTTCCCGCACCCACGTACGCGAGGGCTTCCCCCTCGGCCCATCAGGAGGCACCGTGGAATCGTCGAGTGACACCCTGCAGCTCTCGATCGAGGGTGGCGTCGCCACCCTGACTCTCAACCGTCCCGAGAAGCTCAACGCGCTCTCCCCGGACATGAACACCGCGGCGATCGAGGCTCTGCGCGAGGCCGCCACCCGCGACGACGTTGGTGCCGTCGTGGTCACGGGAGCCGGCCGCGCGTTCTGCGCCGGCGGCGACGTGTCGCGCATGGACGCCGCCCGCGAGAACACTTACGAGCAGCGCGTCGACGAGTTGCGCCGGGGCCAGGAGCTCTGCTGGCTGCTGCACGGGCTCCCCAAACCCACACTCGCCGCTGTCAACGGTCACGCCATGGGCGCCGGGCTCGGCATCGCGCTCTCCTGTGACCTGCGCGTGGCATCCAGCGCGGCGCGTTTCGGCACCGCCTACGCCAGGGTCGGCTTCGGCGGCGACTACGGCGTTACCTGGCAGCTCACCCGGCTGGTCGGCCCGGCGAAGGCCAAGGAGCTCCTCTTCCTGGCCGACGTGCTCGACGCCGACGATGCGCTGCGTCTCGGCCTGGTGAACCGCGTCGTCCCCGCCGAAGGCTTCCAGGCCGCCGTGCGCGAGGTAGCGGCGAGGCTGGCCCGCAGCCCGAGTGTGAGCCTGCGCTGGATGAAGGAGAACGTGAACCTCGCCGTCACCGCCGACTTCCGCACCCTGCTCGACCGGGAGGCGATGACCCACCTGCGGTGCGGCGAAACCGAGGACCACCGCGAGGGTGTGCGCGCGTTCCTGGAGAAGCGGGAGCCGGTGTTTCGGGGTAGGTAGTCGCCAGCGGCGCTGCTCTTGGCCGTCAGACCCTAGCGGCCCGTGGTGAAACCCGCGTGAGGCTGCGCGCGGGGATCTGCGGCCGCTGGCAAGGCGTGGCCGACGAACGCGATGCGGTGCCATCGTGCAGGAGGCTCAACGCAGCCAGCGGCCGCAAACCCCCGCGCCCAAAGCGGTTGGGGCGGCGTGGGGCCGTCTGCGGTGTTGCGCTCGCTCAGCGCTGGACCCAGCATCGCCACCGCTCGCGCGCCAACGCCGAACCGCCGGTAGAGCCGCTGCAGGCGAAGGACCTTCCCCGCGCACCGCATGAGCATACGGCCCCACGGCGCTCCCAACGCAGCCCACGGGGGTTCCACCACGGGCTGCTAGGGGCCGGTAGCGACGCGAGACCGACGAGACGACAGCCGGGGGCCTCACTGGGATACGCCTCTCCAAAGGATGAGGCGGAGGGTACCAGGGTGGCCGCGAGCGCTCGCTGCTATCGCCGCTGCGACGGCGACTCGGTCGAGTCAGTCGACTCAGTCGAGTCAGTCGAGGCCGTTCCGTCGCGCGCGCTCGGCAGCGACCGCGCGCCGCCGGCGCAGGAGCGAGACCAGCAGCAAGGCCGAAGCGGCGCTGACTCCCACCGCGATCGCGACGTTGGCCGGCGAGAGCGCGAGGAACGAGCGCACGCCTTCGCCGACGCCGCGCCAGGAGGCGCCCAGGAGCCCAGCGCCGGCCAGCAGGAGGGTCCCGAAGAAATCGCCGAGTGTCGCAACGAGCGACCCCGCCGTGGGAACACCGCCTCCCGACAGGAGAGCGACCGCTGTCGCCAGTCCGGCGAGCGCCGCCGCGACCAGCAGTGCGACCGCCAGACGGCCGGCCTTCGCGCGCTGGGGCAGCCGCGCCATCACCGAGTCGGCGAACCCTTCGCGCACCTCGACCTTACCGAGCTCGAAGGCCTGGAACAGTCGACGAAGCTCTGCCTCCTCACGCTCGAGGCCGGCGTCCACGCCCAGCCGCTGGCCCAGCGCTCGGGCTTCGCCCGGCTCGAGCTGGCCGTCCAGCCAAGAGTCGAGGAGCGCAGCGTCGTGTTCCGTCACCGGGTGCTTCATACGACATCCGTCAGTCGGTCAGGAAATCCGCCAGCACGCCCTTCAACATCTGCCTACCCCGAAACAGCTTGTTCTTCACCGTACCGAGCGGCATACCCTTGAGCTCGGCGATCTCTTCGTACGAGAGCTCTGCGAAGTGCCGCAGCTCGATCAACTCCCGGTACTCGTCGCGCAGACCCTGGATCGCTTCCAGGATCGCCCCGGCCCGCTCGCGATTGCGCGCGTTCTGGTACGGAGTCGGGTCCGCGCTCTCGAACTCCCACTCGCCGCCCTCGGAATCGCCGGTCTGGGGCCGGTTGATCGACACCATCTTGAGGCGCCGTTTGCGGATGCGGTCGATCGCGGCGTTCTGGGCGACCCGGAAGAGCCAGGTCGAGAACCGGTAGCTGTGATCGAACCGGTCGAGCGCGCGGTAGACGCGGAGGAAGACCTCTTGCCCGAGCTCGTGGGCCTCCTCGACGTCGCGGAGCATCCGCTGCAGGTAGTTGACGACACGGCTCTGATACCGGAGGACCAAGTCACGGAAGGAATCCTCGTCCCCGCCGAGGACGGCCGTGACCAGCTCTTCGTCGGTCTTCTGGGCCATCCCGGCCATCTTCCGTACGTCCTCCAATGGGGAAGGTTGCAGGCCGCCAGGCGGCTCAGAGGCGCCCAGGGAGCGCGCCAGTTGGTATGTGGACCGACTCCGCCGGGGAACCCTCGTCGAGGCGGATATCCACGATGTGGTCGCCGGGCTCGAGGAGGTCCAGGACCTCCAAGCCTGCCACGACGTAGCCCAGAGCGACCTCCCGTCCGGTGCGCCAGGGCTGCGGCGACAGGGTGAGCTCGAACCGGCTCGAGGCGCCGTCGGGGAACGGCCGCTCGAGCAAGAGCACCCCAGGACGGTCGAGCTCGAGCGGCGTGAGCTCGTCCCGCAGGCGGTAGCCGGGGCCGCCCCAGCCGCTGCCGGTAGGGTCGCCGGCACGTACCGCCAGGCCCGGATCGCGCTCGCCGATCACCTGGTCGCGGAAGAAACCCTGGGCGGCGAGCTGTAGGAACGACAGGCAGCTCTTCGGCGCCAGCGGACACTCGAGTCGGACGACGACTTCGCCGCGGCCGGTGACCAGGGTCGCCGTCCGCGGCGCGCTGGTGCGCTGTTCCAGCTCGCGGTAGGCGCCGAGCTGGTCGAGAGCGTGCACCGGGCGGGGATCCGGGGCTGGCCGACCGAAGCCCCGCAGCGCCTCGGCGGCACGGCGACGAACCAGGTGGGAGGGGTCCTGCTCGGCGACCAGCTCCAGGATCGCGATGATCGCGCCTCGCTCGAGCCGTTCTGCCGCTCCTCGCGCCGCGAGCGCTGCCACGAGCTGGCGGCGAGCGACCGCGTCGGGCTCGCGCTCGAGCCGAACACCGGCGGTCTCGACCAACGCGTCCAGTCCGATCCAAGGACGGCCGACCAAACCAGTGTAGAGCTCGGCGCGGACCGCGGGGCTGGGATCCGCCCTACGTTCCTGAGCCCAGGCGACGACCTGGGCGCGGCCGAGCAGGTCGCCCCGGGCAAAGAGCGCTCGTAACGCAACAGCGCGCACGCCGGGGTCGGAATCGTCGAGCAGGCGTTCGAGCAACGATGCAAGCGGCCCGACCGAGCTCAGAGGCCAGGCCGCTGACCCCACCAACGCCGCGGCCCGCAGGCGCGCCGACGGAGAGCGCGACGCCACCAGCGCGCCGAGCCGGTCGAACGCCCGTGGCTCGCCTGCCCTGAGCAACGCGGCGATCGCCTCTCCGCGCGCGGCCTCCCCCCGCTCGCCTCCGGCCACGGCGAGCAGCGCGTCGGCCACCCTAGGCTCGAACACGTAGTGGCTCAGGAGCCCGCACAGTGCGAGCTCGACGTCGGGGTGGCCCGGCGCGCCCTCCAGGCCCGGCAGGAGCTCTGCGCCCCACCCCGCGGGCGGGGCGGCACGCCCGTCGCCGAGGAGACGAGCGGCTGCCGCCAGAGCCTGGCTCTTGGGAAACGGCTGGTCGTCGAACAGCGGCTCGAGCCGAGCCAGGTCCAAAGAGCCCGAGCCGAGCACACCCATCGCGCGAGCCGCGAGACCGCGCACGAATGGGTCTTCGTGGCCGAGCAGCTCTCGCACCTGGGACACCGCCTCGGGCGCCGGGTCGTGCAGCAGCGCTATCGCGATCGCCGGTCGCAGCTCGACTGGGGCGTCCCGCTGGCCGGCCTCGGCCAGCTCGCGGCGCGCGGGCTCCGGGAAGAGCGAGAGCGCCGGTACCAGGCGCCGCCAGATTTCTTGCTCTGGAAGCGCCGACATCGCGAGCGCGATCCGGTCGAGCGGGGTCGAGGCGTCCGCCAGAG
>DATLFI010000073.1:0-2176 GCA_035524895.1 Thermoanaerobaculia bacterium | reverse complement strand
GCGCGCCACCTGCCGGTCCCCTGCAACCACAGGCGTTGTTGCTCCTCAGTCGAGGGTGCCCTACCCACTCCTTCGGAGCGCCTCGCCTGTGATTCCATGTGCCTCGGCAGGAGGCACGCTTTAACTAGGGACACCCCCTAGTCGTCGGCGTTCATCTCGACTTCGAGGGAGGACAGCGCGTCGATGACGTCGGGCACGTTGCTGGGCTCGTCGCCTTCGAGCCAGGCTTCGTCGAGCTCGGAGGTCGCCAGGCGAATCGGTTGGGAGTCGGTGCCGGAGGCGACCGCGGTCACCGCGTCCTCCGAGAAGTCCTCCCGGTCGAGGAGCTGGAGCGGCGCGAAGATGCGGCGCAAGTCGGGTGGCAACCGGTGCAGCCGCTCGCGCAGCTCGGAGAGCGGCACGAAGATCTCCTCGCGATGACCGGAGGACAGCTCGCGCTTGAGCACCAGCTCGCCGGCTACCGGCGTATGACGGCGGAGCTCGCGCACCACCGGCGCCATGGTCTCGATCAGCCGCTCGACCAGCAGGTCGGGATCCTCGAGGCTTCCGGTCGGCGTCCCGTCGAGGGCGGCCGTGACCAGGCTCTTGCGCGCGGCCGACAGGTCGTGGGCCGCGGCACGCAGCGAGTTGCACAGCGACGCCATTCCGGCGGCGCCCTCGCCCTCGAGCTCGAAGGGCGGCGTCGGATCGTCCTCGCCCTTCTGCAAGCGCGTGACCCGGGTGTCGCCACCGGTGACCACCACGTCGTAGCCCTCGTCGTCCAGCGTCGGCGTGGCGCGCAGCTTGAGCTGCAGCTCGTCGCCGCTCACCATCAGCTCGACGACCACCTTCTTGCCGAGCTTCTTCGGCACCAGCGTCAGCTTCTTGTGCAGCAGCCCCTTGCTCTCGGGCGCCTTGATCTCGAGGTTCGGGGCCAGCTTCTCGACCCGGATGGGCTCGGCGAACAGGCTCTCTCCAGCGATCTCGAGCTCGAGCACCGCATCGAGGCCGATGGCCGACTCGAGCTGCAGGCGGGCCTGGTAGCGGCTGCCGTCGGTCAGGCTGATCCGCATTCGCTTGGTGGAGCGCGGAAGATCCTGGGCGAGCAGCAGGGTCTCGAGCGCACGGGTGCAGGCGGCGCGCTCGCGGTTGATCTCGGCATCGAGCCGGTCCAGGTCGTCGGCCAATCCGGATTTGACCCGGGACACCTGGGCCTCGACCGCGCCGCGGGCCAGGCGATCGATGTCGTCGGCGCAGCGCCGGGTCGCCGACTCGGGAGGGCCGGCTCCGACCAGCGCTTTGGCGACCGTGCCGGCCAGGGCTTCGATCCGCTGGATCTCCTGGGCCGCTCCCGATTCGCGCTCCCGGCGCCCCGCCCTCAGCTCCCGGATCCGGTGCGACGCCAGCACCACGTCCACGGAGAAATCGAGCGCATCGCGCAAGAGCTCGATGTAGTTGAGCTCGAGGGTGGATTCGGTCGAATCGCCGTACAGAAACCTCATCGTCGCTCCTTCCCGGGCCTGCCATCGTACCCCAGGGTCGCCGAGGCAGGCGAACCGCGCGTGTGCGACCTCCTGCCACGGTGTGTGGATCGTGCGTGATCACGCCCAGGCCGGTGGCGCCGTTGTGGCCGAAAACACTCACGCTACTGCGTGGCACCGCGCTTGCTTTGAACTGCAGTGTCGTGAAGAGGAATACCGAATTCGGGGCCGACGCTTTCACCAACGTGGATCTGGAGTTCTTCCGCCAGGGCGAGCAGATCGAGCTCACACCGCCTGGGCCCGAGACCTTCGAAGATCTCGACGATCTGGACTACGAGCCGCGGCCGGTGATCTCCTTGCGTCGGGTCCGCGCCCGCCTCCTCCGCCTGGCGCGCGCGCTACCGCGGCCCGCCCAGCTCTCGCCGCACGGGCGGCGTGCCGCCTACGTCGGCGTCGGTCTGCTCGCGTTGTCGAGCATCGCGCTGGCGGTTCCCAACGAGGCCCCCCTCCGCGCGAGCGCCGCTCGGACCACCGCGACCGGCGTGCCGCGCATCCTCTCTGACGTCCCAACCCCGGCCGACCCGACCGCGCCCGTCCCCGTAGCCGCACCCGCACCCGCACCCGCACCCGCACCGGCGCCCGCGCCCGCACCCGCGCCCCCGCCCGCACCCGCGCCCGCACTCGCCGCGTATCTGCCGGCCGACCAGCCGCCGCCC
>DATLFI010000072.1:0-3624 GCA_035524895.1 Thermoanaerobaculia bacterium | reverse complement strand
CGACCCGGCGCGGCGCTGCGCTCAAGCTGCTCAAGCTTTCGCCTCGAGTGAAGGACGTGTTGACGATCAGTGGGCTGACCGGGGTCTTCGACATCTTCGACGACGAAGCGACGGCGATCGCCTCCTACGGCTGAACGCGAGGAGCAGCGGGGCCTTCCGGTGAGCCGCCCGTGTCACTCTGTCCGGGAGAGCGGCTCCATGATCATCCAGGGACCGCGCCTTCCCACCGAGATCTCCCTGTCATGGGGCGAGCAGGGGCTTCGGGTGAGCCAGCACTGATCGCCCTCCCGCGGGCGCACGCCGAAGTGCTCGTTGGGCACCACCTCGACGGTTGGAGTCCCCAAGCGGAAGGAGAGGAGGGTGCTGCGATCGACGGAGCGCGGCCAGGCCCGAGCGGCAAGCTCGATTGAAAAGAGCGACACCAGCACGGCCCCGCCGATGCCGACGACCCGCCAGACCTTCCGCTCGAGGCGCGGCGCGCCAGCCCGCGAAGCGAAGATCAGCAAGCCCGGCGTGATCGTGAGGGCATGGAGGGCGGCGCTACCGAATCTGGGATGAGGCGCGCGGACGAACCAGAGCGCCAGCGATGCGAGGCAGAACAGCACGACCCCGGCCGAAGTGGAGGCGCGCGTCGCCCTCGACCCTGAGATTTCGGTCCGCGGCGCGACGCGGCGCAAGGCGAATCGGAGTCCGAAGGCCGTAACCGAAGCGACGACGGTGACGATCAAGATCCGCGTCAGCTCGACGCGGTTTCGTTCCCACCAGTCGGGGAGCCATGCCCACCCCTGCGCGTACTCGAGGCCGGTACCCGGCGCACGAGCCCAGGCCGTGATCGCCGCCGTCGTCAACTCGGCTTCGCCCCTGTTCGACCAGGGCAGAGGGTCCAGGCACGTGCCCGCCACCGGGAAGAGCAGGCAACCCGACAACCACGCGCCTTGCACGAGTGCAGGGAGAGCCAACGCTCCGCTCGCGAGACACAGAGCGACCCACTGCCGGCGGCTTGGTACACCCGAGGAAAAGGTCAGCAGCGCCATCCCTGGAAGCACGGCGACCGAGACGCTCGAGAGCTTGATGGTGATGGCGAAGGCCGCCAGCACGAAGAGGGTCGAAAGTGGGATCAGCGCTCCTCTGAGGTCGCCGCCGGTCTCGTTCGCACGGACGAACGCGAACAGGCACGCCAGCACCACCATCGCTGCCGGCACGTCGTTGAGGCCGACCTGGAAGAGGAAGTAGCTGTTGAAGAGAAGGAGGCTCAGCGGCGAGAGCACCGCAAACGCGACCGACACGGGCATGCCGCGGCCAGGGTCCTCGCGCAGAAACTGCACCAGCGACAAAAGGTAGAAGAGGAGAAACAGGGCGTCGACCACGCCGACCAGAATGAGATTGCCGGGTAGCCACAGCGCCGCCGAGATGGGCTCGAGGATGGAGTTGAGGCCGAGTCGGTTGTGGAAGTTCGAGAGCCCCATCACCGCCGGCCCCGAGCGTGCCCAGAGCTGCGCCGGCAGGTGGTACAACCCTGCGTCGTAGCCCAGCGGCGTGAACCCGACCAGCACGGCAAGCGCGCCCGCCGACACGACCCCGGGCACGGCGATCCTCGCGAGCGATCTTCTCTGGGCCTTACGCAGAGACGAGGCGACAAGGACCACGAGACCGAGGGCGAGCATCAGCCACGCGAACGCGCTCGTGACCGGTAGCAGGAAGTTCCAGAGGACGGCCGCGATACCGAAGCCGAAGAGGCCCAGGAGCCCGAGCTCGCCCCAGAGCGGCTGGCCGTGGGGAAGAGCCGTTACCCGAGCCAACCCCCACCACAGCGACTTGCCCAACCCGAAGAAGGCAAGGGACAAGCCCAGGAAGGCCGCGAAGGTCAGCAACATGAACGGGTCTCACTGCACGAACGGGACCTCGAGACCCTTGGCGGTCTCGTCGCGGCCGCGAGAGTCACGGGGCCGCGCGTCCACGACGCGAGCATCGCGGCGCTCTGCCTGCACCACGCCGTCCGAGAGCTGTGGTCCGCGGATCGTGACTTCACGATGTTTCCGTCGCTTTGCGTGCGCAATTCGCTGCTCGACTGACTCCGGGGCGTGCTGGTTAGCACGCTCCTCCGCCAGTTGTCTTTGGCGCCGAGGACGGCGCGCTACCCTCACCGCCGCCTCGGCCCGTCGAGAGACCGGAGGTGCGCGCGATCACTATACTTTCCGGCGTCGAGTGAATCCGCTTCCGGACCGCGAGGAGAACGCTCCGATGAGCGCACCGAAACGAAGCGCCTCTGTTTTCACCGCCGCCCTTCTTCTGGTAGCGGGGCTCGCGTCGGCGCAGGCCGGCTCTCCGGCCGTCTCAACGGCCTCTGGCCCGCGCGGCGCCCAGAACGGCGAGTGGCCGACCTACCACGGCGATCTCTACGCCACCCAGTACGCGGCGCTCGACCAGATCACGGCGGAGAACGTCGGCAAGCTCGAGATCGCGTGGCGTTGGGACTCGCCCGACAACGCGATCGCCGCTTCCGATCGCGCCTTCCAGCCGCGTTCGTTCAAGTCGACACCGCTCATGGTCGGGGGCCGGCTCTACGTGAACACCTCGCTCGGGCACGTCGCGGCGATCGACGCTCGAACCGGTGAGACGATCTGGGTCTTCGACTCCAAGAGCCGCGAGGCGGGACGGCCCACCAATTTGGGCTGGAACAGCCGAGCCGTCGGCTACTGGAGCGACGGCAGCGACGAGCGCATCTTCCATCCCTCGGGCGACGCCTACCTGTGGGCGATCGACGCTCGGACCGGCAAGGCGATCGAGAGCTTCGGCGAGGGCGGCCGGGTGGACGTCGCCAACAGCCTGCGGCGGCTGACCGGGCGCAAGACCATCACGCTGATGTCCGCGCCCCTCGTCGTCGCCGACGTGGTCGTCCTCGGCTCCTCGATCTCCGATGGGCCGGCGCGCACCGAGATGACGCCCGGCGACGTGCAGGCCTTCGACGTGCGCACCGGCGAGAAGCGCTGGACGTTTCACAACCCGCCGCAGCAGGGTGAATTCGGGTACGACACCTGGGGGAACGGCGCCGCCGACTACAGCGGCAACACCAATGTCTGGACCAACATGTCAGCCGACCCCGAGCTCGGCCTGGTCTACCTGCCCTTCGGCACGCCGACCAACGACTGGTACGGCGGTCACCGCCTGGGCGACAACCTGTTCGCCGAGTCGATCGTGTGCGTGCGCGCCGCGACCGGCGAGCGGGTGTGGCACTACCAGCTCATCCATCACGGGCTGTGGGACTGGGACATCCCGGCCGCGCCCAAGCTCTTCGACGCGGTGATCGACGGCAAACCCGTGAAGGGCGTCGCGGTGCTCTCGAAGCAGGGCTGGGTCTACGTCTTCGATCGGGTGACCGGCGAGCCGGTCTGGCCGATCGTCGAGCGCGAGGTGCCGCCGTCCGACGTTCCCGGCGAGCGCGCGTCGCCGACGCAGCCCTTCCCCACCAAGCCGCCGCCCTTCGAGTACCAGAACGACATCCGGGAGGTGCTCATCGACTTCACGCCCGAGCTCCACGCCGAGGCGCTCGAGATCGTCGCCAAGTACAAGACCGGGCCGATGTACACGCCGCCGGTGGTCGCGACGCCCGAGCGGCCGGGCACC
>DATLFI010000071.1:0-4658 GCA_035524895.1 Thermoanaerobaculia bacterium | reverse complement strand
AACTGCCTCGCCTGCCATGGCGGCGAGGTCGCGGGCCAGGTCATCGTGGGCCTCGGCAACACGCAGCAGGATGTCCAGACCCTGCTCGAGGACCTCGCAGCCCTGCGCGCGAAGGGACGCGGCGCCGACCCCGAGGCGGCGCGGGCCAACGCCACGCTGGGCTTCCCGATGAACTTCGCGCGCGGGGTCACCAACGCCACGCAGTACTCGATCCTGCTCGGCGCGATGCGTGACGAGCACCTCGACCTGGTCTTCCCGCCGTCGGTGTCGCAGGACTTCGTGCACAACGACGTCGACGCTCCAGCGTGGTGGCACTTCCGCAAGAAGCGCCGCATCTACTTCGACGGCATGGCGCCCAAGACCGTTCGCACCCTGATGCAGTTCACCATGGCACCGGGCCTCCCCGGCGAGAAGATCCGCGGCTGGGAGGACGAGCTCACGGCCATCCGCGACACCATCGCGAGCCTGGAGCCGCCTGCCTGGCCCTACCAGCTCGATCGCGAGCTGGCCGAGCGAGGGCGCGCGGCGTTCGAAGCCACCTGCTCGCGCTGTCACGGCACCTACGGCGAGACCGCGACGTATCCCGGCGAGGTCGTCCCTTACTCGCTGGTCAACACCGACCCGGTGCGTCTCGACGCCATCTCGCGCGAGTCGCGACAACGCTACAACCGGAGCTGGTTCTCGAGCTACGGCGCCGAGCCGGTCGAGCTCGAATCGCGCGGCTATGTGGCGCCGCCGCTCGACGGCGTGTGGGCGAGCGCGCCCTACTTCCACAACGGCTCGGTGCCGACCCTGTGGCACGTGTTGCACCCGGATCAGCGACCCGCAGTGTGGCGCGGCTGGGGCACCGCCGAGTCCGACTACGATCCCGAGCGGGTCGGGCTGCGCGTGGACGTGCTCGAGCGCGTGCCCAAGGGGCTCTCGCCGCGGGAGCGACGGGGGTACTACGACACCGCAGTCATCAGTCACGACGCCGGCGGGCACCGTTTCCCCGACTTGCTCGACGACGACGCAAAGCGGGCCGTGCTCGAGTACCTGAAGACACTCTGAGATCCACTGCGCACCACCCACGCTCCCCTTATGCCCGAGACCACCCGCAGCGTCGACCCCCACACCGAGGAGACCATTGCGGAGTACCCGGTCGCGACCGAGTCCGAGGTCGCGCAGGCACTCGATGGTGCGGTCGCGACACAGCTCGAGTGGCGCAGTCGCCCCTTCGCCGCACGCGCGGCGGCCCTCGAGGAGGTGGCCGGCCGGCTGCTCGCCGAGCGCGACCAGCTCGCCGAGCTGTGCACGCGCGAGATGGGCAAGCTCATCGGCGAGGCCCGCGCCGAGGTCGAGAAGTGCGCATCGGTCTGCCGCTACTACGTCGAGCACGCGGAGCGACAGCTCGCGGACGAGGCGCTCGACGACGACGACGCGCGGCGATCTTTCGTTGCGCGTCAGCCCCTCGGAGTCGTTCTCGCCGTGATGCCCTGGAACTTTCCCTACTGGCAGGTGTTCCGCTGCGCCGTGCCCGCCCTGATGGCCGGCAACACGGTGGTGCTCAAGCACGCCGGCAACGTCACCGGATGCAGCCTGGCCATCGAGCGCACCTTTCGCGACATCCCCGGCGCCGAAGGCATCCTGCGCAGCATCGTGCTCGACGGCGAGCGAGCCGGCCGGCTGATCGACGATCGGCGCGTCGCGGCGGTCTCGCTCACCGGCAGCACCGGCGCGGGCCGCGCCATCGGCGCGGCAGCCGGTGGCGCGCTCAAGCCCTCGGTGCTCGAGCTGGGAGGCTCGGACCCGTTCGTGGTGCTCGACCTCGAGCACGAGGGGGACGTGATCGAGAACGCGGTCCGCTCGCGCTACCAGAACTGCGGCCAGAGCTGCATCGCCGCCAAGCGCTTCATCGTGCTCCGCGAGGTCTACGACCGGTTCGTCGGGTCCTTCGTCGCGCGCGCCTCCGAGCTCGCGCCCGGCGACCCGCTCGACCCGGCCACCACCCTGGCGCCGCTCGCCCGGCGCGACCTCCGCGACGAGGTAGGGCAGCAGGTCGAGGGCTCGCGGCGCGCCGGAGCGACGGTGGCGCTCGGCGGCGAGGTCCCGGCCCGCACTGGCTGGTTCTACCCGGCCACAGTGCTGCTCCACGTTCAGCCCGGAGCGCCTGCCTACAGCGAGGAGGTCTTCGGCCCTGTGGCGACGATCTTCCGCGTCGAGGATGACCGCGAAGCGGTCGAGCTGGCCAACGACTCACCCTTCGGGCTCGGCGGCAGCGTCTGGTGCGGCGACGCCGAGCGAGCGCTCGCGGTGGCCCGTGCGATCGACTCGGGCGCGGTCTACGTCAACCGCATGATGGCCTCGGACCCCCGCCTGCCCTTCGGCGGAATCAAGCACAGCGGCTACGGCCGCGAGCTCTCCCACCTCGGCATTCGCGAGTTCGTCAACGAGAAGACGATCTCGGTCGCGCTCGAGCCAGAGTGACCATCGCCGTTCCGAGAGGCTATCTACCTCTCCTTGCGGATCAGCTTCCACAGCGCCACTCGATCGGGCTCCAGCAGCTCGTCGATCCGCGTGTGATTCACCGCCGCGACGATGATGTGCCCAACCTCGGTGGTGACCTCGCTGAATATGCCGTGCGACTTCATCTTCGCGGTCTGGTACTGGTTGTCCTGGGTCGGGCTCACGTAGTGCACCGAGTCGGCCATGTACCGGTGGACCAGGAACAGGTGGATCAGAGTCATCAGCCGCTTCTGGCGTAGCGCCTCGGCGAACGTGTTCTGGTCGCGCACCGAGAGGATGCTGCGCCCGCGCCGATCGTGGATCGGCGCGAACACCACGTTGGCGAGCTGCTCCTCGTGCTCGTCGTGGATGCTGAGCTCGAGCAGCTCGCTGCCGGCGCTCTGCGGCCGCAGCTCGACGCGCAGCTTGTGCGGCAGCTCGTAGTGCTCGCTCCACGCCGCCAGCCACTCGACGAGCAGCTTCTTCGGCACCTCGGTCTGCACCAGGTGCTGGTGCTGGGTCGACCCCTTGCCCATCGCCGTGGTGGTCGCCGTACGGCCCGAAGACGCGGTGAGCGCGGCGTCGACGCGGGGTCCCCCGACCAGGGTCTGGGGCGTGCGGTAGGGGGACTCCACGAGCCGTAGCTTGCGCTGCAGCCGCGCCAGCGCGAGCATGCCGTCCTGACGCAGCGCGGTCGCCAGCTCCTCCGCCGCCATGCCGTCGACTTGATGGCCACCGTAGGTGATGAAGTTGAACACGAACCCGAGCCGGCCGAGCTCCTCGGGGAAGCGACGCATGTCGTCGTCGCTCATGCCGGTGGTGTCCCAGTTGAACGACGGCGACAAGTTGTAGGCGAGCATCTTGTCGGGATAGACGGCGTGGATGGCCTCCGCGAACTCGCGCGCGTCGGCGAGGTCGGCGGTCTTGGTCTCCATCCAGAGGATGTCCGCGAACGGCGCGGCAGCGAGCGACTTGGCGATCGCGTACGGGATGCCGCCCCGAACCTGGTAGTAACCCTCGGGGCTCTTGGCCAACTCGCAGTCCCAGAACACCGGCACGCCGAGCTCGCGCGCTCGATGCGCGACGGCGCGGAGCGACGCGCTGGCGGCAAACCGCAGCCACTCGTCCGGACGCACCTCGAGCGGCTCGCCCTCGTTGGCGCGAAACTCCAACACGTCGGCCACCGCCTGGCCGTATGTCTCGAGCCCGGCATCGACCTCCCAAGCCTCCACCAGCTTCTCGGCGACCGGATCGAAGACCGCATCGAGCGAGGTCTCGGCACCAGCGCGATGGCGTTCGGCCGCCGCCTCGGCCAACGCCGCGAGGCCGCGACGCTCCAGCCACGCCCGCGCCGGCTCGTACTCCTGGTCGGAGATCGCGTAGAGCAGGTGCCCGTTCGCCTCCTCGACGCCGGCGCGATGGAAGCGCTCGAGCAATGCGAGGTAGCAGGTCTTGTACGAGGGGATCTTGGGGTTCGTGGCGCCCAGCAGGAACGGCTGGTCGCGCTCGTCGCCGCGGCCGTCGAGCAGGTTCGCAGCCTCGGCGTCCGTGCGCGCGACGATGATGCCCGCGACCCGCATCACGTCGAGCTGGAAGCGCGCGGCGTTGAGGCGCTTGATCTGCTCGTCTGACGGCACCAGCACCTTTCCGCCCTGGTGGCCGCACTTCTTGGTACCCGGCCGCTGGTCCTCGATGTGATAGCCCGGCACGCCCGACTCGACGAAACGGCGTACGAGGTTGCGCACGTGCGGGTCGCCGCCGTGGCCGGTGTCGGCGTCGGCGATGATGAACGGCCGGTAGTCGACCGCCGGAGTCGCGGCGCGCTGCTTCTCGGTCATGCGCGAGCGCAGGAACTGCTGGTTGCGGTCAGCGGTCAGCAGCGCGCGCACCAGCGTCGCCGCCTCGTCGGGAACCTGGCTGAGCGGATAGCTCGCGAGGTCCGGACCCGGGTCCTCGCTCGACGAGCCCTTGGCCGAGGTTGCCCAGCCGCCGAGGTAGATGCCCTCGATCCCCATCCGCTTGATGGTCACCGCCTGTCCCGGTGAGAAGGGGCCAAAGGTGGTGATGCAGCGGCGCTGCTCGAACAGCTCGCGCAGCCGCGCGTGAAAGGCCGCGGCGGCCTCGCGCCGCTAGGCCGCCGCCGGCAGGCGGCGGTTCTTTCAGGCTGCGGGCAG
>DATLFI010000070.1:0-4315 GCA_035524895.1 Thermoanaerobaculia bacterium | reverse complement strand
GGCGCGCGAGCGGTGGCGATGCTGGGTCCATCGCTGAGCGAGCGCAACACCGCAGACGGCCCCACGCCGCCCCAACCGCTTGGGGCGCGGGGGTTTGCGGCCGCTGGCTACGTTGGGCCTCCTGCACGATGGCACCGCATCGCGTTCGTCGGCCACGCCTTGCCAGCGACCGCAGATCCCCGCGCGCAGCCTCACGCGGGTTTCACCACGGGCTGCTAGGTCTGCGAGTCGGGTTTGTGAATGCCCCGGGCTTCGGGATAGAATTTCCGCACGTCGCCGGAGCGAGGGGTCCCTCGGAGATCGGCACGTGGCCCGGCGCCGTCAGGCGAATCGGCCGACCGGTCAGCAAATCTCTGAAAGGCTGGCCCGCGGTACCTCTGCGCGCCAGGGGGCCGGTGGCTGGTACGCTCCTCCAGTGGCTACACGCCTCTACCTCGTCGACGCCAGCCCATACATCTTCCGGGCGTATTTCTCGCTGCCCGATACCATCGTGGCACCCGATGGGTCGCCGACGAACGCGGTGTATGGCTTTGCCGGCTTCCTGATCAAGCTGATCGCGGAAGAGCGTCCCAGCCATCTCGCGGTCTGCTTCGACAGCAGCCTGACGACCAGTTTCCGCAGCGAGCTGTATCCCGGCTACAAGGCGCAGCGGGCGTTGCCGCCCGCCGAGCTCGAGTTCCAGCAGCAGCGCTGCCGTGACGTAGCGGCAGCGCTGGGCGCGGCGGTCTACGTCGATGAGCGCTTCGAAGCGGACGACCTGATCGCTACCTTGCTGGATCGTGTCGGCCGCGCCGCGGCGGACGCCGAGGCCATCGTGGTCGTGTCCTCCGACAAGGACCTCGCCCAGCTCGTCGGCCCCAACCGTGTCTTGTACGACTTCGCGCGTCGCGAGCGCCTGGACGAGGGAGAGGTCCAGCGTCGCTTCGGTATCGAGCCTTCTCAGATCCCTGACTTGTTGGCGCTCGCGGGTGATCCGGTCGACAACATCCCGGGCGTCTCGGGGGTAGGCCGCAAGACCGCTGCCGAGCTGCTGCGGGCCCTGGGGAGCGTCGAGAAGATCTATCGTGACCTCAGTGCGGTCGAGCGCCTGGGGCGTCGCGGAGGCGTTTCTCTGCGCCAGCGACTCGAGGAGCAGCGCGATCGCGCGCTGCTGTCTCTGCTGCTGGCACGCGTGTCGACGCAGGCGCCGGTGACCGCCAAGCTCCAGGACTTGCGCTATTCCGGCCCGCGGGTAGAGGAGTGGCGCCGGCTGGGCACGGAGCTCGGTTTCACGGACCTGGTCGAGCGAGGCCTCCGGCTCGCGACAGTCGCTGCGCGCTGAACGCTCGTCGCTGCCGGGCCCGGCCCGGCCCGGCAAAGTGAGTTCGTAGGATCGAGCGGCGGCCCCGTCGGAAGCGGTCGAGCCATCTAGCTCGGCTCCTGCTCAGAGCCGAGCGTCGGCGATGCCGGCGAGGTCAAGCACGTGACGCCATTGTGCCGGTGTCACGGGCTGCACCGAAAGGCGTTGCCCTCGCTGCAGCAGAGCCATCCCTTCGAGCGCGGCCTGCTCGCGGAGGAACGCCAGCGGCAGCAGCTCCTCGAACTTGCTGACGAACTCGATGTCCACGAGGTGCCAACGTGGCTCCTCCTGCGTGGTGTCCGGATCGTAGTACTTGCTCTTGGAGTCGAACTGGGTCGGATCCGGGTAGGGCTCGCTGCACACCCTCGCCAGACCCGCGATTCCGGGCGGTTCGGTGCTCGAGTGGTAGAAGAGCACGCCGTCGCCGACCCGCATCTGGTCACGCATGAAGTTGCGAGCGCGGTAGTTGCGCACGCCGTCCCACCGCGTTCGCCCATCCCGCGCCAGGTGGTCGATGCCGTAGGACTCGGGCTCGCTCTTCATCAACCAGTAGCCGCGGTCGCTCATCGATGTTCTCCCTCAGATGCCTCCGCCGTCGGCAACACGCCACAGATACCACGACGCGGCCGAGCGGTAGGGACGCCACGGTTCGGCCAGACGCTCCATGCGCTCGCGCGTCGGAGCCTCGTCGAGCTCGTACAGCCACTGCACTCCTCGCCGCAGACCGAGATCTCCGACCGGCAGCACGTCGGGGCGATGCAACGTGAACATCAGGAAGATCTGCGCGGTCCACTCTCCGATGCCGCGCACGGCAGTGAGCTCGCGGACCACATCGTCGTCGCTCAACCCCGGTAGACGCCGGGGTGACAGGCTGCCGTCGGACAGGCGAGAGGCAAGGTCGATCAGGTACCCCGCTTTCTGGCGCGAGATGCCGGCCGCGCGCAGCTGCTCCGGGGACAGCTCCGCGACCTGCTGCGGTCTGGGAAAGCGCTGTCCTGGAAAGTGGGCCACCAGCCGGCTGTAGATGGCAGCCCCGGCGGCTCCAGAGACCTGCTGGAAGAGGATGGCCCGTGCCAGTGCGTGGAACGTGGTTTCACGACGACGCAGCGTCGGCGGGCCGATGCGTCTGACGACGGGTCCGAGGCGGGAATCCCGGCGGAGGTGAGGCAGCGCGGCAGACCAGGGATGGGTGTCCGTCATGTCGGTCGCAATGTCGGTCGCAACTCAGAAGATCCGCTTGCCGAGCAGCGAGGCAACCAGCTCGACTGCGAGCCGGGCGGTCTCGTTGCGGTGGTCGAGGATCGGGTTGACCTCGACCACATCGATCGAAGCGATGTCTGCTTCTTCGGCGAGGATCTCCATCAGCAGGTGAGCCTCCCGGTAGGTGAGGCCACCGTCGACCGGAGTGCCGACTCCTGGCGCCTCCGTCGGGTCGAGCGCATCCATGTCCAGGCTCACGTGCACCTTCGGGCGGTGCTCCAGCTTCGAGAGCGCCTGCCGCGCTACCTCGGCGATACCGAGCTCGTCGATCTCGCGCATCGTGAACACGGTGACCTGCTGGTCTTTCATCAGCTCGCGCTCTGCGCGGTCGAGGTCACGGACGGCGATCAACACGACGTCGCGCGGCTCGAGCTTCGCTCCTGCCCGGCCCAGGTCCACCATGCGGGGGTCGCCCAGTCCCACGAGCGCCGCTAGGGGCATGCCGTGGAGGTTGCCGCTGGGAGAGGTCTCCGGTGTGTTGAAGTCGCCATGCGCATCGATCCAGAGCACCCCCTTCGGCTCGTCGTGGGTCACGCCGCCGACGCTGCCGGCGGCGATCGAGTGGTCGCCGCCGAGGAAGATCGGCAGATGACCGCGGGCCAACGCCCGCCTGCCGGCGTTGTACACGCGCTCGCTCGCCCGCACCACCTCCGGCAGGAATGCGAGCCCTCCGGAAGGCTTCAGGAGCTGGCGATCCCGGATCGCGAGATTGCCGGAGTCCTCGATGTCGTAGCCGAGTCGCCGTAGGCGCTCGTCGAGCCCGGCATAGCGGACCGCGCTGGGCCCCATGTCGACCCCGCGCCGGGCCTGGCCGAGGTCCCTGGGTACGCCGATGACGTCGATCGTGGTGGTCATGGAAAAAGGCGTTCAGCTCCGTGGCGAGGTCGCACGATCCGAGCTGGGATGAAGCAGTGGATCGCCGGAGCGGTGGACGCCGAAGGTTCGCCTCAGGATATCGCGCCGCCACCGGAGAGCCGCGGCCCTCCCGCGCCAGCGAGCCTGGCTCAGGCGCTCCATTCCTCTGGATCGTAGCGGCCCGAGTATCGATTCACGGAGCGCTGGCAGGGATACACTCCGGCCCCTGGAGAAGCCCTTTGGAAGCCCAATTCATACGCAATTTCTGCATCATCGCCCATATCGACCACGGCAAGTCGACGTTGGCCGATCGGCTGATCCAGCGCTGCGGCGCGGTGGCCGATCGCGAGTTCCGCGATCAGATCCTCGACTCGATGGATATCGAGCGCGAGCGTGGTATCACCATCAAGAGCAACTCGATCACTCTGGCGTACGAGGCGGCGGACGGGCAGAAGTACCAGCTCAACCTGATCGACACGCCCGGCCATGTCGACTTCTCGCACGAGGTCCGCCGTTCTCTGATGTCTTGCGATGGTGCTCTGCTCCTGATCGACGCTTCGCAGGGAGTCGAGGCGCAGACGGTGGCGAATCTCTATCTCGCCCTCGAGTACAGCCTCGAGGTCGTGCCGGTGATCAACAAGATCGACCTGCCTTCGGCGGACGTCGAGCGGGTCCTCGAAGAGATCGACGCCGACCTCGGGCTCGACCCGTTCGAGGCGGTGCGCTGCTCGGCCAAGACTGGCCAAGGCCTCGACGACGTCCTGCAGGCGATCGTCGAGAGATTGCCGGCTCCGAAGGGCGACACCACGTCGCCGCTGCGGGCTCTCATGTTCGATGCCCAGTACGACTCTTACCGTGGTG
>DATLFI010000069.1:0-8954 GCA_035524895.1 Thermoanaerobaculia bacterium | reverse complement strand
TGGCGTACGGCTTGCCGAACGAGCCGAGATCGAGATTCACGATCGCGATGCTCGTCGCGCCGTCGCTCAGCACCAGCGCTTTGGCGTAGAGCGGATCGTGTACCGCGGTCGACACCGCTTGACCGCGCGCGCCGTAGCCGTAGAGCTGCGACCCGAGCGGCGGAGTGATGTCGGCGCGCGCCGTACCCGCGCGCAATTCGGTCCCCTGTCCTACAGCTGGCGACAGGAAGGTGACGAGGAGCAGGAGCACAGGGCCAGGCAGGAACGATCGGGATCGCGGCATCTCGGTACCTCGGTGAGTGTGTTCGAACGACGATACCGCGACCACGTGCGTCACCGGGTGCCCTCGCGCAACTCTCGGTAGACTCTCGAGTCCGACCATCACCACCGAGGGGTTGAAGCGAGCCGCGAAGGCTCCTGCACCGGTTCTAGCGGAGACCTTCGTGCGATCGCGGGCGGTGGTCCAGCGATTCCTGCGGCGTCACCCGGAGGCAGCCATTGCGAAGTTCTCCGCGAATCCGAGAGGGCCCGACCGCCCGGGGCGTTTGGAGGTGTGGTTGACCTCCGAGAGCTCAGACTGATCGAGAACGTGTCACGAAATCTGGTGAGCGGAGCGGTACCCTGACTGCTGAGCTAGTCGCGAAAGCGGGCGGGGGCCGGCTTTCCCCCTGTCGGCCCCCGCCCCTCCCCCGCGCGCGTGCGACGCGCGGCCCTCAGTGCTGCGCCGCTTCTCGAGAGCTCGCCGTGGGCCGAGAGGTCTCGGCGAACTGCGCGACCTCGGTCGATTCCGCCATCGCGGCCGTCGAGGCGGCGCCGCCACTGATCGCGTTGCGCACCAGGTCGAAGTAGCCGGTGCCGACCTCGCGCTGGTGGCGGGTGGCGGAGTAGCCGTGCGCTTCGGAGGCGAATTCTGCTTCCTGCAGCACCGAGTAGGCGGCCATGCCGTGGTCGCGGTAACCGCGCGCCAGCTCGAACATGCTGTGGTTGAGCGCGTGGAAGCCGGCGAGCGTGACGAACTGGAACTTGTAGCCCATGGCGCCCAGCTCGCGCTGGAAGCGAGCGATGGTGGCAGAGTCGAGGTGGCGCTTCCAGTTGAACGAGGGCGAGCAGTTGTAGGCGAGCAGCTTGCCGGGGCACTCGCGGTGGATGGCCTCGGCGAAAGCCTTCGCTTCCTCGAGATCGGGCGTCGAGGTCTCGCACCAGATGAGGTCGGCGTAGGGCGCGTAGGAGAGACCGCGCGCGATCGCACAGTCGAGGCCGCCGCGCAGGCGGAAGAAGCCCTCCGGGGTTCGCTCGCGCTCGAGGAACTCGTGGTCGCGCTCGTCGACGTCGGTGGTGATGAGCTTCGCGCTGTCGGCGTCGGTGCGCGCGACGAGGATCGTCGGCACACCCAGCGCGTCGGCGCCAAGCCGCGCGCCGTTCAGGATGCCGACGAATTGCGAGGTTGGCACCAGCACCTTGCCGCCGAGGTGGCCGCACTTCTTCTCGGAGGCGAGCTGGTCCTCGAAGTGCACGCCGGCGGCACCCGCCTCGATCATCGCCTTCATCAGCTCGTGGGCGTGCAGCACGCCGCCGAACCCGGCCTCGGCGTCGGCCACGATCGGCGCCATCCAGTCCACCGAGTCGTCGCCCTCGGCGTGGTGGATCTGATCGGCGCGCTGCAGCGCGCGGTTGATCTTGCGTACCACTTCGGGGACGCTGTTGCTGGGGTAGAGGCTCTGGTCCGGGTACATCTGCCCGGCCAGGTTGGCATCGGCGGCGACCTGCCAGCCCGAGAGGTAGATCGCCTCGAGGCCCGCCTTGATCTGCTGGAGCGCCTGGTTGCCGGTGAGCGCGCCGAGCGCGTTGATGTAGGGCCGTTCATGGAGCAGCCGCCACAGCTTCTCGGCGCCGCGCTCGGCGATCGAGTAGTGGATCTCGAACGAGCCACGAAGCCGGACCACGTCGTCGGCGCTGTAGGTGCGCTCGATGCCAGCCCAGCGCGGGCTGTTCTGCCAGGTGAGCTCCAGACGGCGGGCCTGGGTCTCGCGTGACTCGGTGCGGTGCGGCTCGTGGGTGGACATGGGATCCTCCTGGCTGGGTTGGTGGTGTCGGGAGAGCTAGTCGTAGCCTCCGCGCAGGCGAGCGCGGCGCTCCTTGACGGTCAGGTCGGCCGAGTCGGAGCTCTTGGCGAGGAAAGGCCGGAAGCTCTCTTCGGTGAAGATCGCCTCGGCGTCGCGCGCCGCATCGCGGTAGCTCGCGACGGTCGCGTCGTCGGCGCGCGCGTGTCGGAGCTCGTCCTCGATGCGGCCGTACTCCTCCTCGAAGACGCGCCGCACGAGAGCGCTGTTGGCCGGGCCGGTGTCCTCGATCTCGACCGAGTGGCGCAGCCACTGCGCGGTCTGGGCGCGCGAGATCTCGAGCGTCGCGAGGTCCTCCATCAGATCGTCCCACGCGACGCAGCCGATATCGGCGTTCCAGCCGCGCACGTAGGCGATGCCGACACGAACGTTCTTGTGCAGGCCGTCGAGCGTCTGCGGACCGCAGGCAACAGGCAGCAGGTCGGGGCGATCGGCGAGGTCGGGCATCACGCCGAGCTGGTTCTGCTCGGGGAATGCGGCGAGCGCCGGGCCGATGAAGTAGGGGTGCGAGACCCAGCAGCCGTCGTGGCCCATCGAGAACTCGAGCTCCTTGTCGGCCTTGACTTTCGCGGTCTGCTCGGCTCGGCGTTCGGCGGTGCGCCCGGGCGTGAACGCCGCCATGCCGCCCATGCCGAACGCGCCGTGCCGATGGCACACCTGGATCAGGCGCAGCGCGTAGGCCTTCATCCAGGGGCGGTCGAGACCGATGGTCGCGCGGTCGGCGAGCACCCGGTCGGGATGGGCGATCAGGCACTTGATGTCGCTGAAGATCTTGTCCCAGCGACCGACGTTCATGCCTGATGCGTGGCGGCGCGTCTCCCAGAGGATCTCCTCGACCTGGAAGGCTGCGGGCAGCGTCTCGATCAGGAACGTCGTCTTGAACGTGCCGGTGGCGACGCCGAGCGCCTCCTCGACCAGGGTGAACAGGCGATCCCACCAGCGCGCCTCGAGGTAGTGCTCGCACTTGGGCACGTAGAACTTGGGCGTGCGTCCTTGCGCCAGCAGCTCGCGCGCGCCGTGCCAGGCGCTGGCGGCGTAGTCGAGGATTCCCGCCGCGATCGCCTCGCCGCCGGTGGCGACGTTGGTCTCGTCGAGGTGGAGCCCACGCACGCGCACCATGACCAGCGGCCGATCGTCGGGATCGAGGCGGTAGATGCGCTCCGGCTCGCCGGCACCGGCTGGCCGAGTGAACGACAAGTCGCCGCGCGCTGCTCCACGGTAGTTCTCGAGGCCCGCGAGGACGTTCGGCCACGATGGCTTCATCGAGTCCTCGAAATCGAGCATCGCGGCGTCGGCGCGCACGCCTGATGCGTCGCGCGACAGCATGTTGATGACCATCTTCGGGTCGTTGATCGGCCCCGTGATCTCGACGCGCCGCTCGAGCAGGTCGGCCGGCAGCGGGTCGATACGCCAGTCGCCCTGTGCTTCCGGCAGCTCGCCTTCGGACACGTAACCAGGCACCTCGCCGGCGTCCCACCGGCGCTGTCGTTCCGCGCGCGCGGCCAGCAACTGCTGTCGTTCCGGCTCGAGCTCGGCGTGCAGCCGCGCGATCAAGCGGCAGAGGTCTGCGGGCAGGAGCTCGGCGGCCTGCTCGGAGCGGGCGCCCTTGGCGAGAGCCAGCCCGCCGCTGAACGACTCGTAAGCGGGAGGACGGGGGTTGGGGGTAGTGGTGGTCGGCATGGTCGGGGGAGCCTCCGGGGACGGTCGCCGCGGTCTCCCTTGGCACCGCCGGATCACATCCGGCTGAGCGCGAAGAAGCTACTAACGGCGAAGTGTGACTGTCAAGCGAAATTTCGCTGAATCTGCCAAGAGCCGGGGCGCGCTGCCCCGAACGCGCCTTGCAATCCACTTCGCTGGGAGCGAAACTGGCCCAAGCCATGGCGGTCGAAGCAGAAGAGCTCCGGCTCATCCTCGGCCTCAAGCTTCGCACGCTGCGCCAGCGTCGGGGTTTCGGGCTCAAGGATCTCGCCGACCGCGCGGGTGTTTCGATCTCCTACCTGAGCGAGATCGAGAAGGGTCGCAAGTACCCGAAGCCGGCGAAGCTGCTCGAGCTCGCACGCGCCCTGGAGGTTCCGTTCGACGAGCTGGTGTCGATGCGGGTGGGGGAGGAGCTCTCGGAGCTCCAGGAGGTCGTGGGCTCGGCCTACCTGCGGGAGTTCCCGTTCCACCTGTTCGGGCTCCAGGCGGGCGACCTGCTCGCTCTAGGCGAGCCCGAGCGGGCCGCGGCTTTGCTGCGGACCTTCGTCGATCTCGGTCGCATGTACGGCATCGAGATGGACACTTTCTTGCTCGCGGCACTGCGCTCGTACCAGCAGATGTCGGGCAACAGCTTTCCGGATCTCGAGACCGCGGCGACCGAGTTTCGCTCCTCGCTCGGGCTCGGTGCCCGAGCGGTGACCCGCAAGGCGCTCGACCAGGCGCTGCGCGCGCGCTTTGGCTACGAGATCGACTACGAGACTCTCGCCAACCATCCCGAGCTCGGCGGCTTCCGCTCGATCTTCGCCGCCGGCCGCCGCCCGAAGCTCTACGTCAACTCGCGGCTGCTCCAGGAGCAGCAGGCGTTCCTACTCGCGCGCGAGATCGGCCACCAGGTGCTCGGGCTGCACGAGCGCCCGATCACCTCGACCTGGATCGCCGTCGAGTCGTTTGCGCAGCTCCTCGACAACTTCCGCGCTTCCTACTTCGCGGGCGCGGTGCTGATCGATCGCGCGTGGCTGGTGGCGAAGCTGCGCGAGCTCTTCGGCCGGCCGCGCTGGGAGGCGGCACGGTTCCTGAAGCTGCTGCGCGAGGCGCGGTCGACGCCGGAGATGTTCTTCCACCGACTCACCGAGGTCGTGCCCGCCGAGCTCGGCTTCCACGAGACGTACTTCCTGCGCTTCTCGATCACCGGCGAAGAGCGGCGCCTGCGCCTGACCAAGGTGCTCAACATGACCCGCATCCCGCTGCTCCTCGGACTGGGGCTCGACGAGCACTTCTGCCGGCGGTGGAGCGCGATCCGAATCCTGCAGCGGCTCGCCGAGGAGCCACACGCCGCCGACGACCCGATCGTTTCGGCTCGGCGCAGCCACTTCTTCGAGCACGACCAGGAGTTCTTCGTGCTCTCGATGGCCCGGCCGCTGGCGCTCGACCCGACCTCGTTCTCGAGCTCGACCGTGGGCTTCCGCCTCGACGAGCGCTTCCGCGAGACCGTGCGCTTCTGGGACGATGCAGCACTCTCGCGCGAGGACATCCACACCACCTGCGAGCGCTGCCCGCTGCTCGCCGACCAGTGCCGCGAGCGTGCCGCGCCGCCGACCCACTTGCAGCGGCGCGAAGCGCAGCAACGCCGGGTCGAGGCGGTGACGCGGTTCCTGGAGGCGCACCGGTGAGATCGGCGCGCGAGGAAGGATGAAGGACACATCCGAGCGGGCGCTGGTTCCAGGTTGACCCCGATGGACACCGACACGCTGCAGGCGGTACTCCGGGCCCTCCACGAGGAGGCGGTCGACTACGTGCTGGTCGGCGGCGCGGCGATGAGCCTCCACGGCGTGGTGCGCGCCACGGAGGACGCCGACCTGTTCGTGCGTCCCACCAGGGACAACGTCGCGGCCCTGAAGCGCGCGCTGCGCCGCGTGTTCCAGGATGAAGCGATCGAAGAGATCTCGGCGGACGACCTGCTCGGTGACTATCCCGCGGTCCGCTACTATCCGCCCCGAGGCGAGCTCTTCCTGGACATCCTGACGCGGCTGGGCGAAGCGTTCCGGTACGAAGATCTCGTGGCTGAGGAGATCGTGGTGGACGGCGTTCCGATTCGGCTCGCCACCCCCGCGACTCTGTTCGCGATGAAGAGAGACACGGTACGCGCGGTCGATCGTCTCGATGCCGAGCGTCTGGCCGAGCTGTTCGATCTTCGCGACGAGGTGCCTTGAGATGCCGGTGGAGAGGTTTCGATCGGTGTCCGAGATGCCCCGCCCTGGCCTGGTGCCGGTCGAGGAGCGCTGGAGGGCGATGGAGCGCCTGTGGAGGCGCGCGCGCTGGCTCTCGCCGCCGGCGGCTTGGCCGCGAGGCACCGTCGAGCGTTACCGTTCGATCGAGGAGGCAGAGCGGGCTCGGCTGCCCCGAGCTCGACCGCCTCAGCAGTCAGGCGACGCGCCAGAGGGTTAGGCCCGGTGGCCGCCGTTCGCGGGTCTCGGCTCCTGTGCCGCGTTCCGCGCGCTCGGCGACGCGGCGGGCCACGCGGTGGTGATGGGTGACACCGTGGTGTTCGAGGACGCGCGGAGGGGGGCCTGTATGCCCGCGGTGGGACGCTGACGGCGATCGATGCGTCAGCCGGAGGCCAAGCGCTCCAACAGCTCGCTTGCCGCCTCGGCGATCACCGTCCCCGGCGGGAAGATGGCCGCGGCGCCCGCCTCGCGCAGCGTCTCGAAGTCCTGCGCCGGTACGACGCCGCCGACCACGACGAGGATGTCGCCGCGGCCGAGGCGCTCGAGCTCGGTGCGGAGCTGCGGCACGAGCACCAGGTGGCCGGCGGCGAGCGAGCTGATGCCGACCACGTGGACGTCGTTCTCGACCGCCTGGCGGGCGACCTCCTCGGGCGTCGCGAACAGCGGTCCGATGTCGACGTCGAAGCCGAGGTCGGCGAAGGCGGTCGCGATGACTTTTTGGCCTCGGTCATGACCGTCCTGGCCGACCTTGGCGACGAGGATGCGCGGTCGCCGGCCCTCGCGCCGCTCGAACTCGGCGATCTTCTCGTGGATCTGCTCGGCCTGCTGCAAGTGTGTCCCCGCGGCGTGACGATACACCCCGCTCAGGGTTTGGACCTCGGCCTGGTGGCGTCCCCAGACCCGCTCGAGAGCGTCGCTGATCTCGCCGACGGTAGCGCGCGCGCGTGCGGCTTCGATCGAGAGCTCGAGCAGGTTGCCGTCGCCGGTGGCGGCGCAACGCTCCAGCGCGGCCAGAGACCCGCGGACGCGGGCCTCGTCGCGGTCGCGGCGCAGCTCCTCGAGGCGGCGGATCTGCGCGGCGCGGACCGCCGAGTTGTCGACTCGCAGCACGTCGACCGGCTCGTCGTGCGTGGGGCGATAGCGGTTCACGCCGACCACCACCTGCTGCCCGGTGTCGATGCGCGCCTGGGTGCGGGCTGCGGCCTCCTCGATGCGCAGCTTCGGCAGACCGGCTTCGATCGCGCGCGTCATGCCGCCGCGAGCCTCGACCTCGTCGATGTGCGCGAGCGCGCGGAGTGCCAGGTCGCGGGTCAGCCGCTCGACGAAGAAGCTGCCGCCCCACGGGTCGACGACGTTGCAAGTGCCCGTTTCGTGCTGGAGGAAGAGCTGCGTGTTGCGCGCGATGCGCGCGCTCTCCTCGGACGGCAGCGCGAGCGCTTCGTCGAACGCGTTGGTGTGCAGCGACTGGGTGTGGCCCTGGGTCGCCGCCATCGCTTCGATCAGCGTGCGGATCACGTTGTTGTACGGGTCCTGCGCGGTGAGGCTCCAGCCCGAGGTCTGCACATGGGTGCGCAGCATGAGCGAGCGTTCGTCGCGCGGCGCGAACTGGCGCATCAACTTGGCCCACAGCAGGCGCGCCGCGCGCAGCTTTGCGACCTCCATGAAGAAGCGCATGCCGACGCAGAAGAAGAACGACAGCCGCGGCGCGAAGGCGTCGACGTCGAGGCCGGCCGCCCGGCCGCAGCGCACGTACTCGACGCCGTCGGCCAGGGTGTAGGCGAGCTCGAGGTCGCAGGTCGCTCCGGCCTCCTGCATGTGGTAGCCGGAGACGCTGATCGAGTTGAACTTCGGCATGCGCGCCGACGTGAAGGCGAAGATGTCGGAGACGATCCGCAACGACGGCTTCGGGGGATAGATGTAGGTGTTGCGGACCATGAACTCCTTGAGGATGTCGTTCTGGATCGTCCCCTGGAGCTGCTCCGGTCGCACGCCTTGCTCCTCTGCCGCCACCACGTAGAGCGCGAGCACCGGCAGCACCGCTCCGTTCATGGTCATCGAGACGCTGGTGCGGTCGAGCGGGATGCCGTCGAACAGCACTCGCATGTCGAGGATCGAGTCGATCGCGACGCCAGCCATACCGACGTCGCCGGCGACGCGCGGGTGATCGGAGTCGTAGCCGCGGTGGGTTGCCAGGTCGAAGGCCACCGACAGCCCGCGCTGACCGCCGGCCAGGCTGCGCCGGTAGAACGCGTTGCTCTGCTCGGCGGTGGAGAAGCCGGCGTACTGCCGGATGGTCCACGGGCGCTCCAGGTACATCGTCGGGTATGGCCCGCGCAGGAACGGCGGCGCTCCCGGCACCGTGTCGAGGTGGTCGACCGGCTCGAGGTCCGCGGCGGTGTAGAGCGGCTGCACGGCGATGCCCTCGGGCGTCCGCCAGGCGAGGTCCTCGGGCGGAGCACCCGCCTCGGCCGCAAAGCGTTGCGACCACTCGCGCGCGGTGGAGGCGGCGGGCGCGGCGGTGCGGTCGTGCCAGGAGATCGGGGCGAAGTCGGGAACCGCCGACCCGCTGGTGTGACGGGTCATCGCTGCGCCTCCGCCGTCGCGCCCACGGCTGGCGTCTCGTTCTCCTCGAGGTCCTCGAGGTCGAGATCGCCGCCGAGGACGTGCCAGATCCCGCGCAGGGCCGCGAGCGCGTCGCCGCCTTCGTGCGCGAGCGCATTCACGCCCGCGTCACGTAGCCGTCGCTCCAGCTCGGGCTCGCCGCGCAGGGCGCCCGCGAGGAGCAGCAGGCGCGCTCCGGCCTCTCGCAGCGCGCCCGCCGCCGCCTCGCCAAGCTCCGCGTAGCGCTCGTCGAAAGAGCACAGCATCGCGATCGGGGTGCCGCTCTCGGAGAAGGCGGCAGCGAGCGCCA
>DATLFI010000068.1:0-6928 GCA_035524895.1 Thermoanaerobaculia bacterium | reverse complement strand
GTGACCCGGACTGCGTTGGGCCTCCTGCACGATGTCACCGCATCGCGTTCGTCGGCCACGCCTTGCCAGCGGCCGCAGATCCCCGCGCGCAGCCTCACGCGGGCTTCACCACAGGCTCCTAGGGGCGCAGGAGGTGCGGCTGCCCGAAGGAGCAGGTGACCTGCGGCGGCGCCTGACAACGCAGCACCAGCCGGGCGTGCCGTCCCGTCTCGAGCGGCCCTGACGTCTCCCAGCGCCAGGTTTCGGAAGGGGCGGGAAGCGCCCAGTGCTCGCGGGAGCCTGGCGGAGTCCGCACCACCACCTCGGCGAGCGCGCCTTCCCCATCGCTCGAAGCCGCGACCCGCAGCCCGCCCCACCGGCCAGGCGGCACGGATAGCGCCACGGACTCGCCTCCGCGCACCGACACGGACAGCATCGCCAACAGGTCCCCGGTACCTCTCCGGACGACGCGGCCCGCGGCCGCGGCGCGCACGAGCGGGTCGTGTGCGACCTCGCCCTGCCCGGCGACATCGCGCTTACGGTAGAGGGCGACGGGGAACGCCGTGTCCAGCACCAGATGGTCGAGCTCGTAGCGGGCGAGAAACTCACGCGGCTCTCCGACCGTGTAGTAGTAGAGGCTGCCGCTGGCCAGCGGGATCATCACGAGGTCGGCATCGAGCAGGCTCACGTTGCGGAAGAGCTCTCCCGTGCGGACCGCCTCGAACGATGCGGCAGGCGTCACCAGCCCGAGCAGGTCGACCACCGGCTGCCGGCTGGCGTAGGCGACGAACCCGACCTCGAACGCCGCGAGGTCCGTGCCGGTCGGATATCGATCCGCCACCTCGGCCACGCGCTGGTAGCTCCGTGAGCGGGCCTCGTCCTGCATACGCAGCAGCTCGCGCTGCACAGGAGCCTGACGGATCAGCGCGAGCCCGACGAGCGCGCCGACCCCGATCGCGAGCGCAATCCGCGGACGCCCCTCGAGGAGCCGCGGCGACTCCACGGCCAGACAGGCCAGCAGGTAGGCGGCGAGCCGGATCGGCGTCGCGTACCAGGGATAGATCGCAACGTCGAGAGCGTCGAGCGCGAGCCAGTGAGCGACCCCCCAGAGCACCGCGGCGATCGCGAACGGCACCGCTCGGAAGCGCACCACCAGGTACGTCACGCCCAAGGCCGCGAGTGTCCAGAAGAGCCACGGCATCCTGCCCGGAAAGCCGGTGCCCGGACTCGCGAGCAGCTCTTGCAGCCGAGGCTCGGGAGCCCAGACTCCCAGCTCGCTCACGGCTTGCGCGCGCTTCGCCTCCATGGTCTGCGGCAGCACGGCACCTGCGAGGACCTGGAGCAGGCCGAGCCAGAGCGCGGTGATGGCCATGGCCAGTACCGCCGCTCGCGCGACCTCGCGCACTCCGCGCCGCCAACCCACCTGCGCGATACGCGCCAGCGCGAAGATCGGAGCAGCCAACCCGACCTCGGCGCGAACGAGCGCGGCGAGCGCGACGGCGAGCCCGGCCAGGAGCGGTCGCCCGGAGCGGAACGCCGTGGCGCCGCAGAGCGCGAGCGCGACCGCCGGAAGGTACTCGCCGCCCAGGTGCAGCCGAAAGCCGACGAGGATCCAGACGAGCGCCGCGAAGGCCCCAGCCCGCGGCCAGCCTTCCGCGCGCCCTAGGAGATAGAGCGCGACCGCGGCCACCCAGATCGAGGCCCAGCCAAGGGCGATCCCGAGTACGGCCACATCGCCGCCGGTGATGCGGCCCAGCAGGCCAAGCAGCACCGCGAGGAACGGCGACGACGTGCCGAGCCCCGGTTCGCCCGCCCAGGTCAGCCCCTGGCCCTCGGCGAACGACCGCGCGAACACGAAGGTGATCTGCACGTCGTCGACGCCGCGGAAGTCGCGCAGCGCCCAGACGAGCGGCAGCAGGAGGGCCGCCGCGACCAGCATGGCCACGAGGACGTCGTGGCGCTGCAACCACGCGAGCCACGGAGACCTCGCAAGCCCGTCCCCGCTCGACAGTACGGCCCCCCCTCGCGCCGAGCCGCCGGCCTCCACGTCGGCCGGGACGCTCGCGTCCGCGACTGACGTGCGCTGTGCTGGCGATGCGTCAGGCTTCTTCATGGAAGGTGATGGGCCGGGGCGACGGAGCGCGGTCGGATGCTACGGCTCCAGAAGCGCGAGCACCACGGCGCGTCGGATTGCGGCCCCGCGCCGCGCTCGAGCGTGAACGTCACTTCGCCGGCAGCCGTTCGAGAGCGACGAGATCCCGAAGGTTCTCGTACTCCGGGTCCTTGTGCACGAGCACTGCCCCGTGACGATGGGCGTAGGCCCCGGTGATCGCGTCGGCCAGCGAAACCGGGTGCTCGGCCTTGAGTCTCGACGCGGTGCGCAGCACGACTTCGTCGATCTCCCACAGGATCTCGGCGCTCACTTCGCACAAGAGCGCGTAGCGGCGATCCGCCTCCGCTGCGCCGCGTTCCTGCCGAGTCACGTAGTGGGTCTCGAGCAGCGCGATCCAAGGCACGAGAGCGCGCTCGCCGGCGATGATCTCCTGAACTCGCTCGGCACCAGGCTCGTCCTCGACGAGAGTGAAGAGGGCCGAGGCGTCGAGGAGATAAGCCTCAGCAGCCACGGTCGCGATCCCGCCGGCGCTGCTCCAACAGCCGCTCCAGGAGCCCCTCTCCCTTGCCGCTGCCGCGAAGAGCCTGCAGGGCATCGGCCTCGACCGGGATCACTCGAAGGCCAGCCTCGTCCTCGAGCCACAAGAGCTGGTCGCCCGGCTCGATCGAGTAGCGACGTCGGATGTCCGCGGGTATGACGGTCTGCCCGCGCGTGCTGACCGAGGACGAGCTCGCCATGGGACTACTTTACAAGACGCAGAGCCAGAATGAAAGACGGCGATGACATTAGTAAGAGCAAGGCGAGTTCGCACGTACCCCCTACCGTCGCCCCAACACGACGAGGCTCCCTTCGTCACCGCCACTCGAACGTAGCGAGCTATCGCCCCGAAGCCGCCGTCGCCGGCCCGGCGTTGCCGCCCGCGCGTCCGGAAGTGCGCTCGAGGAACGACACCAGCGTCTCGCGCCACTGGTCGAGCAGCGACTCCTCGACGTACATCATGTGGCCCGCCGCGAAATCGGCGCGCTCGATGTTGTCGCGCAGGTCGGGCGGCAGGTTGAGGTTGTCGAGCGACCACACCGCCGCGAAGTAGGGCGTCGCGAGATCGTAGAGCCCGTTGACCAGCAGCACCTCGAGCTTCGGGTTGCGGGTCAGCGCCCGCGCCAGGTCGGGCGCGACGTTGGGCGCGCCGCGGCCGAAGAAGCCGCCGGAGCCGCCGCTCTGGCGCTCCCAGTTCCACGGCCGCGCCATGCCGCTCGGCACGTACTCGCGGTCGCCGTCGTAGCCCAGCTCGCCGCGCACGTAGGCGTTGAATGCGGAGGTGTAGGCCGAGCTGATCGCGGTCGATTGCGGGTCGTGCGACGGCGTGCGGTCGAGCAGGTCGCCGGTGGGTCCCGTGAAGCGCGCGTCGAGGCGGCCGACCACCAGGCCTTTGTCGCGCAGCAGCTCCTTCTCGTACTCGGGCGCGGACACCCGCAGGTGGGTCTTGTCGAGGAAGTCCTTGTCGAGGCCGGTGTAGGCGTGCATCTGGTCGAGCACCCGCGCGCGCAGTGCCGGGTCGACCGCGCTGCCGGCGAGCACCGCGGTGGCGTACTCGGTGACCGACCAGCGTTCGACCTCCGCCATGAACGCTTGCAGGTCCTTGGGCTTGCCGCCGGGCAGCGCGTCGAGGTACGCCGAGGTGATGGCGTACGACGGCAGGTTGACGATGAACGGCACCACCGAGCCCTCGCGGAAGCCGATGGTCTCGAAGTCGAGCACCGCCGACACCAGCACGATGCCGTTGAGGTCGATGTTGGAGCGCTGCAGGTGACCGGCGAGCACCGCCGAACGGGTGGTGCCGTAGCTCTCGCCCAGCAGGTAGCGCGGCGAGTTCCAGCGCTTGTACTGGCTCAGGAAGCGCCGGATGAACTGGGTCAGCGAGGCGGCGTCCTCGTCGAGCCCCCAGAACACCTTGCCCTCGGTCTCGCCCACCGACCGCGAGAACCCGGTGCCGATCGGATCGACCATCACGATGTCGGCGACGTCGAGGAGGGTGTGCCGGTTGTCGACGATCTCGTACGGCGGCGGCGCCTGCTGGCCAACTTCCGGAGTGCGCACCCGCCGCGGTCCCATGATGCCCATGTGCAACCAGTAGCTCGCCGAGCCGGGGCCGCCGTTGTACGAGAAGATCAGCGGCCGCGCGTTCGCGTCGCCGGCAGCGCGCCCGGTACGGAAGTAGGCCGTGTAGAACAGCTCGCCGGTCGCCTTCTCCTTGTCGTCGCGCAGGATCACGCTGCCGACCACCGCGTCGTACTCGACGGTGCCGCCACCGAGCTGAAGAGAGTGGCTGGTGGTCCAGTTCGCGGGCTTCGGGTCGGGGGCCGGAGCCTCTTTCTTCTTGACGTCGTCGCCAGCCCCGGCAGGAGGCTGAGCGAGCACGGCGGCCGGCGCGGCAGCGGCGAGAGACAGCAGCGAAACGAGGATCGGCGCGAACAGCTTCTTCATGGGTCGGACCCCTTCGTGCGGACGAGAACGGAATCGCAGCCAGGCTACCAGAGCCGGCGACGGCGCTTCACGGCGCGACGGGGCTCGACCTCGACGCCGAGAGCGTCGACGAGGATCGCGACCGTACGGCGCCGGCGTGGGCCGTGGCGGATGGTGTACGCGATGCTCGTCGCGCCGGAACACAGTACCGCGTCCTGAGCCGGCGCGAGCTGCAACGAGCTCATCGCCACCCCCAGAGCCGCACCCGATGTCTCGCCTGAAGCGGCCGGCCCCCGTGTGTCTGGCTTCACGACATCGGTAACACTTTGGCCTCAGGACATCGGTAACACTCTAGCGGGCGTTCGCGCAGGGTGGCGTGAGGTCCGGAAGGACCTCGCGACACCCCCGAGGGGTGCAAGGGCATCGGGCCAGGCGACCACGGGAGTGCGGCGAACCGGGCCGGCTCTTTCAGCTCGGTGGATGGCCGGTCGGCCCGTAGGCTTTCGCCATCGGCCGGCTGGCGCCGGTGACCCGATCGAGCTCGCGGCGATGACGGCGCCGATCGCTCACCGGCGGCGCTGGCGGCCGCTCGCTGGACCACAGGTAGAGTGGCGCTTCATGGCAGCACGCAGAGCGCGCACCACGAAGGCCGGCACCCGGCCTGCGGCGACCTACCTCGACGAGCCCTCGCAGAAGCGGCTCGCCGACGGCCTGTCGCGCCTCGAAGGCCACGTGCGCGCGGTGCGGCGCATGGTGCTCGAGCGCCGCTGCGCCGACGAAATCTTGCTGCAGCTCGCGGCGTGCAAGGCTGCGCTGAGCCGGTTGGCTTCGCGCCTGGTGGAGCACGAGCTGCGCGCCTGCGCCACGTCGTGCATGGACGGCAACGAGGACGAGCGGCTCGACCGGCTGGCCCGGGTGTTGACAACGCTCCTCAAGCAGAGCTGAGACCCTCCGGTCTGCTGCTATCGTGCATCCCCCCTGGGGGGATAGTAGGATCCCACCATGTCGGCGCGGGTGGCTGGAACACTGATCCCTGGCACCGGAGTGGCCGCGGGCGGCGCCGTCGCGGCGGCGTTCGGCTCGGCCTTGACCTGGCTGTGCTGCCTCCCCTTCGCTCTCGGCGCGGCGGGAGGCGGCGTCGCGGCGGTGGCGGCGATCGCCGGTCCCTGGCGGCCGGTGCTCTCGGGCGCAAGCTTGCTGCTGCTCGGCGTCGCGGCGTTCACGACCTGGCGCTCTCGGCGCCGGGAGTGCGCGACGCACGCCTGCCCCACGAGCCGACTGACGTGGCTGTGGCTCGGAGCAGCGACGCTATTGGTCGCGGTGCTGCTCACACTGCCGCGCTGGTCGAGCTGGCTGATCTATTGGAGCCTGTAACCGGCCAGACTGCGTTCACCGAACGGGCCTGAACGACAGGTCGCCGAGACCCGCACCACCTGACGCACACCACCTTCGACCGCAGGAGCTACCATGCGACCGACCCAGTCGACTTGCCGTACCGCTGTTTTCTCCCTCGCTGCGGCGATGTCTCTGGCGTCGCTCGCCGTAGGCCAGAGCACCTCGCCGGGACTCGGCGACCTCGGGACGGTGGAAGAGCTGCGCACCCGCTTCGAGGCCGACGGCGGCAGCACGCGCCTGGTGCTGTTGCTGTCCCCTACGTGACCCGTCTGCGTCGCCGGCGCCAGGTGGGCGCAGAAGCAGCTCCTCGAAGCCCTCCCCGACGCGAACGTCCGCGTGTACGCGGTGTGGTTCGCCATGGTTCCCGGCGATCACCGCGAGCGGTGGCCGAGCGACCTGCTGTCCGACTCGCGCGTCACACACTTCTGGGACGAGGAGCGGGTGGTCGGGCGCTTCTTCGGTGAGCAGGTGACGCGCCTGCGCCGAGGTTTGGTCGAGTGGGACGCCTGGATCCTCTACGACCCGGACGCCCAGTGGCCGACCGACGGGCCGCCGACCCGACGAGTGGGCTGGGGCCGCACCATCATCGAGACGCGCGAGGAGCTCTCCGAGCTGCTCGCTCCGCGAAGAGACTCACCCCGGCGCGAGCCGTGAGCTCGATGACCTGCCGCGCACACGAGCGGAATGGCCGGCGCGCCGTGCCGCTCGACACGGTCGCCGCCTTGAGCCGCCGTGCGCCGACCGACACCGCCTACCTGCTCTGCGCGGAGCCCGACTGCGACGTCGTTTACCTGGGAGCCGAAGGCGACGCGATCGCCACCGGCGAGCTCTTCGTGCGGCCCGGCTTCAAGTCGCGCGGCGACGACGCGCTGTTCTGCTACTGCTTCGAGATCCGCCGGGGCGACCTGCGGCGCGCCGTCGAACGCGGCGACGAAGCAGCCGTGCCGCGCGAGATTCGGCGGCGGATGGCCGAGGGCG
>DATLFI010000067.1:0-2828 GCA_035524895.1 Thermoanaerobaculia bacterium | reverse complement strand
GGGAAAGGTGTTCGAGTACCTGGCGGCGGGGCGGCCGATCCTCGCGGTCGTCCCCCCCGACGGCGCCGCCGCCGACCTGATTCGCGAGGCCGGCGCCGGAGTCGTCGTCGCGCCCGACGACGTCCAGGGCATCCGTGACGCTCTCGTCGGGCTGCACGCGCAGTACCAGGACGGCGGCCTCCTCTCCGTCGAGCTCGCGCGCGGCCTGCAGGAGCGCCTCTCCCGTCGCTCCCGCGTCGAGGAGACGGCCGATCTCCTGCGAGAGATCGTCCGCTAGCACCGGGCACCATTCCCCAGGGCGCATGAACGACAGAGTCCGTCGCTGGCTGACCGAGCCCGGTGTGGCAGGGAGACTTGGCGCCCTCGTCTGCGTGGTGGCTGCGACCGCGGCGCTCGTTGCCCGGTATCCCGCCACGATTGCCGATCTGGGCCGCACAGCGGGAGTCAACGCATCCCGATCGTTCACCGATCGGGAGATCGCAGGCGGAAACGCGGTCGTCCCCGACCAGGAACTCCTATACCAGGCGCGTGCACGGATTCCCCGCGACGCGTCGTACCACGTCGCGATCGGCGATCCGCACGAGAGCTGGAGCGAGCTCACCGAGACTTACGCGGCGGGGTTCTTCGAGTCCTTTCTCCTGCCCCGGCGTCTGGCGCTCGGCGCTCCCTGGGTGATCTGTCTCAACTGTGATCGCGGAAGGTACGGGGGCGGCGTCGTCTGGGAGAACGAGGAGGGAGACGCGATCCTCGTGAGAGGCGAGTGACCCTTCGGGCGATTGGGGGGCTCGCGTGCCTGAATGCGCTGTTCCTCGCCGTCGGGTCGAGCGTCGTCTGGTCGCTTCGCGGCTGGAGGACGTGGCGCTGCTACCTGCGTCTCGCAGGGCTTGCATACCTGCTCGGCGTGACCTTGCTCGGAGTCGTGTGGACGTTCCTGCTGGTCTCGGGTGTGCCGTTCGGCGGAGCCGCGATCCTGCTCAGCGCAGCGCTCGTCTGCGCGGTCGCGCTGGGCGTGGCGATCCGATTGGGTCGCACCCGGCCTGTCCTCGGCGTGCCTGCAGTGCTAACGAGGCTCTCGCTCTTCGCCGTTGCCGGAGTCGCTCTCGCCGGCCTCCTCGCCGAGGCGCTCTTTCGTGGTGCTCGTCTCCAGGGTCTTTACGCGTTCGACGCGTGGGCGTTCTGGATCCCCAAGGCCGAGGCCATCTACTTCTTCGGGGGTCTCGACGAGCAGGTATTCACCCGTCTGCCGGGGCCTACCTACCCGCCTCTGCTTCCGGCTCTCGATGCTGCGGCGTTCCATGCGATGGGCGGCGCGGACGTCGTGACGCTCCATCTCCAGTTCTGGTTCCTCACATTCGGGTTCCTCGCGGCGGCTGCGGGGATCCTCTGGCGTCACGTCCCTTCCTGGATCCTCTGGCCGATGCTCCTGCTGACGTTCGTCGCGCCGCGAGCCTCCGGACACCTGACCACGCCGCAGGCCGACTTCCTGCTGGACTTCCTCTTCTGCACCGCAGCCCTCCTCGGCGCGCTGTGGGTGGTCGATCGCGCGCCCTGGCGCCTCGTGGCCGCAACGACCCTCCTCGGTGGAGCCGTGCTCACGAAGCGCGAGGGCGCTCTGCTCGCCGCGATCCTGCTGTTCGCCCTGACGCTTTTCACGTTCGATCGACGGCGAGACGCATGGCCGAAACTGATGCTGGCAGCAGGCGCTGTCGTCGCCGCCGGCGTTCCCTGGCGGATCTGGTATGCCAATCGGGGGATCGGCGGAGAAGCACCGTCGAGTGCGGCCCTCGACCTCGGGGATGCCCGAGAGGCGCTCCGGTTGTCGCTCGACGTGTTCTTCGACATCTCACTCTGGTCGATCGTGCCTGTCCTCGCCTTTGCCTCAGTCGTGCTCGCGGCGGTCTGGGGGAACCGCCGGCAAGCGGTACTTCTCGGAGCCATCCTCGCTCTGATCCTGCTCGGGGGCGCCTGGTTCACCGTTGCCTTCGAGCTTCCTATTACGGCTGACGAGGCGCTGAATCCGATCGTGCGCTACACGGCTTCAGCCGTGCTCCTCGGTGGCGTCGGATCGGCGCTTCTGCTCGCGGGAGTGTGGGAGCGTTGCAGCACCTCGAGAGCGAGACGATGACGCAGCAGCGTCTACGCCTCCTGGCCGCCGGGATCGCACTCGTGCCTACGTTCGGGTATCCCTTCGGCGTGCTCGCGCTGGGCACGCCGCCGTTCCCGACGCGCGATGACTGCGTGCACGTCGCGACGGGTGATGCGGAGGACCTGGAGGTCGTCTACGGCCGGCTCGACGATCCGGTTGCGGCCGATGAGCTTCTCGCTGAAGTCACGCGGATCGGTTTCGTCGGTGCCGAGGTGGAGTTCGATGCCTGCGGGCGGTGGAAGGTCTCGTACGACGCGGTGGAGACGTTTGCGCAAGGAGAGGCGCTCGCCGAGCATGTGCGCGAAGCCGGACTCGAAGCGCGAGTGGAGCACGAGAGGTGAGCATCGCCCGCCCTACGATGCGCCAGTGACCTCGCAGGCGCTCACCCTGCGCGAGGCCCGCGGAGAGCGGGTGCTCGTCCAGCCGGTGCTGGACGGGCTCTTCCTGACGACCGCGTTCATGGTGACCTTCCACAAGCTCCAGTGGGAGCTCGCAGGGTCGCTCACGATCTCGGACGTCCTCACGTCCGTCTTCCTCGTCTTCTTCCTCTGGGATCGGCTCGAGCGCGGCGACGTGCGGCTGACTCGCACGGCGGCCGTGGCGCTCGGCTTCTTCCTCGCGTTCGCGCTCGTCTACCTCGCCGGCTTCTACAACCTCGACACCGCGCAGGCGCTCGACCAGT
>DATLFI010000066.1:0-4619 GCA_035524895.1 Thermoanaerobaculia bacterium | reverse complement strand
CGTGGCGCTCTACGCGCGGACCGTCTTGCTGCAGGCCTTCCGCGTGCCGTCCGACTCGATGGCACCGAACCTGGTCGCCGGCGACCACGTTCTGGTCAACAAGTTCCTGTTCACGGAAGGCTCCGGGTGGCTGCCGAATCGGAACGTGAACCCCAACGATCTGGTTGTGTTTCGGCTCGCCGGCGAGCCTCGTCAAGTGCTGGTCAAACGCTGCGTCGGCCGCGGGGGCGATCTGGTCGAGATCCGCGACAAGCAGCTGTTCGTCAACGAGCGTCCGGTCGAGGAGCCCTGGGTGGAGCACCGCGACCCGCGCGTGTACCCGCGGTCGCGCTTCGCACCGATCGAGCTCCGCACGCGCGACAACTACGGCCCGCTCCGCGTGCCCTTCGGCCACCTGTTCTGCCTCGGCGACAACCGCGACGAGTCGCGGGATTCCCGTGACTTCGGCGCCGTGCCGGAGCATGACGTGATCGGGCGCCCGGTCCTGGTGTACTGGTCGAGTGCGCCTCACCAGCCCGCGCTGGCGGCGCGCAGCGCCTTCGCGCGCAGCCGCCTGGGGGTCGCCATGGCGCGCGCGGTGGCCTTCTTTCGGCCGCGCGAAGAGCGGATCCCCACCTGGGCCCGCTGAGGTCGGGCCGCGGAGGAGACCGCACCGACCCGACACTGCTACGATAACGAGTCTGACCGAGGAGGGCTGACGCGATGCTGCGTCCACAACCATCCCGCTCCCACAGCGCCGGCGAAGGCCGGCTCGCGCTCCTGTTCTGGCTGGTCGTGCTGGTGGTCGGAGGCCTCGTCGCCTACGAGGCGATCCCGGTCCGTGTGCGGATGGCCGACCTGCAGGACTTCATGCTCGAGTCCGCCCAGCGGGCACGCTTCAACAACGAGGATCAGCTCAAGCGGGCGATCCTGGCCCGCGCGCGCGAGCTCGACCTGCCGCTCGACGAGAAGAATCTCTCGGTCCAGCTCTCGAACGCACAGATAAAGATCGAGGCGCGCTACACGGTGTCGCTCGATTTCCCGTTCTACACGTGGGACTGGCGCAAGGAGCACATCGTCGACCGCCCGGTGTTCTACTGGTAGGCGGTCCTACGGCTAGCAGCCCGGCGACCGCCCGTGAAGCGACGAGCCACTCAACCGGCGGTGCCTGCCATCTCGCGCAGGAGCGTATCGAGAGCGGCTGCCGGGTCGCTGGCTCGGGTCAATGGCCGCCCCACCACCAGGAGGTCGGCACCGTCCGAGAGCGCCTGCGAAGCGGTCGCGACGCGGCGCTGATCGTCGCGGCCAGCGGTGCCGGCCGGGCGCACCCCTGGGGTCACGAGCAGGAAGGGGGGCGCGTGACGCGCTCGCAATCCCGCCGCTTCCTGCGGTGACGAGACGACGCCGGCGCAACCTCCGCGAGCTGCCAGCTCCGCCCAGCGTTCGACGCGCTCGGCCGGGGCTCCTGGCAGGTCGAGCCGCTCGAGCTCCGACTCGTCGAGGTGGGTGAGCAGGGTCACGCCCAGCAGCTTCACGTCGCCGCGGGCTGCCTCCGCCGCCGCCTCGAGCATCGACAGGCCGCCGCTCGCATGCACCGTGAGCAGATCGACGCCCAGGTCGCGCGCCGCGCGCACGGCGCCGGCCACCGTGTTGGGGATGTCATGAAGCTTCAGGTCGAGAAAGACCCGGGACGCCTCGCTACGGGCGGTCTCCACCGCGACCGGGCCGAAACGGGCGAAGGCCTCCAGGCCGATTTTCAGCACGCCCACCCGCGGCCCGAAGAACCGGCACCACCGCGTGAGCTCGTCGCGGTCGGCGGTGTCGAGCGCTACCGCGAGACGCTCCTTCACGCTCCGGGCTCCAACAGCACGCCGCCGATCAGCTCGCGGGCCGAGGCGATGCCGTCCTCGAACAGGCGCTGCCGCAGGTCGCCGACCAGCCTCGCCGCTGTTCGCGGGTCGCGGAACAGGGCTGTGCCGACTTGCACTGCGCTCGCGCCCGCGAGCAGGAACTCGAGGACGTCGTCGACGGTTTCGATGCCGCCGATGCCGATCACCGGCAGCCCCGACGCGCGCGCCACGTCGAAGACGATGCGCAGGGCGATCGGCTTGATAGCCGGTCCCGAGAGGCCGCCCTTGACGGTGTGCAGGCGCGGCCGGCGGGTGCGGGTGTCGATCGCCATCCCCACCAGCGTGTTGATCGCCGACAGCGCGTCGGCCCCCGCCTGGCGCGCGGCCAGCGCGATCGCTGCCGGCGTCGTGACATTGGGCGACAGCTTGACGATCAGCGGCTTGCCGGTAACCGCGCGGATCCGCCGCACCAGGTCGCCGAGCAGCTCGGGGTCGTGTCCGAACTGGATGCCGCCGCGCTTGACGTTGGGGCAGGACACATTGAGCTCGATCGCGGCGATCCCTGGCTGCGGCTCGACCAGCTCCGCCAACCGCACGTACTCGTCGGGCGTGGTGCCGAAGAGGTTGACCACGACCTTCGCCGGGTAGTCGGCGAGGTCGGGCAGGACCTGGTCGAGGAATCGCCGGATGCCGATGTTCTGCAGGCCGATCGAGTTGAGCATGCCGCTCGCGGTCTCGCAGATGCGATGCGGCGGGTTGCCGAGCAAGGGTTCGAGCGACAGTCCTTTGGTGACGATGCCGCCGAACTGCTCGAGCGGCGCGAGGTGGGCGAACTCGAGGCCGTAGCCGAAGGTGCCGCTGGCGGAGAGGATCGGATTGCCGAGCTCGAGCGTGCCAACACGCACGGCGAGGTCCACCGCTTGCGGCGATGTCAGCGGCGGCGAGGCCATCGTGGCGGGCTCGCTCACCACGAGACCTCGTCGAAGTCGAACACCGGCCCGTCCTGGCAGCAGAGCGCGAACCGGCCGTCGCGATGCGGCACGGCGCAGCCCAGGCAGGCCCCGTAGCCGCAGCCCATCGGTGTCTCGAGCGCCGCCTGGCCGGGAACGCCGTGGCGCGTAGCCAACGCGGCGACGCGCGCCATCATCGGCGTCGGTCCGCAAGTGAAGACGCTGTGCCAGCGGCTCGCGGCCAGGCCGTCCTCGAGCGCCTCGGTGACGAGACCGCGACGTCCGCGGCTGCCATCCTCGGTGACCGCGACGAGCTCTCCGCCGGCCCCGCTAGCCAGGTCGGCAAACCGGTCCGCACAAGCCAGGTCGTCCGCGCGCCGGCCGCCGTAGAGCACGTCGAACGCACTCCCGGCCGCGTGTAGAGCGCGCGCGAGCAGCAGGAGGGCGGCCGAGCCGACTCCTCCGGCGACGAGAGCGGCGCGGCCCGCTCCCTCGAGCCGGAAGCCCCGTCCGAGGGGTCCCAGGACGTGCACGTTGTCGCCAACTCGCCGCGCCGCGAGGCGACTGGTGCCCCGGCCGATCACCTTCCCTAGGAGCTCCAATCGAGGGAGTCCCTCGGCTCGACTAACATCGAAGACCGAGAACGCGCGTCGCAGGTAAGGATCGCGCCCGGGGTCGGCGAGCGCCATCACGAACTGCCCGGGCGCGACCTCCGGGAAGTCGGGCGGCGTCTCCAGCGAGATCGTGTAGTAGGGGAGCGGATGGCACTCGACGCCGAGCACTCGACAGGCGACGTCCCGTGTGGCCATCTCCTCGCGACAGTAGCAGAGGCGTGAGCAGGCAGCAGCGCGAGGAGGGCGTCCGCGGCGCTGGGAGGTTGCTCTCCCTCGCGCGCCTGACCTCGGTCGGGAGCGCGCTCCTACCGGGAGGGATCGCGGGCGTGCAGCTGGCGGGGCTGCTCTTCTTTCTCAACCCGCATTGGCCGTTCGAGCCCGTGCCCGTGGCGTCTGCCACATGGTTCTACGCCACGCTGCTGGCCAGTCTCTGCGCCATCGTGCTCTTGCCGTTCACGTGGGGCAGGCCTCAACGCGCGCGCCGCGCGCTGCCCTGGGCACTGTTCGCGGTGTTCCTCGCCAGTGGCCTGGTGTTCTGGGTGCATGCCTCGACCTTCTCGTACTACCTGCCGGCTGGAATCAACCGTCGCCTGATCAAGGCTGCGTTCTGGCTGACGATGGCCGCGGTAGCGACCTTCTACACCGCCCTGCTGCACTCGCTGCAGCGTCGGCCCTACTCGCGCCGCAGCACCGGCCTGCTGATGGTCGTGTCCGCCCTTGCGGTGTATGTCGTGCTCGAACGCAGGGAGGCGTTTCGCCCGCCGGTCGAGATCACGCCGCGGCCGTCCTCGGCCGCCCCTATCGTGAGGCCGAACCTCTTGGTGGTGGGCCTTGCCAGCGGTTCTCTCGACGTCGTGCTTCCCCTCGCCGAGCAGGGCCTACTGCCATTCTTCGGATCCCTGTTGCGCGATGGTGCGTACGGCCGCCTGACGACCATCGAGCCGACACGAGAGCTGCCGCTCTGGAACTCGCTGGCCACCGGGAAGTACCCGTACCAGCACGGTGTGGTCGCCGCGCACCGATACCGCGCCCCCTTCGTCTCGCCCGACGCCGAGTTCCACCTGACGCCTCTGGGCCTCGGATTCGAGCATTGGGGGCTTCCCGGCGGGGCGTTGTCGAGATCGTTCAGCAGCCGGAGCCTTCCGGCCTGGACGATCTGTGAACGGCTCGGCATGCCGGCGGCCGTGCTCGGATGGCCGGGGGTCGCGGACGCCGGCATCGCACCC
>DATLFI010000065.1:0-2272 GCA_035524895.1 Thermoanaerobaculia bacterium | reverse complement strand
TACTGGCGGAAGTATCTTTCCACATCGGCGGGAGCGCGCCGCGACCGCCAGTAGCTCGCGACCGCGGGCGACCCGCGCTTGCGCAGCGGGTCCTTGCCGAAGACGCGCAACGCCAGGCCGGCCGTCGTGATCACGCCGTAGTAGATGAGCGCGAGCACGACGAGCGACAGCACCCAGCCGATCGGCCAGGTCACGACCATCAGCCCGACGTAGAGCCAGCGCAGCCAGGCCGGGCGGGCCAGCGCCACGACGATCGAGAGCGCCGCGACGCCCCACAGCACCCACGACGTGGCCGGATTGCCGCCGCCGCGCCACACCAGCCCACCGGCGATGGCGAGGAAGAGCGGCAGCCAGACGCCGCCGAACAGGCGGAGCACGCGCGCGGGCGGGTTGCGGTCGAGCTCGATCAGCATCGGTGGGGTCTCGCAGGGACTCGCCCGCGGGCTAGTCCGGCGGCAACTCCGAGAGGTACGCCTGCAGGTCGATCTGCCGCTCGGGTGGCTGTGCCTCCTTGAGGAGGATGCAGCGCTCGACCACCAGTGCGTCCATCGCCGTCGCCATGAAACAACGGTAGGCGTCGGCGGGCGAGCACACGATCGGCTCGCCGCGCACGTTGAAGCTGGTGTTGACCACCACGCCGCAGCCGGTGCGCTGCTCGAACTCGCGCAGCACAGCATGGAAGCGCGGGTTGCGCTGGGCGTCGACGGTCTGCACGCGCGCCGAGTGGTCGACGTGGGTGACCGCCGGGATGTCCGAGCGGAGCTGGTGCAGCTTGTCGAAGCCGGCTGCCCCCTCGTCGGTCGAGAGCCGCCGCGAGCGTTGCACGTCGGCTACCAGCAACATGTACGGGCTGTCCTCCTCGTGCCGCATCTCGAAGTACTCGTCGACCCGCTCGCGCAGCACCGCCGGCGCGAACGGCCGGAACGACTCGCGAAACTTGATCTTGAGGTTCATCGTCGACTGCATCTCAGGGGAGCGCGCGTCGCCGAGGATGCTGCGTGCGCCGAGCGCGCGCGGACCGAACTCCATGCGGCCCTGCATGAAACCGACGACCTTGCCTGATGCCAGCAACTCGGCGGTGCGAGCGGCGACCGCGTCCTGGCTCGTCGCCACCTCGTACACGGCGCCCTGTTCCACGAGGAAGGCCTCGACGTCCTGCTGGTCGTAGGCTGGCCCGAAGAGCGACCCGCTCTGCGCACCGCCGGGCACCGCCTTACGCTCGTGGCCCAGGAGCTGGTGCCAGACGAAGAGCGCCACGCCGAGAGCGCCGCCGGCGTCCCCGGCCGCGGGTTGGATCCACAGCTCTTCGAAGGGACCTTCGCGCAGGATCACGCCGTTGGCGACGCAGTTGAGCGCCACGCCGCCGGCAAGGCACAGCTTGCGCATCCCGGTGACCTCTGCGACGTGCCGGGCCATGCGCATCAGGATCTCTTCGGTCACCACCTGGATCGACGCCGCGAGGTTCATGTGCCGCTGCTCGAACGGCGACTCCGCTTGTCGCGGCGGACCGCCGAACAGCCGGTGGAACTTCTCCGACGTCATGCGCAGGCCGTGGCAGTAGTCGAAGTAGCTCTGGTCGAGCGCGAACGATCCGTCGGGACGCGCGTCGAGCAGCTTCTCGCGAATGAGATCCGCGTACTCGGGCTGGCCATAGGGCGCGAGCCCCATCAGCTTGTACTCGCCCGAGTTGACCTTGAAGCCGCAGTAGTAAGTGAACGCCGAGTACAGGAGACCGAGCGACGATGGGAAGTCCAACGTGTGGGTCAGCTCGATGCGGTTGCCGCGACCCACACCGAAGCTGGCCGTCGCCCACTCCCCTACTCCGTCCACGGTGAGGATCGCAGCCTCGTCGAACGGCGACGGGAAGAACGCCGACGCCGCGTGTGACTCGTGGTGCTCGGTGAACACGAAGCGGCGCTTGTAAGCGCCGCCGAGCGCCTCGCGCATCTCGCGCGGCAGGTAGAGCTTGCGCTGGAGCCACTGCGGGATGCCGAGGCGAAACGAGCGGAAGCCGCGCGGCGCGAACGACAGGTATGTCTCGAGCAGCCGGTCGAACTTGAGCAGCGGCTTGTCATAGAAACCGACGTAGTCGAGGTCTCCGGGTCGCAGCCCAGCCTCGCGCAGGCAGTACTCGATTGCGTGCTTCGGGAAACGCTCGTCGTGCTTCTTGCGCGAGAAGCGCTCTTCCTGCGCCGCAGCCACGATCTCGCCGTCGACGACGAGGGCCGCGGCGGAGTCGTGGAAGTAGGCGGAGATTCCGAGGATCGCGGTC
>DATLFI010000064.1:0-10679 GCA_035524895.1 Thermoanaerobaculia bacterium | reverse complement strand
GTTGACGGTCTGGAACGTACCGTCGCCACCGCACTCGGCTTCCTTGACGATCGTGTGACCGCCGGCGACCGCCTCGAGGTCCGCGTCGGACAGCTCGGCGCCCGACTCCACCACGTGCGGAAGGACCACGTACACCTGGTCAGCGGTCTCCTGCAGGACCTGAACCTTGGTGTTGCCCGGGATCTGGATCCCGAACTGCTTGTAGATCACGTCCTTCGGGTTCTTCTTGAGGGTCTCTTTGTACGCGGGCTGCTCGGTCGCGAACTTGACGAGAAGGTCCTGAATTTCGCCTCGGGTCATTTCCATGAGCGTGTCTCCTTGAGGGTCCCGTCACCGGGAGCAAATCGGGTGCGAGCCAAATCTCGTCCCGAGCACATCACGACGATCTGTCCGGATTCCGGTCACCGGCTCAGGCGTCCAGCTCCTGGTACGACTTCGGCTTCAGCCGATGGTGGCGAAGAAAATCCATGAACTTCTGGTAGTGGCACCCGTCGACGTGCCACAGGTCGAGGAGTTGGCGATAGCTGCCCGCTGTCTCGCGCAGCCCGCGGGCGATCAAGTTGCGCACTTCTCGCCGGTTGAGGTCGCGTTCCAGGAACGGTTCCTGCACTGTCTCCCAGAAGCTCGAGTCGCCCTGCCGCAGACCGCGCTCGAGCATGCCCAGACGGTCCTGGCGTGCTCCCCCTTTGCGCGCGGTCGACTCCTCGTCCTCGAGCTGGCCGACGAAGTCCTTGGGCTCGATGACGTTGCCGTCGGAAAGGGCGTAGCCGGTGGTGGTGACGGTGATCAGCTCACGCACGTTGCCCGGCCAGGGATAGTCCTCGAGCAATCGCAAGGAGTCCTTGGAGAAACACTTCGACACGCCGTACCGCAGGTACAGCTTCTGGAGGTAGTGCTCCAGGAGATAGCGCCAGTCGTCGCCCCGGTCGCGCAGAGGTGGCACGTCGAGCTGGAAGTAGCGCAGCCGGAAGATCAGGTCTCGGCGGAACTGCCGGTCGGCTGCCAGCTCGTTGAGGGAGCGGTTCGTCGCCGCCACCACCCTGACGTTCACGCGGCTCGTGAAGTCGGCGCCGAGAGGCTGGAACTCGCCCGAAGCGAGCGCGCGCAGCAGCATCACCTGCGCGCTCATGTGGAGGTCGCCGATCTCGTCGAGGAAGATCACCCCGCCGTCGGCGGTCTCGAAGCAGCCCCGCCGATGGTCCATGGCGCCGGTGAAGCTGCCCTTGCGATGCCCGAAGAGCTCGCTGACGGTCAGGTTGCCCTCCTGGTACTGGGGGCAGTTGACCACCACCAGCGGCTTGCGCGCGCGCGGCCCCAACAGGTAGATCGCCTGAGCCAGTGCCTCCTTGCCGACGCCACTCTCGCCGAACACCAAGACCGGCTCGTCGTACTTGGCGATCTTGGAGATCCGACGCAGGAGCTGCTCCATTGCCACCGAGCGGCCAACGATCTCTACCGTGCGGTCAGCCCCCCAGGTGGCGATCGATAGCTCGCGAATCCGCTGCGCTGGCTCGCTCAACCCCACTACAGCCTCGAACGGCGCTCCGGCCCGAGAGTCGTCGTCGGCAAGACCGAGCTCGGGCGACATCGTCAACTCGTCGACCCCGTGTGCGCTTTCCTCTGCGATGCCAAACTCCAAGTGAGCCCCCTGTCTTCACCTAGCGGAGCCTGCCCCCGAGCGAGCACTCCGACGGTTTCGTGATCCGCGGGCCAGCGGTCTGCGGGCAACGTTCGGCCATCGACCCAACACTCCGGTGCGCTTTCTCTGAGGCGAGCGAGCGCAAGGTGGCTGTCGCTCCTGGAGTTGGAAACGCAACCGCCTCGCAACGCAGGACACTTGCGGAGTCTCCGATGCTCCGGTGCACTCCGCTCCCTGCCGCTGTGCCAGCACGAGAAGACATCCGTCGGGCCCTCCTCGTGTTTGTCGATGCCGAGGGCCGATTCTAGCTCAGTCGCCGGCTGACGGGCGCATCGACTCGCAAAGAACATGCAAACGGGTCTTCCGGTGACCCGAGTGCCCGACCACAGCCTCGCCCGCAGTCGCCCTCCCGGCGGGACGCCGCACCTCGTCTCCGCAGTCGTTCGACGACGGCGCCGCCACCTCGAAATGCGCTTGGATCGAAGCAACGGCTTGACGGGTACCGGGTCCGCTGTTAGAAGCTTCCCTCGTTTCAAGAGAGCGAAGCCCTTAGCTGCGGTTCCACGACCACGCCCGGGACGCTGAGGCCGATCTGCACGCCCGGAGGAGCGCTACAGAGATGAGAGCGAGTTCGGTTTGCGCCTTTGCGCTGGCCTTCGGCGCGTTGCTGTCCACGCCTGCCCTGGCCCAGAGCGGCCAGATCACTGGTACCGTCACCGATGCCGAGGGCCATGCGTTGGCCGGCGTTGCGGTGACAGTCGAAGGCGCCGAGTCGACCGCCCTGACCGGCGCCACCGGCGCCTATCGGGTGCGAGTGCCGAGCGGCGTCTACACGGTGACCTTCGCTGCAGCGGACTACTCCGAGCGTGCGGCGGCGGTCGAGGTAGCCGCCCACGAAACGACCCGGCTCGACCGCGAGCTGAGCTGGAGCCTGCCTTTCGCCACGGCCACCGTGGTCCAGTCGGCCGGGCTGCGCGTCGAGCGCCTGCTCGAAGCCGCGGCCGCCGCGACGGTGGTGACCCCGGAAAGCCTCGACACCCGTGCGACCGAGGGGCGGATCCCACCCGCGCTCGAGGGTGCCCTGGGTGCCGAGGTGACCGAGAGCGGGCTCACGGACTTCACCGTCAACGCGCGAGGTCAGAACGACCTGCTCAACCCGCGACTCGGCGTCCGGGTGGACGGGCGCGATACGTCGATGCTGTTCTTCGGGGGTCAGGAGTGGGCAGCCTTGACGATGCCGATCGACTCGGTGGCCCAGCTCGAGCTGCTGCAGGGGCCCGCCAGCGCACTCTACGGCGGAGACGCCGCGAACGGCCTGCTCTCGGTGGTCACCAGAAGGGAAAGCGCGGGCGGCGGCCGGGTGCGCGTCGGTGGCGGTGAGGCTTCGACGGTGCAGGGCGATCTGATCTGGGCGCCGCGGGTGGGCACCCGATCGCACCTCGAGCTCCAGGGTTCCTACCGCGACGGAGACCTGTTCTCGGTCTCGCGCAACCAAGGCGGCGAGTACGCTCCCGGGTGCTCGTTCGACGGGCAAACCGACTGTCTGCCGCTCGAAGCGGTGCCCCTGCGCGAGGACTCGGAGGACACCACCACGGCCTCGATCGGCTTCGAGCACGCCTTCGACATGGGATTCGTGCTCTACCTCGACGGCGGCGCGGCGGACATCGGCGGCTCGCTGCTGCTCAGCGACCTCGGCCGTCTGCAAGTGCTCGATTCGGGGTGGAGCTGGGGCCGAGCTGGAATCACCAGCCGCCATTGGGACCTCTCGTACGGCTACCGCGACCGGGATGCCTCGCGACAGCTCGCGCTCGCGACGGGTGACGAGTTGGTACTGGAGGAGCGCTCCTGGAACATCGACGTCCGCACCAACTGGACTCTCTCGCCCGGTGTCGACTTCATGATCGGGCTGACGCACGAGGACGAGGAAGTCGGCACGGCGGCATTCGTCGGCGACCCGATCTTCGATGAACCAAACTTCCGACCGCGCTCGATGTTCAATCCGGCGCAGCGCGACGGCAGCCTGTTCTGGGGCGGCCTCGGCCCGATCGAGGAAGACGCCGACGCCGCATTCGCTCAAGTCGACTGGCAGGCTTCGGAGCGGGTGCGTCTGGTGTTCGGCGCGCGCTGGGACGATGGCTCGTACTTCGAGCCTCAGTGGTCGCCGCGCGCCAGCTTGATCTTCGAGATCAATCCTCGCAGCAGCATCCGTCTCGGCGTCGGGCAGGGCTTCCGCGCGCCCACCTACGAAGAGCTCTACCTGCAGTTCGACTTGGCGCCCGCCGTGAACCTGGCGGTGCTCGAGCCGCAGTGCCGACTCCAGTCGGTCACCTGCGGGTTCGACCTCGATCTTGTCGTCACCGAGGCCGACGCACCCAACGACCCGGTGGCCGACACCCGACTGTTGATCGTCGGCAACGAGAACCTCGACGTCGAAGAGACGCAGTCGTTCGAGCTCGGGTATCGCGGCCAACTCGGCGACCTGGGCTTCCTTACGATCAACCTGCACCACACCGACCACGACGACCTGATCGTCGGGCCGCTGCCGCAGGTCGGCACGAGCCTGGGTCGCCTGAATCCGTCCTACGGCGCCTACGTCGTGCCAAGGGAAGTGTTGTCGCGGGCGGAGCTGGACGAGCTCGAGCTTTCGGAGCTACCCAGCCGCGAGGAGATCCGGGACCAGCTCGTCGCGTTGCTCGGAGGGTTGTTCCCCTTCCTCAGCGCCAACCCCGTCGACGGTACGCCACTGGTCGCGTTGGCCTCGTACGCCAACCTGGGCTCGACACAGAGCCTGGGTGTCGACGTCGGCTTCGACCTCCGCTTCGCTGGCGGCTTCCGTCTGGAGCTCAACTACTCGTGGCTCGATGCCGACCTCGACGCGCCGCCCGGGCTTGCAGACTTCGTGCTGCCGAACGCCCCGGAAAACCGTGCGACGGTCGGCCTCGGCTACTCCGCCGACCGCTGGAGCGCCAGGCTCCTCGGCCGGTGGGTCGACGACTTCCGTTGGGTCTCGCCCCCGTTCCACGGCAATGTCGACTCCTACAGCACAGCCGACCTGTTCGCTCATGTGCAGCTGAGCTCCAACGTGGCGCTGGGCCTCAGCGTTGCGAACCTCACCGACGAGGAGCACTTCCAGGTGTTCGGCGGCGACCTGCTGGAGCGGCGCGCCATGGGCAGCCTGACCCTTTCCTGGTAGGTCTCTGCGCCGGCGGGGTGCGTCTTCGCAGCAGGTAGCGCTCCGACACGGTCGGGCGCTCCCTGCGCCCCTGAGCCCGCCGCGGCACCGCCCGAGGCCTGCCTACTCCGTCGCGACCCCGGCGGGTCGCGGCTGGCGGCGCGTCGACTGCCGCCACAGCTCCTTCGCCCGCGCGGCCGCTCGACCCAGGACAGAGTCCTCGGGGAACGAACCGTCTACCCGGCGCTCGCCCGCCACGACGCCGGTGAAGAGCTCCAGGGACTCCTCGAGCCGGCTGACCGCATAGAGGTGGAACTCCCCGCGTTCGCAGGCGGCGACGAGGTCGGGTCGCAGCATCAGGTCGCCCAGGTTGGAGCGCGGCACGATCACGCCTTGGTCGCCGGTAAGGCCTGTCTCCACGCAGGCATCGTAGAAGCCCTCGACCTTCTCGTTACAGCCGCCGACGGCCTGGATGTTGCCCAGCTGGTCGATCGACCCGGTCATCGCCAGCCCCTGCCGCACGGGCACCTCGGCCAGCGCGCTCAGCAGGCAGCAAGCTTCCGCGGCCGACGCCGAATCGCCGTCGATCCGCCCGTAGCTCTGCTCGAACGCCACCGAGGCCGAGAGCACCAGCGGATGATCCGCATCGAGCAGGCGGCGCAGCACGCCGCCGAAAATGTGGAATCCCTTGGTGTGGATGCTGCCGCCCAACGCCGCTTCGTTCTCGATGTCGACGATGCCCGCAGTACCCGGTCCGACGGTCGCGGTGAGCCGCGCGGGAATGCCGTACGGAAGCTGTGTCGATCGCATCAACGCCAGGCCGTTGACCTGGCCGACCTCCGCGCCGCTGGTGCGGACGTTGAAGCGACCGCAACGCAACAGGTACCGGTAACGGCGCGCCGGCGGATCCGAGCGGCGCAAGATCCGGACCATGGCGTGCTCGACGTCGTCCCGCTCGACGGCCGGCGCGCGCCGGCGCAGCGTCAGGTAGGCCGCCTCGCACGAGATGTCCTCGATCAGATCGAAGCGCGTCGACAGCTCGTTCGGTCGGTCTGCGAGCCGGGCGCCCGCCTCGACCAGGCACTGGATAGCACCGCGGTCGAACGGCGGCAGCGCCTCTTGGCGCGCGAGGCGCGCTACCACGCCGGCATAGCGGTGCACGCTTTCGGGGTCGCGCGGAAGGGTGGATTCGAGGACCACCAGAACCTTGAACAGGTCGCGGAAGTCGGGATCCGTGGTCTCCAGGCGGCGGAACAGACCGAGGTCGCCGAGCACGACGACCCTCACCTCGATCGGGATGGGATCAGGCTTGACCAACTCGCGAGCTCCCGTGCGCGAAGCACCCGGAGGGCTGAGCTCGAGCACGCCGCTCGACAGCGCGCGCACCAGCAGCTTCCACGAGCCGTCCTCCGAAACCAGATCGCGGGCGTCGAGCAGGAGGTAACCGCCATCGGCGCGCAGCAGGGAACCGGCGCGCACCGTCAAGTGCTCGGCGTGGTCGTGAGGGTCGCCGTTGCGCGGGGTGGCGTCGATCCCGCCGAGCAGGTTGAACAGCGACGGGTTGCCTTCGACGATCACCGGAGGCGGCCCGTCCGCTTCCCGCGGCTCGAGCAGGTTGACGCCATAGACGGTGTCGGCGTCGAACTGGCGTACCGCTGATCCCTCGATGCGATTCTCGATCACATCGTCGATGACCTCGCCGAGGTAGCTGACGACTTCCGGCAGCGCGAACTCCTGGAGGATGGGCGTGATCGCCTGCTGCAGCAGCGCGCGAGCAGGAGACTCCAGAACCTCCTTGCGGCGCTCTGCGCTCTCGCGGACGATACGGCCGACCTTGGCGGTCATCTCGGCGAGCCGCTCCTGGTAGCCGGCAATCGACTTCCTGTAGGCCCGGTATCGATCCGCCGGAACCTCGCCGTCCTCGTGCATCTGCTCGAAGACCTCTGGGGCCACCGGCTGGTCGTCGACCAGCGGCAACAGCGCCGGCGTCGCCATCGGCGTTCCCTCGTGTCGAACGGATACCAGCTCCAGACCGGCATCCAGCAGTCCCTGCTTGAAGGGCTCGGTGACCTGGGCCAGCTCCTCTTTCTCCCGGCGAGAGATCGCGTCCTGCCGGAGCCGGATCGCATCCGACTCGAGCGCCTGTCCGAGCTCCGTCTCGACGTAGCTCGCGAACTTCCGCATGTGCCGCTTGAAGTGCGCGCCACTGCCGGCGGGAAGACGCAGCAGCCGCGGTCGTTCCGGCGCCGAGAAGTTGCAGACGTAGGCATACTCGTTGCGCGGTGTGCCTTCGCCGCGATGCTCTTCGACGAGCTCGCGGAGGAGCTGCAACCGCCCTCCGCCGAAGATGCCGGCCAGGAACACATTGTTGGCCTTGCCGCGGCTCTCGAGCCCGAACCGGAGCGCCTCCAGCGCGTCCACCTGGCCCTCGAGCCCGGTGGCGGCTGGGAGCTCTGCGGTGCTGTCAGCCGGGACCCAAGACGGCGGGCACCGCCACCGCAGGCGGTCCGGCGGCAGCCGAAGTCGGTCCTCTGCCGACGATTCACCGGGCTTCACGCGAGGATCTCCGAGAGGGGCGGACCGCCTCCTGGTGCGGCGAGCTGCTCCAGGTTTCGGCGTGCCAGAGCCAGGATCGTCGCCGCCACCCGCGCAGGTTCGCGCAGCCGCTCCGGGGCGGCCTGGTTGAGCGCGGCGAGGTTCTCGACCGCTGCGCACACCATGCGCCGCAGCACTTCGAAGGCTTCGTCGGAGAGAGGCGGCTGACCTCGATAGTTGTGAATCCGGCCACTCTCACGCTCGCCCGTCCCGATGCCGAGGAACAGCATCGCGGCTCGCGGAGAGTAGGCGCCGAACGCTGCGACCAGACCCACATAGTCGGCTATCAGCTCGTCGAGCAAGTTGTTGCGCATCGCACCCAGCACCCGCAGCGTGAAGTAGTGGGTGCACTCGTGATCTCGCCGAACGACCAGCGACCTTTCGAGCCACTCTTCGGGTGAGAGGCCGAGTGCCTCGGGCTCCACGGCGCTGTAGTAGCCGGTCGAGAGGACGATGAAACGATCCTGGTAGCGGTCCTTGTGCGGGATCAGTCGCTGAAACTCGGCTTGCCACGAGGCGGGATCGCCTCCCCCGCTCTCCCATCGCCGACGGTAGGCAGCCACCCGCGACCAGTTGTTGAGCCCGCTGACGATGCAGGCGCCCATGGAGGGCGGCACGAGCTTGGGCTCGTTGCGATGCACGAAGGCCTGTACCAGCCGCTCGAAGTCGGCGCGCGAGGGCACGATCAGCACCGGGATCGAACCCGCCGGCGTCTCGTGGATCGAGAGCCGTAGCAGCTCCGGCCGCTCCAGCTCGAGGCCCGCGCCGTTCGACGGGAGCTCGCCCCGTCGCGTTGCGGCCAGGTACTCCGTGCTCTGGCTCACCCCTGCCGCGATCGGGAACCGCAGCTGGACCAGACGCTCTCGGAGAGCATCGAGGACCCCGCGCCCTCCGGCGTCCGCGACGTACTCGCGCCAGGCCTCGAGATGGGCCTCGTCAGCCAGCGGCAGGGGTGGCGCGCGCTCGAAAGCCTGCGCGTCGAAGACGTTGCGGTTGTACTCGAGGAGCTCCTCGGCCACGGAGCCGCGCGCCCCGAAGCTCTCGAGCACCGAGGATCGAGCAGCGGGCTGAGCAGCGTTCATCTAGCGTTCCTCCACCTATGCCTGCGGCCTCGAGGGCCTCCCTCTCGAAGGCGATAGACGGCGACCGGTCGTGTTGCCGCGCTACCGCGCGGCTCGTCTCGACGGTATCGGACCGTTTCGCCGATTAGAACACGAAGAACAGCAAGGGGCACGGCCAGCACTGCCGAGACGACCCGGCGGATAGGAGCCCGTGGTGGAACCCCCGTGGGCTGCGTTGGGAGCGCCGTGGGGCCGGATGCTCATGCGGTGCGCGGGGAAGGTCTTTCGCCTGCAGTGGCTCTACCGGCGGCTCCGCGTTGGCGCGCGAGCGGTGGCGATGCTGGGTCCATCGCTGAGCGAGCGCAACACCGCAGACGGCCCCACGCCGCCCCAACCGCTTTGGGCGCGGGGGTTTGCGGTCGCTGGCTACGTTGGGCCTCCTGCACGATGGCACCGCATCGCGTTCGTCGGCCACGCCTTGCCAGCGGCCGCAGATCCCCGCGCGCAGCCTCACGCGGGTTTCACCACGGGCTCCTAAAGTGCCGCAACAGCGGGCGTGCTACTGTCGCAGGAGCAGTCTGGGTGTGTGCGAGGACGGGCATGGAAATCGTCGAAGAACGCGAGGGTGACGTTTTGGTGCTGGCGCCGGTAGGCCGGCTGGATACCACCACCTCGCGAGACTTCGAGAAGCGGATGCTCGAGCTGGTCAACGGTGGCAACGTCCACTACGTGATCGATTTCGTCCGGCTCGACTACGTCTCCAGCGCCGGCCTGCGAGTCCTCGTGATGCTGGGCAAGCGCCTTCCCGGCCTGAGCGGGTCGCTGGTTCTGTCGTCGCTCAGCCCGCAAGTCCGAGAGGTGTTCGACATCGCGGGATTCACCCGCATCTTCAACATCGTTGCAGACCGCAAGCACGCGCTCGCAGAGACCGAACGCCAACGCCTCGGCGCTTCCACCAAGCCGGCCAAGGCCAAGCCGAAGGCCGCTCCCGTACCTCCCGCCAAGGAGCCGGCCAAGGAAGCCGTCGCGCCGAAACCCACGGCTCCCGCGGCCAAGCCCAGGGTGGCAGCGCCCGCCCCCGCGACACCGGCCAAGAAGCCGGCGGCCAAGCAGCAGCCCCCAACCGACGCTCCCTCCGCGGTCGGGCCGGCCGCCGAGCCGGAGAAGCCGCGACGCAGCTCGGTCGAGGAGCTCGCCATCGAGCTGCTCCGCAAGGGCGAGGCTCCGCCCTTCCTCGAGCAGAAGAAGAAGTCGAAGTAGCGGCGACCGGCCGCTCACTCTCGGATCAGGCCTTCGGACCGAACGTGACGACCGCGATGTCGTCGCTCTGAGCCGCCGAGCCGGCGAAGGTCATTACGCGATCATAGAGCGTCTGCGCCGCTCCCTCGGGCGTGCGGTCGGAGGCCTGCAGTGCAGCGTTCAGACGCTCGGTGCCGAACTGCTCACCATCGACGTTCTCGGCCTCGTTCACGCCATCGGTGTAGAGCAACACCGTGTCGCCGGGATCGAGCTCGAATAGCGCGTCCTCGAACTTTGCCCCGGGCATGACGCCCAGCGGCACGTTTCCCGGCACCGACAGGTCGACCACAGTGCCGCTCGCGCTGCAGACCACAGGCGCGTGGTGCCCGGCGTTGGCCACGGCCATGCGGTGCAGCTTGGTGTCGACCATGCACAGGATCAGCGTCACGAACATTCCGTCCGAGTCGCCGGCCACGAGCACGTCGTTGAGCCGTTCGAGGACCGGCGCGGGCCGGCTCTGACCCACGGACAGATAGCGGATCTCACTCGCCAGACGGGCCATGTAGAGGGCCGCCGAAACGCCCTTGCCCGACACATCGCCCACGGCGACGCCCGCGACGTCCCCTCCCGGCTCCAGGTAGCCGTAGTAGTCACCGCCCACCTGCAGCGCCGGCGTGTATCGATGGGCGAAGCTGTAGCGCTCGTGCTGGGGAGTCTGCTGCGGCAGAAAGCTGCGCTGGATCTTGATCGCGAGGCCGAGATCCTTGTCCATCAGCTCCTGCTGGAGCGTGCGACGGTGCAGGTTGGCATTGGCGAGCGCGAGCGCAGTCTGTCCGGCGATCCCGAGCAACAGCAGCATGTCGCTGCGGCTGAACGGCAGCCTCGAGTCCGACCCGGCGAGCTGGATGACACCGTAGACGTCATCCCCCGCGATCATCGGCACGCACAGCAGAGCACGCAGCCTGAGATCGTG
>DATLFI010000063.1:0-2829 GCA_035524895.1 Thermoanaerobaculia bacterium | reverse complement strand
AAGGGCCGTGACCTGGGCCGCTAGTCGATGGGGGCGTGCTCGGAGTGTAGAGGGGCCGACGCGCGACCCTCCTTCTACACTGGCTCCGCCCAGGGCCGGTAGCTCAGCTGGCAGAGCAGGGGACTTTTAATCCCAAGGTCGGTGGTTCGAATCCACCCCGGCCCATCAAGAATTATCTGCAAACTGGCTTCTTTCTGATCGCAGGCGGCGCTACTTGGCCGGTCTGCGCGTACATTGTGACGTACACTTCGTTGGTTCCACGCCCTCCCTGGGAGCACGGGTCATGGCATCGCTCCAGGCACGACATTCGAGGAGATGCGTCCGCGACGGCCTCGGACGCCCGTGGACGTCGTTCGAGCACACAACCGCGGCCGGGGGGCTGCATCTGCAAACCGGGGCCGATGTATCACGTGGTCACGCGAGTCCGGGGGAAGCTCGTGCGCGAGCCGGTCGGCCACAACCGCAAGCTCGCTGAGCGCAGACTCCGGGCGACCCAGGTCCAGGTAGACGAGGACCGCTACGAGCCGCCGTCCAACGCAACGGTCAACGAGGTCGCGGACGAGTGGCTCGCGTCGCTCCGCAGGCGGAGCACCACCCAACAGCAGTACGCGACGACGCTGGCCTATGCGCGAGCCGTCTTCGGGACTAAGAAGATTCGCAAGGTCTCGACCATGGACGTGCTCGCCTTCCTCCGGTATGTCGAGGAGGAAAACGCGAAGCGTCGCGGCCGTCGCCGGCGAAGCGAGGACCGGGGCACAACAGTCGTGTCCGAGGCCACCCTCGCCAAGCATCTCAGGCAGCTGAGCGTCTTCCTCGAGGCGGCGAGGAGACGAGGGCTGATTGCCGAGAACCCCGTCCGCCGTCTCGACGCCTCGGCCAAGCCGAGGCCGCGCAGGAAGCGGCCGAGCTATTTCACAGACGGTGAGGTAGCGCGACTCTGGCCCGAACTTGCCGAGCCGCCCGCCTACATCTACGCGATGAAGCTCGCAGCCACAACGGGCATGCGCTTCGGCGAGATCGCCGGCCTTCGCCTCACTGATGTCTCACTCTCCGCGCGCGAGATCCAGCTCGAGCGCCAGTTCACGGGCGGAGAGGAGGTCGACACGCCGAAGGACCGCGAGCCTCGGACGATCGACCTCGTCCCGGCCGCCGTCGAGGTTCTCGAGGAGTGGCTGAGGCTGCGCGGGCCGTTGGAGGAGGGGCTGCTGTTCGAGCGCGAGACCGGAGGGCACCTCGCGAACGACGAGGCTCGCGACCTGCTCTACGCCGCCATGAAGCGGGCTGGCATCGAACGGCTCGGCGAGCGCGGCGGCAAGCGCGACGTGCACTCGTTCCGGCACACGTTCGCTCGCATCGCGCTCGAGCACGGCGCCGAGCTCACGTGGGTGCAGAAGCAGCTCGGACACTCGTCGATCACGCTCACACGCGACACGTACGGCCACTGGTCACGGAAGGCGGAGAAGGTTGCCGCCGAACGGCTCGCCGGCGCATTCGCGGTCTGAGAGGAAGGACGGGGCTGCGCGGGTCTCTGTGAAAGCCTCCAGGCGTGCCGGTTTACGCTGCCGCGCGGCGCGGGAGGACCAGCCGGCCACCTCGTGGAAGCACAGTGACCTCGAGCGGCGTGCCGTTCTCCCACGCCTGGAGCTCGTCGAGGCGGAAGAGGCACCGGCGCGTTCCGGGAAGCCGCCGGTGGGGGATCGCATTGGTGCGCGTCAGCTCATGGATGGTGCGGATCGAGCACCGGAGGCGCTCGGCGACATCCTCGACGAGAAGGTAACAGGTAGGTCGATCGACGATGTCCACTCGAGCAACCGGGGGCGCGGTGGGGGCGATCTGATCGGTCGCCGTGGGGCTTGCTGGGATGGCTGTGTGGCTACTCACTGTGCGAGGGCGTACCCACCGATGTGGGATCGTCCGGGCGCGCCGGCGACGGAGGACTGCCTCAGCGAGAACCCAGGGAACTTGGCCACAGCTCGGGTGGTGAGGAGCCGAGCGCTCACGTCGCCCAATCTGCCCGGTTACAGCTCAACTCCCGCCTCCGGCGTCCGCTCTATCCGAACACGGTCCGCGACTTCGACCTCCGTGCTCGGAGGGCGGAAGTAGACGGCTCGAAACGTCCTTATCGCTGCCTCGGCGCTGTAACCGCATCGCTCGGCCACCGCTCGCACGGCGTCCTCTTGCTCGAGAGCGAGCCTCGGCGGTAGCGACCCCAGCCAGGCTCCGACCCGACGGAGGGCGTCGCGGCGTTGAGGCTCGGGCGCATCAGCTGACACATCCCCGACGATCCCTCTTGCACGCCAAGCGATCCCACACTGACGCTGATCGAGGAGTCTGCGCCACGCATCGACGCCCTCAGCTTGGACGAGCTGATCCGGGTCTTTCGCATCCGCAGCGCTGGAGTTCACGACGTAGATCGCCGGGCTGATGGAGGCTCGGGTCGAATGCTCGATGGCGCGTGCGGTGGCCGCTCGCCCGGCATCGTCGTTGTCGAGGCAGAGCACGACGGTCTCGACGCCCCAGCGGCTGAGTCGCTCGAACAGGCGCGTGCTGGTTGATGTGCCACCCAGAGCCGCGACGCTGTCGACGCCGCGAGCGGCGAGCTGCTGTATACGGCGACCCGAAGACCTTCTTCGCCGGAACGCATCCGTCGGCCGGCCTAAAGACCCTCCTCGACGAGGCGCTCGGCCGCGCCTGCCTGGAGACGGGCGAGCTCGCCTGCCGGCACCGGCGCTCCTTCGCCCGCCACCGCACGATCACCGCGCTCGAGCACGCGCGCGCGCTCCGGGAGCTGCGCGGCGCCCCGGCCGAGCCCGAGGTCGAGCTCAGGCC
>DATLFI010000062.1:0-3045 GCA_035524895.1 Thermoanaerobaculia bacterium | reverse complement strand
CCCTGGACCATGACCGCGTTCCTGCTGGCCTCCCTCAGCATCATCGGTCTGCCTCCGTTCGGCGGTCTCTGGAGCAAGTGGTACCTGGTCCTCGGGGCGCTCGAGGCGGGACGGGGAGGGGTGGTGGGTGTTCTCGTGGCGAGCACGCTGCTCAACGCCGCCTACCTGCTGCCGATCTCGCTGCGGGCGTTCTTCTCAGGGCCGTGTGGAGCGGCCGAGCGCGGGGGCGAGGCGCCGGCGGCGTGCGTGGTGCCCCTCGTGCTCACGGCGGCGTCCTGCGTGGCCCTGTTCTTCGTGATCGATCCATGGATCGCGCTCCTGGAGGTCCTGTGGTGAGGGCAGGGGAGGAACGACGCCACGTCCTCGACGATCCGCGCAACGTGCGTCTCCTGATTCGCGTCTTCTTCGCCTGCTGCGCGCTCCTGCTGCTGCTCGACCTGGTCGTGCACCGCCACGCGTCGTTCGCGGGCGGCGAGCTCCGACAGGAGACCTGGTTCGGGTTCTACGGGTTCTACGGTTTCCTGGCTTGCGTGCTGCTGGTGTTGGTCGCGAAGGGGCTACGTCGCGTGCTGCGCCGGAGCGAGGACTACTACGGGCCGCCGCAGCCGGTGGGCGAGCCGGAGGACGGGTCACGGCAGAGTGTGGCTGATGCCTCCTCGGAGTCCCCGGGCGCGGAGCCGAGAGGACGCGATGCCTAGTCTGTGGGGCGTCCACCCGGCTCTGCCGCTCTTGCTGGGCGGCCTGTCGCTCTTTCTCCTGCGGGGCCGCGCGGCCCAGGTGGCACTCGTCCTCGCTCCGATCTTGGGGCTCTGGAACCTCGCGGGCCTGGACAGCGCCGCCGCCGCCGACGCAGGCGTCGTGGAGCTCGCCGGGATGCGGATCGACCTGCTGCGGGTCGACAGACTGAGCCTGCTCTTCGGCCTGCTGTTCCACATCGCGGCGCTGCTCGCGGCGATCTACTCGCTGCACCTGCGCGACCGCGTACAGCTCGCGACGGGGCTGCTGTACGCGGGCAGCGCTGTCGGCGCGGTCTTCGCCGGCGACCTGCTGGTGCTGTTCCTGTTCTGGGAGCTGCTGGCCGTGAGCTCGGTGTTCCAAGTGTGGTGCCGCCGCACGGAGGAGTCGAGGCGTGCCGGGATGCGCTACCTCCTGACGCACCTGACATCTGGCATGCTGCTGCTCGCCGGTGCCGGGCTGCGCTTCGTCGAGACCGGCGGCCTGGAGTTCGAGGGTATGACCCTCGACTCGACAGCGGCATGGCTGGTGCTGCTCGCTTTCGGGATCAAAGCCGCGTTCCCGCTGCTCCACACCTGGCTGGTCGACGCCTACCCGGCCGCGACCGTGACCGGACCGGTGTTCCTCTCGGCGTTCACCACCAAGACGGCGATCTATGCCCTGGCGCGCGGGTTCCCGGGCGTGGAGCTGCTGGTCTGGGTGGGCGCCGCGATGACCATGTTCCCGATCTTCTACGCGGTGATCGAGAACGATCTCCGTCGCGTGCTCTCCTACAGCCTCATCAACCAGCTCGGCTACATGGTGGTCGGTATCGGGCTGGGCACCGAGCTGGCGCTGAACGGGACCGTCGCGCACGTGTTCGCTCATGTCCTCTACAAGGGCTTGCTGTTCATGAGCATGGGCGCTGTCCTGCTGCGCACCGGCCGGATCAACGGCTCCGATCTCGGCGGTCTCTACAAGTCGATGCCGTGGACGGCGGGCTTCTGCATGGTGGGAGCGGCCTCGATCTCGGCGTTCCCGCTGTTCAGCGGTTTCGTCAGCAAGGGGATGGTGATGGCAGCCGCAGCTGAGGAGGGGCGGGTGGCGGTGTGGCTGATGCTGCTGTTCGCTTCCGCTGGTGTGTTCCACCACGCCGGCATCAAGATCCCGTACTTCGCCTTCTTCGCCCACGACTCGGGGTTGCGGCCCCGCGAAGCGCCGCCGCACATGCTGGTGGCAATGGCGCTCGCCTCGGCACTGTGCGTGGGGATCGGATGCTTCCCCGGCCTGCTCTACGGCCTGCTGCCCTATCCAGTGGAGTACGTGCCGTACACCGTGGCCCACGTGGTGCAGCAGCTCCAGCTCCTGTTCTTCTCGGCGCTCGCGTTCACGGTGCTGATGCTCACACGCGTCTACCCGCCCGAGCTGCGTTCCGTGAATCTCGACGTCGACTGGCTGGTGCGGAGGGCGCTTCCTCGGCTCGCAGCGCCGGCCGTGGGAGCGCTGAACGTTTGGACGCGAGCCGTGCGCCATGCCACCAGCGTCTCGGTACAGCGGACCCTGCGCACGGTGGGTCGCCTCCACGGTCCGAGCGGGCGGTTCGGCGAGCCATGGCCGAGCGGTGTGACGGCCTTCTGGGCCGCCCTCCTGCTCGCCGTGTTCGTGCTGTCGATGGCCTGGTCGCGATAGCGCGCTGCAGCCTGTTCCAGGTGGGACCTGGCGCCGTCCAATGAGAATGACGCGCGCGGAGGCGATCGAGGCGGCGATCGACGATTGCGAGTCGGTCGCGCCCCTCGCTCCGCGAACGGACCCAACCGGGAGAGCACCAGCCCATGCACCGTCCATCTCTGGTAGCGCGATGCCTTCGCTCCGTTGCCATCGCCATCGGCCTTGCCGGCGCCGCCAGCGGCTCGGCAGCGGACGCCACCGATTTCACGGTCGAAGTGCGCAACGACTTCTTCTCGCCCGCCAACCTCACCATCCAGGTGGGCGACCGCGTGACCTGGCGCAACTTCGGCATGAACCACAACGTCAACGCAGTCGTCGGGCCGACCCAGTTCCGCTGCGCGAACGGCTGCGACGGGCAGGGCGGCAACGGCACGCCGGCGAGCAACGCCTGGGAGTTCACGATCACGTTCGACCAAGCCGGCACGATTCGGTACCAGTGCGACGTGCATGGCAGTGTCGCCAGCGGCTTCGGGATGATCGGCACCATAGTCGTCGAAGGGGAGGTCGGCGGTAGCGACGAACCGGGACAGCTCCGCCTGACACAAGGTAGCTACAGCGTGTCGGAGGGCAACCCGGTCACCATCGGCGTGGAGCGGTTCGGAG
>DATLFI010000061.1:0-2636 GCA_035524895.1 Thermoanaerobaculia bacterium | reverse complement strand
CCGAGGGAAGGTCGGACGCTTGCGCGAGCATCTTGCGCGAGGTGTCGATGCCGAGGGCAATGTGCGGCCGGTCCTCCCGTTCGGCGAGCTCGCGCAGGAGTGCGCCCGTTCCGGTGCCGAGGTCGAGCAGCCGCTCACCGGACGTCACCGCCGCCAAGTCGATGGCGACGTGCAATGCCGGCCGCTCGAGCCGGAGCTGACAGTCGTAGATACGTGCGAGCCGGTCCCACTTGGCAGAGCGCCGCCCGCTCATCAGAGAAGAACTTTGCACGCTCCGATCTGCGGCCACTCCGCGACGGCGCGGCGTCTGCGCCGTCGCGCCGTCACTAAGGGCCTATCCCGGTAGAAGGGACCAGCGCCCGGACGGCGAAGCCTTCCTCGTCATCGACGAGGGAGGCGACCGATGGGTCTTGTCTCGAGGGACGACGGCTGGCGGATGCCGGACTGGCTGTGGGAGCGGATCGAGCCGCTGCTGCCGTCGCCGCCGCCGCATCCGTTGCGGTGTCACCGTCCGCGCGTGCCGAACCGCGACGCGATGGACGCGATCCTGCTCGTGCTGCGCACGGGTATGCAGTGGAACGCGCTGAACGCGACCGGGATCTGCTCCTCCTCCTCGGCGCATCGGCGCTTCCAGGAGTGGGAGCAGGCCGGCGTCTTCCACGAGATCTGGCGGCAGGGGCTGCTCGAGTACGACGCGGTCGTCGGCATCGACTGGGCCTGGCTGGCCTGTGACGGGGCGATGGGCAAGGCGCCGCTGGGCGGCGCCAAGACCGGGCCCAACCCCACTGACAGAGCGAAAAGGGGGCGAAACGTTCGCTTCTCTGCGAGGCACGAGGAGTCCCGATCGGGCTGGCGCACGACGGCGCCAACCGCCACGACTCGAAGCTCCTAGCGGAGACGCTCGACTCGGTCCCGATCGACCGGTCCACACCGACGCCCGAGCAGCCGCAGGCGCTCTGCCTCGACCGCGGCTACGACTACCCCTGGGTGCACGACCTCGCGCACGAGCGCGGCTTCACCGCGCACATCCGCACCCGCGGCGAAGAGATCGCGCGCAAGCTGCGCACGCCCGGCTGGCGTGCCCGTCGCTGGGTCGTCGAGGCCTGTCACTCCTGGCTCAACCGCAACCGAGCGCTGCTCGTCCGCTGGTCGAAGAAGGACGAGAACCACCTCGCCCTGCTCCAGCTCGCCAGCGGCTTGATCGCCTTCAAGAAAGCCCACGCCGCCCGGCTCGCCCTCGCCCAACCGGGATAGGCCCTTAGGAGCATTCCAGACGTGGGAATAGTCTGCTGACCGTATTGGGGGGTTTAGGCGCTGCCCACAGCCTGCGAGGCCACGTCCCGTCATCCATGAAGCGGGCCTGCGGCGAGGTCTCGGACTGCGGGCAGTTGGGTGCCGTGCCGTTGGCGGCGGCAAGGGTGTGTGCGGAGACGCTCCAGTCATCCCGGCCGCGCGGGGCGGGCCAGAGTGCCATGCGGGGCTCGGGGGCTCAATCAAGTTGGGCGGCCGTCCTGTTGCGGGGGAGGCCAGACTTTCATGCGAGCTCGCCCGAGCAGCGCAAAGAGGGGTCCGGGGCGCGGGGCACGTTCAAGTGGTCGACGGGCGCTCATGTCGCCGTCTTGACGGGACGCGTGCGCGCCGGCCCCGAAGCTTGGAGGCAGCGGATCTCGCCGTCGCGCAGACCGTAGTAGCAGAGGGTGAGCATGCGCCGAGCAACGGCGACCTTGGCGATGTTGCGGCCGCGGCGTTTGGCGATCCGCTCGAAGGTGGCGCGCAGCGGCCCACCTCCCTGGGCGGCCTTCTGCGCTGCCTCGACTAGGGCCCAGCGAACGTGTGGCGAGCCTTGCCGGGAGATTGTGCCCGAGGCGGGCGCGACCGTCGGAGGAGCGAACGGTCGGGGTGAGGCCGGCCCAGGCGCAGAGGTGGCGGGCTGTGCGGAAAGCGTTCGATCTCGCCGACCTCGGCGATCACCAGCATCGCGGTGTAGGGGCCGATCCCGCGTAGCTGGCAGAGGACGTCGACGCGCGGGTCGTGGCGGGCGAGCGTGTCGATCTCACGCTTCGCCAGCTCGATCTCGCGGTCGAAGTCACTGATCAGGTTGAGCAAGCTGTCGAGCCGCCGCCGTGCCGGCTCGCGCAGGGGCAGCTCGCCGAGGAAACGGCGACCGCCCGTACCGAAGAGGTCGGCGTGCTCGCGCTGGATCCCCTGACGGGCGAGCAAGGCGTGTACCCGGTTCTTGAGCGCCGAGCGCATCCGCGTCAGCACGACCCGATGGCGAAGCAGATCACGCAGGTCGCGCAGCTCGCGCGGGGCGACGTACGCCTCCGGTAGCAGATCCGTGCGGAGGAGATGGGCGAGCGTGCGCGCGTCGACCGCGTCCGTCTTCACCCGCGCTGCGGCGATCGCCTTCGTGCGCAGCGGGTGCGAGAGGTGCAGCTCGTGCCCCTCGGCCTCGAGCAGGTCGGCGAGCCACTCCCAGCCGTAGGTCGCCTCGAGCGCGACTTGCAGCTCGCCGCCGAGCTCGGCCAGGATCGCGTAGAGCTCGGCCGCGGCGGCGCGCTCGTCCTCGCCCCAGCTCTCGATCACCCCCTCGCGCCAGCGGCGCTTGAGCGCCTCGAAGGTGGCATCGTCCTCGG
>DATLFI010000060.1:0-4378 GCA_035524895.1 Thermoanaerobaculia bacterium | reverse complement strand
CGATCAGCCCGTCGGCCCCGGCCGCGATGCCGGCCAGCGCGATTGGCTTGACCCACGACCAGTTGCCGGTCGCATGGCTCGGGTCGAGGATGACCGGCAGGTGGGTGAGCTCCTTCAAGATCGGGATCGCGTTGATGTCGGTCGTGTAGCGCGCCGCATCCTCGAAGGTGATGATTCCGCGCTCGCAGAGCACGACGTTGGGGTTGCCCTCGGCCAGGACGTACTCCGCGGCCATCAGCAGGTCGCGGACGCGCGAGCCAGGCCCGCGCTTGAGGAGAACCGGCAGCCGGGTCTGGCCGACCCAGCGCAGCAGCGAGAAGGTCTGCATGTGTCGGGCACCAACCTGGAGCATGTCCGCGTACCGGCAGACGACGTCCAGATCGTGCGGATCCATGATCTCGGTCACGATCGGCAGCCCGGTCTCCTCGCGCGCCATCGCAAGCAGGCGCAGGCCACTCTCGCCGAGCCCCTGGAAGCTGTGCGGCGAGGTGCGCGGCTTGAATGCGCCGCCACGAAGGATGCGTGCCCCAGCGTCCTTCACCGCGTGCGCCGCGGCCATGAGCTGCTGCTCGGACTCGACCGAGCACGGACCGGCGATGACGACGACCTCGTTGCCGCCGATCGCAACGTCGCCGACCGGAACCAGGAACTGCCCCGGGTGACTGTGCTTCGACGACAGCTTGAAGGGCTCGGAGATCAGCTGGACGCGCTCGACACCGGCCATGTTGCTGAACTGATCGACCAGCTGGACCTTGTCGATGTCGACCTCGCCCAGCACGGCGACGACCTTGCGCTCGACGCCCGGGTTGATGAATGGTCGGAAACCGCTGGCCTCGACGACCCGCAGGACGTTCTCGAGCTCGTGCTGAGTCGAGCCCAGCTTCATGATGATGACCATTGGAGGTGCTGCTGCTCCTGGGTGCGCGCGTCACGCCTCAAGGCGCCGGCGAGGGCCGATTCTAGTTAGGCGCCGAGTTCGGCGCCAGAAGGAGCGCCTTCGGCGCGGGCTTCGGCGTCGCCGGCCGCAGCCGAGAGGGCGGGTCGGCGGCACCGGCGACCATGAACAGGATCAAGATCAGCACCGCCACCACGATCAGGACAACCGCGGTGCGCGAGCCCACGCTGGCTATGATATCGACGTGCCGGCTCTGGACCACATCTACCTGGTCATCACCGGCGCCGGCACCGCCCGACGCGCACCCGACCTGCTCGTTTCGCTGACGACGCTCGGGCCGACGCTTGTGGTCCTGACCACGCCCAACGCCGCGCGCATCGTCGCGCCGCGCGAGTTGACGCTCGCGCTCGACGGCCGCCCAGGGCACCGGGTGGTGGAGAGCTATTTCGACGACGCGATCCTGCCGCGGCCGCCATACGGCCTGGTGCTCGTCGCGCCCTGCAGCTTCGACTCGCTCAACAAGCTGGCGCTCGGCATCGCCGACAACCTGGCGCTGTCGGTCGTCGCCGAGGCGATCGGCCGCCAGACACCGGTGATCGTGGCCGTCTCGGTGAATCCACCGCTCTGGGCCCACCCCCAGGCTCGCCGCTCGGTCGAGACACTCCGAAGCTGGGGCGTCGAGGTGATCGAGCCGGTCCCGCTCGGGGATGCCTTGACGCTGGCACCCGACGAGGTGCTGATCGCCGCGGTACGCCGGAGGCTGGCGACTGACTAGATAGCCGCCTTGTGGTAGCGTGTGCGCCAGCATCATGGTCGCCACGGGCGCGCCAGGCACCGAGGCTGCGTCGCTGCAGATCGAGATGCTGGGCGGCTTTCGCGTTCAAGTCGGTGCGAGGTGGATCGAGCCGGACCAGTGGAGGCTGCGTAAGGCCGCTGCACTCGTCAAGCTCCTGGCGCTCGAGCCGGGCGGTCGCCTTCAGCGGGACCAGCTCGGCGAGCTGCTCTGGCCCCGGCACCGGCCGGAAGCCGCCGGGAACAACCTGCGCTACGCGCTCCATGTCGCGCGACGTCTCCTCGGACCGAGTCAACTGTCTCGAGAGCGGGACTCGCTCGTGCTCGCGCCAGGCGGTCTGACCACCGACGTCGGTGCCTTCGAGGCTGCCGCGGCGGCGGCCCGCCGCTCGCGGGACCCGGCCGAGTATCGCCGCGCGCTCGATCTATACCGCGGCGACCTCCTACCCGAAAATCCGTACGAAGACTGGGCCGCCAGCCGCCGCGAGCAGCTTCGCGCCCTCCACCTCGATCTGCTGGCCGAGCTCGCCGAGCAACACGAGGCGCGCGGCGAGTCGGAGCTGGCGATCGACACGCTCGAGCGGCTGATCGCCGCGGAGCCGGTTCGCGAGGAGGCCCACCGCCGCTTGATGCGGCTCCATGCCGCGGCCGGCCGACGCGAGCGGGCACTCGAGCAATACCGGCGGTTGAGCGAGGCACTTCGGAGCGAGCAGGACGCCGAGCCGGACACAACCAGCGCCAGCCTGTACCTGGACATCGTAGAGCGCCCGCCACTAGCCGCGCGTTCAACCATCTCCCACCCGCCCCGGCAGCACGGCGCTGAGGATCCGGAGATGCCACCCGGAAACAACCTGCCCGGCGCGCTGACGAGCTTCGTCGGCCGGGAGCGCGAGATCGGCGACCTCGTCGCGCTGCTCCGCGAAGCCGGCGGACCGCGCCTCGTTACCCTGACCGGCACCGGCGGCAGCGGCAAGACGCGACTCGCCCTCGAGGTGTTGGCTCGGGTCGTCGACTGCTACCCCGATGGCATGTGGCTGGCGGAGCTGGCCGGCCTCGCCGAGGTCTCGCTCGTTCCACAGAGCGTGGCCTCGGCGGTCTGTGCGCTCGAAGCCCCCAGGCGGCCGCCGGTCGAAGTTCTGGTCGAGCGGCTGGCTCGCCGGCGGGCCCTGCTGTTGCTCGACAACTGCGAGCACCTCGCGCCAGCCTGCGCCGAGCTGGCGGACACCCTGCTGCGGAGATGCCTGCGGCTGCGCATCGTCGCGACGAGCCGGCAGGCGCTCGGCATCGCCGGCGAGGCGCTCTGGCCGGTCCCGCCCCTCTCCCTGCCGCCCACGAGCCCCGCGGCTTCGACTCGGCCGAACGGCGGAATGCCGAACGATCCTTCGTCGCTCCTGCGATATGACGCCGTGCGTCTCTTCGTCGAGCGAGCGCGCCTGAGCCGGCCAGGCTTCACGCTAACGACGGCGAACGCCTCGGCTGTCGTCGAGATCTGCCGGCGGGTGGACGCCCTGCCGCTCGCGATCGAGCTGGCGACCGCCCGTCTGCGGGTGCTCTCGCCGACTCAGATCCTCGCGCGCCTGGACGACCGCTTCCAACTACTGACCGGCGGCGGATCGACAACCGTCCCGCGCCACCAGACGCTGCGCGGAGTCGTCGATTGGAGCTACGGGTTGCTCACACCACCCGAGCGGACGCTCTTCGACCGCCTGTCGATCTTCGCCGGCGGCTTCACCCTCCAGGCGGTGGAACAGGTGTGCCGCGAACCATCAGAGCCGTCCCTCAAGCCGCCCGACGTACTCGACATCCTCGATGGGCTCGTCGAGAAGTCGCTGGTGCTCGTCGAAGAGCGACGCGCGGAAGCGCGCTATCGGCTGCTCGAGACGCTGCGCGAATACGCAAAGGAGCGGCTGGAGCAGAGCCCACACGCGACGGCAGTCCGTCGGCGACACGCCGAGTACTTCATCGCGCTGGCGGTGCGGGCCGAGCCGGAGCTCTCTGGACCCGGGCAGGTGAGCTGGCTGGATCGACTGGACGACGAGCACGACAACCTGCGGGCGACTCTCGGATGGTGTCTCGATCACGAGCCGGCCGCCGGGCTGCGGCTTGGCCACTCGCTCTGGCAGTTCTGGGATCGCCGCGGCTACTTTGGCGAGGGACGCGCCTGGATCGAGCGTCTGCTGCCGCGCGCGCCGGCGGCGACTCCCGAGCGCGCGCGGGCGCTGTACGTCGCCGGCAATCTTGCCGTCCGACAGGGCGAACGGGCCGCCGCACGACAGTTGTACGAGGAGTGCCTGGCGCTCGCCGGGGACGTGGGCGAGCGCTGGTACACCGCCCGGGCACTGGAGAGCCTGGGCTGGATGGCCCACGACGGCGGCGACGACCAGGCGGCCAGGGCACTGCTCGCCCGGAGTCGAGCGCTCTTCGACGAGATCGGCGATCCGCTGGCGAAGAGCTTCAGTCTGGCGCAGCAGGCACGTCTGGCGACGATCGACCGGGATTACGCGCGAGCGCGGGTCCTCTTTGAAGAGGCGCTGACGCTCGTGCGGCAGCTAGGCGACATACGAGAAATCGCTGCCATGCTGTGCGCGCTGGCGAACGTGCTCCGCATCGTTGGCGAGTACCTGCCTGCGGCGGCACTGCTCGAGGAAGCCCTGACCCTCTACCGCGAGATCGGCGATCGCTTCGGCGCCG
>DATLFI010000059.1:0-60928 GCA_035524895.1 Thermoanaerobaculia bacterium | reverse complement strand
CGGCCCCACGGCGCTCCCAACGCAGCCCACGGGGGGTCCACCACGGGCTCCTTGGACCTGCTCGATGCCGAGGGCAGGGTGACGGCAGAGTGTGCCTACTGCGGTCGGTTGTATCGGTTCGCCGTCGCGGAGCTGAGCCCCGATACGGTCCACTGAGCGCTCAGTGGAACAGCGTGTCGGAGAACTGCCGGCGCGACTCTTCGGTGCGTCCTTCCATCTGCCGGCGGATGATCTCGAACTTCGGGGCGCAGCGGATGAAGGCATCCACGATGACCGGGTCGAAGTGCCGGCCGCGATCATCGAGGATGCGACGCACCGCCTCGGCGTGAGAGAGCGCGCGCTTGTAGGGGCGTTCCGAGGTGATCGCATCGTAAGCGTCGGCCAGCGCCACGATTCGGGCGCCCAGCGGGATCTCCTCGCCGGCCTTGTGACGAGGGTAGCCTCGGCCATCCCAACGTTCGTGGTGGTCGTACGCGATCTCCATCGCCAGTCGCAAAAACCGAGCCCCCTCCCCGGTGGGAGAGCGGTGCTGCTCGATGACCTCGCGCAGCGTGTCGCCGCCGCGAGTGGTGTGGGTCTTCATGATCTCCCACTCCCGTTCGGTGAGTGGGCCCGACTTCATCAGGATCTGATCCGGAATGGCCACCTTGCCGATGTCGTGGAGCGGGCTCGACTTGAAGAGCTGATCGCCGAACTGGGAGTTGGCTTCACTCATGTACGCGCCGCCTGCCAGCGCCTCTGCCAGCAGACGACTGAACCATTGCATGCGGTCGAGGTGAAAGCCGGTGGTGTCGTCGCGACATTCAGCCAGTTTTGCCACCGCGAGCAAAGCGATGTCCCGCGTCTCGAGAACCTGACGGGTCTTCTCTTCGACCTTGCGCTCGAGGTCGCGCTGGTACTCGCTGAGCTCCATGGTCAGACGCCGTCGTTCCAGCGCGCGGTCGACAGTTTGCCCGAGCTCCTCGAGATCGTAGGGCTTCACCAGGTAGTCGTAGGCCCCCGCGCGCAGGCAGCACCTGACGCTGTCGAGGTCGTCGTGGGCGGTGACCATCACCACCTGGATGTTGGAGTCCAGCTCGAGCAACTGCTGCAGCAGCTTGATGCCGGAGACCTCGGGCATCTCCAAGTCTGAGAGGACAACCGCGGGGTGTGGCGCTTGGCGGGCCAGCACGAGTGCCTCGGAGCCGCTGGGAGCGCCGATACAGCGGTGGCCCATGTAGGACACCTGCGAGACGATCAGCTCGCGGACGGCCTGATCGTCGTCGACGATCAGGATGTACTCCGTCCCCTGCGTGGGACTAGGCACCGGCGAGTCGGCGGTTGCAGGCATGCGCGAGGGCGCAGTCACGACGAGATCTCGAGTCAAAAATTCACGAATAGGCTGCCGACGTGCGAGGGCGCGCCAGCAGTAGCTGCTCGCACGCGTCGACCAGTTTGGTCGGGGCGTCGGCTTTGCTCAGGAACCGATCGGCGCCACAGTCGAGGATGCGGCGTCGTGTGGTGTCGGAGTCGTCGCCGCTGATAGCGAGCAGTCTGAGATTTTCACCCTGTCGGTCCCGGAGCCTGCGGCAGAACTCGAAGCCGTCCAGGGCGGGCATGTAGAGGTCGAAGACCACGAGACCGGGACACTCGGCGCCGATGCGCACCAGGGCATCCACGGGGTGATCGCAAGCGAGGATCTCGACACCTTCCAGGCTGCTCGCCAGGAGTTGACGGTACAGGTCGAGGACCTCGGGCTCGTCGTCGAGCACCAGGATCCTCGGGCTCGACCGCACGAAGGCTGGCGGGCTGGCCAGTTCGTTCCGGCGGAGGAAGTCCAAGACCGCGACATGAGTGATCCGGCGGTGACCCCCGAGGGTCTTGAAAGCTTCGAGCTTTCCTGCCTCGATCCAGTCGATGACCGTCGTCGGAACGACTCCGAACAGCCGGGCGAGCTGATTCGTCGTGTACAGGCGTTCGGCCATGGAACCGAGGGGGCGGACGTGAAGTGCTAGGTTCTCAGAAAACGGTTCGGGCGACGAGTCTACCAGACGCGTCGCCCGAGATCGCCGCCCGGTTGCCGTCCGCAAAGGCTCGAGCGCTCGCGACGACCCAGGGTCCGCTGGACCGAGGGGCCCATGGGCCACTTGCTATCGCGGTGGGCGACCGCCTCGTCGCCCTCGGTCGCGGTCGCCGCCACGTCCGCCACCGCGGCCACCACGATCACCACCACCTCCGCCACGGCCCCCGCCATAGGACGAACCAACCCCGGCGGTGGTCGACTCCGGCTCCTGCTCACCACCTTCGGGGGGCGCCATGAGCGCCTTGCGGGACAGGCGGATGCGCCCCGTGGTGTCGATGTCGACCACCTTTACGGTGACCTCGTCGCCTTCGGCGAGCTCGTCCTCCATGCGCTCGATCCGATGGTGGGCCATCTCGCTTATGTGCAACAGGCCATCGGTGCCCGGGATGATCTCGACGAACGCTCCGTAGGCCTCGATGCGGCGCACGTGTCCGGTGTAGGTCTTGCCGACCTCGGGCACCTCGCTGAGCTGTTGGATCATCTCGATGGCGCGCGAGGCCGCTGCCCGATCGGGTGAGGCGATGGTGACCTTGCCGTCGTCCCCGATCTCGATCTGGCAGCCTGTCTCCTCGGTGATCGCGCGGATGGTCTTCCCTCCAGGGCCGATGATGTCGCGGATCTTCTCCTTGGGGATCATGATCGCGTGCATGCGGGGGGCAAAAGGCGAGATGTCCGTGCGCGGCTGGCCGAGAGCGCTCTCCATGGCTTCGAGGATGTGCAGACGGCCCAGCCGTGCCTGCTCGAGCGCCTCGCGCATGATCTCCTGGGTGACACCCTGGATCTTGATGTCCATCTGGAGGGCGTTCACGCCTTCACGAGTGCCGGCGACCTTGAAGTCCATGTCGCCGTGATGGTCCTCCTGACCGGCGATGTCGGTGAGGACGACGAAATCCTGGTCACCCTTGATCAGACCCATCGCGACGCCGGCCACGGGCGCGAGCATCGGCACCCCGGCGTCGAAGAGCGCCAGCGAGCCTGCGCAAACGGTCGCCATGGAGGACGAACCGTTGGACTCGAGAATCTCGGAGACCACCCGGATGGTGTACGGGAACTCGTCCTCGGGCGGCAGCACGGGCATCAGCGACCTGCGCGCTAGGACGCCGTGGCCGATCTCGCGTCGGCTCGAGCCGCGCAAGAACTTCACCTCGCCGACCGAGTAGGGGGGGAAGTTGTAGTGGAGCAGGAACTTCTGGAGGCTGTCTCCTTCGTACTCTTCGATGATCTGAGCGTCGCGCTTGGTGCCCAGGGTCACGGAAGCTAGGGCCTGCGTCTCGCCGCGCTGGAACAGCGCCGATCCGTGAGTTCGCGGCAACAGGCCGGCTTCCATCTCGAGCGCTCGCACCTGATCCGGGGCGCGCCCGTCGAAACGGCGGCGATTCGACAACACCGCAGCTCGAAGGCTCTCGTCCTCGAGGTCGTTGAAGACCTTCTGGATCTGCCCACGGAGCTCGGTCTGATCCTCCGGAACGCCGGCGAGGTAGCGCTCGTGCACGAGCCGGACAGCTTCCTTGCGCTCGAACTTGGCCTGCGTGTGGAGCGCGTCGCTGAGGTCGCTCCAGATGGCGTCCCGGACCTGCTGGTAGAGCTCGGCGGGATAGGGCGGCTTGGCACTCCACTCGGGCTTCTTGAGCCCCATCTCGTGGAACAGCTCCTGCTGTGCCTTGATGATCTTCTGAAGCTCGCGATGCGCGGCCCAGATGCACTCGAGCAGGCGCTCCTCGGAGAGCTGGTTCGCCGCCGCCTCGACCATCACGACCGCCTGCTCCGTGCCGACGACGACCAGATCGAGGTCGGCGATGTCGCGCTCGCTGTTGAGCGGGTTGAACAGGATCTCGCCGTCGACCACACCCACGCGGATCGCTCCCACGGGGTGGTAATAGGGGATTCGTGACAGCGTCAGCGCCGCCGAGGCGCCGTTGATCGCCAGGATGTCGGGGTCGTTCTCGCCGTCGGCGGACATCACCGAGCTGATGATCTGGGTCTCGTGGAAATAGCCGGCCGGAAAGAGCGGACGCAGCGGACGATCGGTGAGCCGCGCCGTGATCGTTTCCTTTTCGGTCGGACGGCCTTCGCGCTTGAAGAAGCCTCCGGGGATCTTCCCGCCGGCGAATGCGTACTCGCGATAGTCGACGGTCAGCGGCAGGAAGCCGCGCGGTGTGGGTAGGTCCTGCATGCACGCGGTGCTCAGGACCAGGGTGTCGCCGAGCCGGACGGTGCAGGAGCCGTGAGCCTGCTTGGCCAGGCGGCCGGTCTCCAGAACGATGGTGCCGGAGCCGATCGAGATCTCTCTTCTGTGGGTACTCATGCTTTGCGTCTACTTTCTTTTCACTCGTGCTCGTGGGTCGCTTGGGTGGTTGTGCGGAGCTCGCCAGAAACGAGCTCGGCGGGGCCGGCACCGTTGAGATTCAGGGATGTCGCGGTGTTCGTTCGTGGCGGGTGGTCGCGGGACTACGGTCCCAGGATCCGCTCGCGATCATGCCCGACGCTGCAATGGAGGCTGCGGTGGAGGGGTCTCGCGACGCTGCGGTCGCACTCGAGGGGCAACCGGGCGTTTCGGCCCGAGGGGGGGTTGAGCTGCCTGCCGGGGTTCGGGTGGCGGGCAGAGAGGGCGTCGCTTACTTGCGGAGGCCGAGGCGATCGATGGTCGTCTTGTAGCGTTCGAAACTCTGCCGGCGGAGGTAGTCGAGCAACCTGCGGCGCTGGCCGACCATCTTGAGCAGGCCGCGCCGGCCGTGGTGGTCCTTGGGGTGGCCCTTGAAGTGCTCGGTCAGGTCGTTGATTCGATGGGTCAACAGCGCGACCTGGACCTCGGGCGAGCCGGTGTCGGTGTCGTGGACGCGATATTCCTCGAGGATCGCGGTTTTCGCTTGAACTGTCTGCGGCAAGGCACACTCCTTCTGATCTTCTTGTCGTGGCGAGTCTAACATGCCTGGCGGTTGGCACGGAACAAGCGGGCGACCCAAAGGGGGCCGGTTTCAGGGCGACCTGCCACGCTCTCAGCTGAACACGATCCGGGGCTGGATCACCCCGACGCCGCGGTCGCCGAACCGCTCGGTCACCGTGCCGACCGCGATGAAGCGACGCTGCTGGTTGACCAGCTTCACCCAATCTCCCTCGTCCGCCGCGAGCTCCGAGAGCACGACCGTCTGGCCGTTCAGGATCCGGCGCTCCTGGGTGGCGTCGGTGGCCAGCTCCGTGAAGGGCAGCCGGATCTCGTCGAACGGGATCCACGCCGCGCCCAGCTCCGACAGCCCGCCCATCTCGCGGAGCCGCCCGAGCTCCACGGCGTGCTCGAGCCCGAAGTGCCCGATCTTCTGGCGGCGCAATCCGAAGAGGTGCGCGCCGCATCCCAGGCGCTGCCCCAGGTCGTGGACGATACTCCGAGCGTAAGTACCCGACGAGCAGGCTAGCCGGAAGGACAGCGTGTCTCCCGAGAGCTCCGAGCCGAGCGGCACGAACTCGTAGACCTCGACCTGACTGGGCTCTCGCGGCACCTCGAGGCCCTCCCTCGCCAGCTCGTAGTACTTGCGTCCGCCGGTCTTCTTGGCGCAGAACGGGGGCGGCACCTGCTGGTACTCGCCGCGGAAACGCTCCATCTCGGCGTGGAGCCTTTCCATGGTGAGCCCGGCGACCGGGGCAGTCGCGGTGACCTGACCCTCGGTATCGTAGGTGTCGGTGCAGACGCCGAAGCGCATCATTCCCTCGTAGACCTTTGGTGCCCGAATCAGGAAGCGGGTGAGGCGAGTGGCGCGTCCGACGGTCAGCAGCAAGAGCCCGGTGGCGGCAGGGTCGAGCGTGCCGCAGTGACCGATTCGTCGCTCGCGGAGGGCGCGGCGCGCCTGCTGCACCACGTCGTGCGAGGTACAGCCGGCGGGCTTGTCGACCAGCAGCAGGCCGCTCGTATCTACAGCATTCACCCTCGTCGCTTCCTACTTCAGCGGACCGCGGTCGCCGGCGCCGACCGACGGGCGGCTGCCAGCTCGACAGCGAGCCTTCGGCGCCAGTCGTCGGTGCCGCCATGCAGGACACACCCGGCAGCGTTGCGATGGCCGCCGCCACCATGGCGGTTGGCGACCGCCGCCACGTCGAGCACGCCGCGGCTGCGCAACGAGGCCTTGAGCCGGCCGCCGGGAATCTCGCGAAGCAGAGCTACGGCCTCGACTCCGGCGATGGACCTCGGCACGTCGATGAGCCCCTCCGCGTCCTCCGGCACTGCGCCTGCGTGCCGGAAAGTCTCCTCGCTGAGCACGGCCGTTGCGATGGTGCCGTCGTCGTGGAGCTCCAACGACTCCAGGAGACCTGCCAGTAGGCGCAGCGCCGCCGCGGGGCGCTGCTCCCAGAGGACGTACGCGGCGCGTTCTGGCTGGGCTCCCGCTCGAACCATCGCCGCCGCCGCCTGGAACGCACGTGGCGTGGCGTTCGAGAATCGGAATCCACCGGTGTCCGAGGCCAGGGCGATGTACAGCGCTTCCGCGGTGAAGGGCTCGATCGGAGCCTCCAGCGCTTCGGCCAGTCGCCACACCATCTCGCCGACCGCCGGTGCCGCCACGTCGACCCAGTCGATGGCGCCGTAGGCCTCGTTGCCGAGATGGTGATCGATGTTGAGCAGGGGTGGCCCTTGGACGAGCTCCCGTTCGAGGCCAGTTCGATCGAGTGAGGGACACTCGAGCACCACCGTGGTGTCGACGTCGCGCGGAAAGCTCGCGGGCGCCAGCGGTCCGACGTGAATCTCACCGACCTCTGGGATCGCGGCGAACACCGTCGGATGCCGGTCGCGGTTCCAGATGACGACCCGTTTGCCGAGGGCTCGTAGGATTCGCGCGAGACCGAGCTCCGTGCCGATCGCATCGCCGTCCGGGTTGGCGTGCGAGCAGAGCAGGAGGCTCGAGCTCGCCAGGACGCGGTCCAGCAGCTCCGGCGGCGGCGGCACTGGCGGGCTAGCGGTCATGGTCATCCTCAGGATCATCCTCGGCCTCGCCGGGCTCCGTTGGCGACACGGCCGTGTCCTCGCGGGTGAGCTCTGGCAGATCGGCGAGCAGCTCGTTGATGCGCTGGCTGTGCTCGGGACCGCGATCGAGCTCGAAGCGGAGCTCCGGGACGACGCGGAGGGCGAGGCGCTGCGCCAGCTGGCTGCGCACGAATCCGCCGGCATGCCGAACGGCGTCGAGGCACGCCTTCCGCTCGGAATCCGACCCGAAGGCGGAGACCTTGATCCGCGCGAAACCCAGATCGGGGCTCAGCGACACGTCGCTCACCGTGGCCATCGCCGCGCGTGGGTCCTTCAATTTCTCGAGGAAGATCTGGGCCAGCTCGCGCTGCATCAGGTCCGCGACTCGTTGCGCGCGGTGTCGGGTCATGGGTGCTTCTCGCTGTGCTGGGTCGCGGAGTCAGACCAGATCGATCATCTCCGGGTGGAACGAGGCGATCACGGCGTCGGGTTGCTGCTCCAGCTCGGAGCGTAGCGTCTCGAGGATGCGGTCCGCATCGTGCTCGTTGCGCGCCACCGCCGCCAGGACGATCTGTGCTCGTTGGTGGAGGTCGTGGTGGTCGGTCTCGCCAATCGAGATCCGGTGCTTGTGGTGGAGCCGCTCGATCAGGCTCTTGATGATCCTTCGCTTGTCTTTGAGGCTGCGAGCCTCGGGCAGGTGGAGCTCGACGAGAGCCACGCCAACGATCGCCATTTCGGTCTACCGGCGGGGGGTTCGGCCCGTGCCCTTCGAGACCCGAGGTGTCACTACAGCGAAGGTCGCACCGCTTCGCGGCTGAAGGACTCGATCATGTCGCCGGGCTTGATGTCCTGGAATCGCTCGATGCCGATGCCACAGTCGAAGCCGCTGCGCACTTCCGACGCGTCGTCCTTGAACCTGCGGAGCGACGCGAGACGACCTTCGTGGATCACCACGTTGTCGCGAAGCAGGCGCACGCTGGCGCTCCGAGGGATCACGCCCTCCACGACATGACAGCCGGCGATCATCCCGATCTTGGGGATCTTGAAGATCTCCCGCACCTCGGCGCGACCCTGGGTGACCTCGCGCCATTCGGGATCGAGCAGTCCGGTCATGGCCTTGCGCAGCTCGTCGGTGAGCTCGTAGATCACCGTGTGGGCGCGGATGTCGACCTCCTCCTTCTCGGCGAGGTCGGCGGCGTTGCGCTCGGGACGCACGTTGAAGCCGTAGACGATGGCGCGGGAGGCCGAGGCCAGGAGGACGTCGTTGACCGAGATCGCTCCCACCCCTGTGCCGATGACCCGGAGCTTGACCTTGTCGGTGGAGAGCTTGTGGAGCGTCTCTTTGAGGACCTCCAGCGAGCCCTGCACGTCGGCCTTGAGCACCACCGGCAGCTCCTTGATTTCGCCCTCCTTGATCTGACTGAAGAGCATCTCGAGTGACAGCCGGCCCGGCGTGGGCAAGAGCTCTCGGCTTCGCTGCTCCTCGCGGCGGTGCTGCGCCATGTCGCGCGCCTGACTCTCCTTCTCGACGATCTGGAGCGCGTCGCCGGCCGCAGGAAGCTCGTCGAAGCCGGTGACCTCCACGGGCGTCGAAGGCGGAGCCGCATCCATCTTCCGGCCGCGGTCGTCGCTCATCGAGCGCACGCGACCCCAGGTGGATCCGCACACGAACGGTGCACCCGCGCGGAGTGTGCCCGCCTGCACGATGACCGTCGCGATGACGCCGCGTCCCACGTCCTTGCGAGCCTCGAGCACGACGCCCTGCGCCGGCACCGTCGGGTCGGCCTTCAGGTCCTGCATCTCGGCGGTGAGCTGGATCATCTCGAGCAAGGTGTCGATGCCCTCGTTCTTCAGGGCGGACACCGGTACCGCAATGACCTCGCCTCCCCAGTCCTCGACCAGCAGCTCCTGCTGCGCGAGGTCCTTCTTGACGCGGTCGGGATTGGCCTCCTTCTTGTCCATCTTGTTGATGGCAATCAGGATCGGTACCTTCGCGGCGCGGGCGTGCTGGATCGCCTCGACCGTCTGCGGCATGACGCCGTCGTCCGCCGCCACCACGAGCACAACCAGGTCGGTGACCTTCGCGCCTCGGGCGCGAAGCTGGGTGAACGCTTCGTGGCCGGGGGTATCGAGGAAGACCAGGCGCTGGCCGTTCGGGGTCTCGACCTGATACGCGGCGATGTGTTGCGTGATGCCTCCGTGCTCGGCCTCGGTCAGCTTGGAGGACCGAATCGCGTCGAGCAAGGAGGTCTTGCCGTGGTCGACGTGACCCATGACCGTGATCACGGGAGCCCGTGAGATGACACCCGCCCCGGTCCGGCTGGGCGTCGCCAGGCCGTGTTGGATCTGCACTTCCTCCTCGAAGGTGACCACCATGGCGTCGAAGCCCACCTCTTCGGCCAGACTCTTGGCCACTTCCGGCTCCAGCACCTGGTTCACCGTGGCCATCACGCCCTTGTCGAAGAGCTTCTTCATCAGGTCCTTGGCTTTGATGCCGAGCTTGTCGGCGAGGTCTCGGACTCGCATGCCCTCGGAGATGGTGACCGTCTCGCGAGCTTCGCTCGGTTCCACCTGGCCGGCCGCAGCTGCCTCAGCCGCGTCTTTCTTGCGGCGCGCACGGCGGGTCGAGACGTCATCCAGGTCGGTGTCGTCCAGCGCCACGGGCGGCCGAGGCGCAGGGCGAGCGCTCCCTCGAGCCGGCTCCATGGATGGAATCTCCCGAATGGCGCCGCGCGTCTTTCGGACAGGTCGCTTCGAGGGCGGCTCGGTCGTAACGGCACGCGAGGGCGCCGGTGCTGCGGAAGCGGGGGCGGTGGCCTGCGCCGGGGTTTCGACCGGTGCGGTCGCTTGCTCCGCGGCGACCTCGCCGGCGGCAGTCTCCTCGGGCGTCGGAATGCGTGCCGTTTTGCGCTCGGGCAGCGCCCGGATCTTTGGATCCGCCTTTTGCACCACAGTACGGCGCCTCGCCGGCGGGCGCGGCGGCGGCGGTGGCTGGCGGCGCGTCGGGGGGGCCGGGCGCGCTCGGCGCACGGCGGCTGCGGGTGCCGCAGCTGCGGTATCCGTGTCGCGCATGATGACTTCGCGCTGCGGCGTCTGCGGCATTTGCTTGCCCTGCAGGAGCGCCTGAATGACCTCCGCCTCGATGCTGGCGTCCTCGCCCTCGACGCGAACGCCGATCGACTTGAGCTTGAACAGCAGGTCCTGCTCCGGGACCTTCATCCGTTGCGCGATGTCCTTGACTCGAATCTTCGCCATGCTGCTGCGCTACCCCTTCGACGGACGTGCTCGATCTGAACCGATTCCAGCGCGGACGGCCGACTTGCTCACTGGCTGTCGGCGGGCTTGTCCTTGCTCTCCGCTGCTTGCGGGTCTGCTTCTTGCGGGTCTGCCGTAGAGCCCGCTGCACCTGCCTGTTGCTCGGCCTCCTGGAAGGCTCGCGACAGCGCTGCCATGAAATCCTGATCGTCCATGGTGCTCTCGTTCGCCTCGTGGTCGCCGTGCTCGTCGGACTGCTGCGATGCCCACTGTTGAAGCTCAGCGACGGTCGCTTCGTCGAGACCTTCCACGGCCAGGAGATCGGCGGTCGAAGCTCCAGCAATGGACTGCGCGTCCCCGAAGCCGGCCGCCTCGAGCCCGGCAGCGAGATCGGAATCGATACCGGGTGCCTCGGCCAAGCCGGAGCCTTCGTCCCCGCCGATGTCGATGTCGAGCATCTTGGCGAGCGCGTCCGCGACTTCGTCCTTGACGTCGCTCTCGCTCTTGATGTCGATGCGCGCTCCGATCAGCTCCGAAGCAAGGCGCACGTTCTGGCCACGCTTGCCGATCGCGAGCGAGAGCTGCTCGTCCTCGACGATCACGTCGAGGTGCGGCGTCTCGCCGTGGTGGGTGACAGAGACGCGCGTGATCTTTGCCGGCGCGAGCGCGCTCTGGGCAAAAGTGACGAGGTCTTCGCTGAACTCGATGATGTCGATCTTCTCGCCGCGCAGCTCGCGAATGATCGACTGCACTCGAGAGCCCTTCATGCCGACGCAGGCGCCGACCGGGTCGACATCGCGCTCGCGGCTGGTGACCGCGACCTTGGCGCGCTCGCCTGGGGCTCGAACGGCCCTCTTGATCACCACGGTGCCGTCGTAGATCTCCGGGACCTCCATCTCGAAGAGCTTGACCAACAGGCGAGGATCCGTGCGCGAGAGCACGATCTGGGGGCCCTTGGGCTGGGTGTGCACGTCGACGATGACGGCTCGGATTCGCTCGCCCTGGCTGTAGCGCTCGTGACGCGACTGCTCGCTGCGGGGAACCACGGCTTCGGTGCGGCCCAGGTCGACGATGATGTCGCCGCGCTCGAAGCGGCGGACGGTGCCATTGACGATCTCGCCCACGCGCTCGATGTACTCGTTGTAGATCTTCTCGCGCTCGGCCTCGCGAATGCGCTGGTACAGCACCTGCTTGGCCGATTGCGCGGCGATCCGACCGAGCCCTTCGGTCGACAGCGGCGTCAGGATCTCCTCGCCGACCGCCGCGTCCGGCTTGTGCTCGCGAGCTTCCTCGACGGTCCACTCGGCCAGCGGATCCTCGACCGTCTCGACCACCTTCTTGACCGCGAAGGCGCTGAACTTGCCGGTCTCGCGGTCGAGGGTGGAGCGCACCGGCTCCTTGATGCGGTGCTGCTTCTTGGCCGCCGACGCGACCGCGTCCTCGAGGGCGGTGATCCACCGCTCGAGGTCGATCTCCTTCTCGTGGGCGACCTGCTTGAGCACGTCGGTGATGTTGACTTCGGGTGCCTGCGCCTGCGCCATCGTGGGTCCCTTACCTGACTTCCTGACTGCTGGCCCCCGCTGCCGGCCGAGCCGGCGGCGGACTTGGGGCTCGATCGCCCTGGCCTAGCCTGGTTCTCGTGTGGGTGGCTCTCGGATCGGCAGAACTATCGACACTATCGACAGAACTACGGATGCCACTACGGATGCCCGGAGAAACGTGCTCCGGCGCAGCTGGGGTAGCGGGCAGCGCGCTGGTGTCGCTCAAGGCAGCTCCACGACCAGCCGGGCGATCTTGACGTCTGACATCGGGATGCGATGCTCGGCGCCGTCCGGTTCGACCACCGTGGCCAGTCCCGGCCCCGCGTCGTCGTAGTCGGCGAGACGCCCAACCACCGTGCGCTTCTTGCGTTCGGAGCCTTCCAGGAAAGTCACGCGCACTTCGCGACCACAGAAGCGTTCGTAGTCGCGCGGGCGATAGAGCTGTCGGTCGAGGCCAGGCGAGGAGACCTCGAGCAGGTACCGGTCGCGACCGAAGTCTTCGAGGTCGAGCGTCGCGGAGGCCATCCGCGAGAACGCCTCGCAGTCTTGGAGGGTTATCGAGCCCGGATCACGATCCAGCACGACCTGCAGCACCCCGCCGCGGAACTCCGTGTGCGCGACCTCGCAACCGATCTGCGCGGCCAATGCCTGCAGCTCGGACTCGAGAGTGGGGGTGATGCGAGTGGTAGGCATGCGCTTTCCGCAGAGAACCATCCGCCCGGGTCGACCCTGCGCGCTCGCTGCGAGCGGCTGGGGAGGATCGACCACGGCGCCGGATCCTCTCTTTGTCGACTGACGCGGCCGAGACGCCCGGGCGCCGCGAACCGCAGCACCACGGCCGACCACAGCCCCCGGTCGAGTCTGGCGCGAGGTTCGCGGCCACGAACTCCCCGACTCGGGGTGCGAGCCAACAAAAAAAGTGGGTCGAAACCCACTTCACCTTCCGTCCACCCGGGGCAGTGGACCTGGAGGGATTGTAGAAGAAGCGAGGGCCGGAAGCAAGGAGCGGGCCGGCTAGCGCCCTGCACTCGATGGAGAGCCTATCGCCGCCTCGGCTCGCTCGCCGCCTGTCCCGTCCCGGAGGCGATACCATAAGGCGAGCGCAGCCTGACGCGCGTTCCAGGATCAGGGGATCGGCTGGATTCCTCCGCCGTCTCGAGTTGGAAGGGAGACTCCTCGTGTCGAGCAAGATTCGCCCGGTAACCACCCTCCTCCTGATCTTCGGGGCCGTGGTCTTCGGGATGGTTCTGGCCGGAAGCCTCGAGCTCACCGTTCCCAGCTCCGGCTCGACGGCTCGGGAGCCTCGGGAGCAACGCCCGGAGGAATCGTCGGTACCGGGGAGCGAGGTGCCGTTGGCCGCGGTACCGAGCTTCGCGGACCTCGCTGCCGCCGTGTTACCCGCGGTGGTCTCGGTCCATGCGGTGACGATCTCGGCCGGCGACGAGAGTACCCATCACGCGGACTTCCTGGAGCGCTTCTTCGGCGATCGGCGAAGCAGGCCTCAGCGCGACGAGCAGGCCGAGCCCGAGGACGAGTTCCGATCCGACGGCGGCGGTTCCGGGTTCGTGATCTCCCAGGACGGCTGGGTCGTGACCAATCACCACGTGATCGAGGGAGCCACCGCAGTCACCGTGCGGCTCGACGGACGCGACTACGCGGCCGAGGTCCGTGGCGAGGATCCCAGTACGGACATCGCCCTGCTGCGCATCGACGCCGGCCGACCGCTGCCGTACCTGGCACTGGGAGAAAGCGGTTCGTTGCGCGTCGGAGAGTGGGTCATGGTGATCGGCAACCCGCTGCAGCTCGAGTCCACGGTGACCGTGGGTGTGGTCAGCGCCAAGGGCCGCTCGGGCTTTCCGCTCGGCGACAGCTCCTTCCAGAACTTCATTCAGACCGACGCCGCGATCAACCGCGGCAATTCGGGGGGCCCGCTCGTGGACGTCCGCGGCCGGGTGGTTGGCATTGCGACCGCGATGAACTTCGGGGCCGAGAACATCGGCTTCGCCGTTCCGGTGGAGACCCTCCGGCAGATCCTGCCGCAGCTCCAGACCGAGGGCCGGGTGCGCCGCGGATACCTCGGAGTGAGCATCGCCAACCTCGACTACGACACCGTGCAGGCGTTCGGTTTGGCGGACACCGACGGCGCCCTGGTGCAATACGTGGAGCCAGACACGCCGGCTGGCCGGGGCGGGCTGCGCCACGGCGACGTCATCCTGCGCGTCGGTGAGCACGCCGTCCGCGAGACGCGCGACCTCATCGACTACGTGGCGAGCCGTTCGCCTGGAAGCTCTCTGGAGATCGAGCTGATCCGGGGCGGCAAGCGGATCACCACGGACGTGCAGCTCGGGGAGAGGGTCATCGCGGTGGCAGAGCCGCGGTCGCCCGAGGAGCCGCGGACGCCGGAGAAGGAGTGGCTAGGGCTGCGCTACGAGGACGTTTCCAGCGAGCTCCGCCAGTCCTTGGAGCTGCCGGCGAGCGTCGAGGGCGTCTTCGTGGCGCGGGTCGCGCCCAGCAGCCCGCTCTACGAGGAGGGGCTCCGCCGGGGAGACGTGATCGTCGAGGTCAACGGCCAGCGCGTGGGGGGAGCGGCGATGCTCGGAGAGCTGCTGTCCGCGACGACCAGCGGAGAGTACCTGCGCTTCTATGTCCGCAACCGCGGGGGCCAGTACTTCTTCGCAGTGCTGCGAGTGCCGTGACAGCGCGAGCCACCGGCCCTCGGCTGCGGGTCCTCGTGATCGATGACGAGCCGTCGATCCGGCAGAGCCTGCGCATGATCCTCGAGTTCGAAGGCTACGACATCGAGGAGGCGGGATCCGGCCGCGACGCGCTCGCACGGGTCGGTGAACGATGGCCCGCGGCCGCGCTCCTGGACGTGAAGATGCCCGGCATGGACGGGCTCGAGGTGCTGGGCGCGTTTCGCGAGCGGGGCTACGACTTCCCGGTCGTGGTGATCAGCGGCCATGGCGACATTTCGACGGCCGTGGAGGCGACGCGTCTCGGTGCTTTCGACTTCCTAGAGAAGCCCCTGCAGCGCGAGCGTGTGTTGCTGACGCTGCGCAACGCCATCCACGGGCACCGCCTCGCGAGCGAGAACCGAGAGCTCAAGCAGGAGCGCAGCGAGGACTTGATAGGCGACTCGCCGCCGATGCGGCGCTTGCGAGAGACCGTGGCCAAGGCCGCACCGACGCCGGCGACCGTACTGATCACAGGCGAGAGCGGCACCGGCAAGGAGTTGGTGGCCCGGGCGATTTACGCGCAGAGCGCTCGCGCGGACCGTCCGTGGGTCCAGGTCAACTGCGCCGCCATCCCGGAGGAGCTCATCGAGTCCGAGCTGTTCGGACACGAGAAGGGTAGCTTTACCGGCGCGGTGCGCAAGCAGATCGGCAAGTTCGTAGCCGCCGACGGGGGCACGATCTTCCTCGACGAGATCGGCGACATGTCGGCACGCACCCAGGCCAAGGTGCTGCGCGTTCTCCAGAGCGGAGAGGTCGAGCCGGTCGGCTCGGCGCAGCACATGGTCGTCGACGTGCGCGTGGTCGCGGCCACTCACCGGGACCTCGCGGCAGAGATCGCGGCCGGGAAGTTTCGAGAAGACCTCTACTACCGGTTGAACGTGATCCCGATCCGCACCCCGCCGCTGCGCGAGCGACTCGAGGACGTGCCGCTGCTGGTCGACTACTTCGTCCGGCGGTTCACGCAGGAGAACAACTACCAGGTCCGCAGCTTCACGGCGCAGGCCTTCGAGTACCTGAAGGGCCTGGCGTGGAATGGCAACGTCCGCGAGCTGCGGAACCTGGTGGAACGGCTGCTGATCCTCGGCACCGGGGATACCATCGACCGAGACGACATCCTCGCAGCCGGCAAGGCGCCGGGCGCCGAGATGTCCGAGGCACTTCTCGCTGTGTCGACCCTGCGCGAGTTCAGGGAGTCGTCGGAGCGTCTGTTCCTGGTGCACAAGCTCGAAAAGAACAGCTGGAACGTCACCCAGACCGCGCACGAGATCCAGACCCCGCGCAGCAACCTGTACAAGAAAATGGAGCAGTACGAGATCCGGAGAGGCGAGTGAAGGCGGCCGAGCGCTTCGGGAGGTCGACCATCCCGACCCTGCGAGAGCCTGCTCGGTCGGCTCGAAAACGGCCTCCCGGGCGCTCCACGAGGTTCGATCCATGACCATCCGAGATCAGACACGCCCGACCGAAGCCGGCTCCTTGCCAGAGCGCGGCGAGCCGCAGCAGCCAGCACCGGGTGCCGCGCTGCGGCCCGAAGTGCTGCGCGAGGCAACCGCTGCGCGCGCGCGCTGGGAGAAGGCGACCGCCGCGGCGTGCGCCGAACGGCCCTACTGGAAGGAAGACTTCACCACCATTTCGGGTGTGGAGCCGCCGCACCTGGTCACTCCGGAGGAGGTGCGGGCCGATCCGGTGCGCGACATCGGGGTGCCTGGGGAGTACCCGTTCACCCGTGGCATCCACCCGACCGGCTACCGCGGGAAGCTGTGGACGATGCGGCAGTTTGCCGGTTTCGGCACCGCTGCGGACACCAACCGCCGCTTCCGCTACCTGCTCGAGCACGGGCAGACGGGGCTATCCGTGGCGTTCGACCTCCCGACGCTGTACGGCTACGACTCCGACCATGCGATGTCGTTGGGCGAGGTCGGGAAGTGCGGCGTCGCCATCGACAGCCTGGCCGATATGGAAGTGCTGTTCCGCAGCATCCCGCTCGGTGAGGTCTCCACCTCGATGACCATCAACTCCACGGCGCCGATCCTGTTCGCCATGTACCTCGCGGTGGCCGAGCAGCAGGGAGTGGACGTCGCCCGCAGCGTCTCGGGCACGCTGCAGAACGACATCCTCAAGGAATACATCGCGCAGAAGGAGTACATCTTTCCCCCGCGACCTTCGATGCGCCTGGTCACCGACCAGTTCGCCTTCGCGGCGGAGCGGGTGCCGCGCTGGAACACCGTCTCGATCTCCGGCTACCACATCCGCGAAGCTGGATCGACCGCGCTCCAGGAGCTGGCGTTCACCTTGCGCGACGGCATCGAGTACGTGCAGTACGGCATCGACGCCGGCCTCGACGTCGACCAGTTCGCACCCCGGCTGTCGTTCTTCTTCAACAGCCACAGCGATTTCTTCGAAGAGATCGCGAAGTTCCGTGCCGCGCGCCGGCTGTGGGCCGAGGAGATGCGCGAGCGCTTCGGCGCACGCGATCCCCGGTCCTTGATGTTGCGGTTCCACACCCAGACGGCTGGCGTGTCCCTGACCGCCCAGCAGCCGATCAACAACGTCGTGCGCACCGCCATCCAGGCGCTGGCGGCGGTATTGGGTGGTACCCAGTCGCTGCACACCAACGCGCTCGACGAGACGTTGGCCCTGCCCACCGAGGAGAACGCCCGTACGGCGCTGCGCACGCAGCAGATCATCGCCAACGAGACCGGTGTCATCCACAGCGTGGACCCGCTGGGCGGCAGCTATCTGGTGGAGGAGATGACACAGCGCATGGTCGACGGCGCCCGGGACTACTTCCGACGCATCGACGACATGGGCGGCATGGTCGAGGCGATCGAGGCCGGCTTTCCCCAGCGCGAGCTGGTCGAGGCTTCCTATGCGTTCCAGCGCGCGGTGGACGGCAAGCGCAAGCTGATCGTGGGCGTCAACTGCCTGCAAGTCGACGACGAGCCGCCGATCGAGACCCTGGTCATCGACGAGAGTGTGGCCGGCCAACAGACCGCGGAGCTCGAGTCCCTCAGGGCGCGGCGCGACGGCGGCGCGGTGGAGCGGACGCTGGACGCGCTGCGCCGGGGGGCTGCCGGCGAGGCCAACACGATGCCGCTGATCCTCGATTGCGTGAAGGCATACTGCACGATCGGAGAGGTCAGCGATGCCCTGCGCGATGTCTTCGGCACCTACGAAGAGCCGGTGGTCTTCTGAACGTGGTCGTTGTCGTCCGAAGTCGAACATGCCCAAGCGCGTCCTGATCGTCAAGCCCGGCCTCGATGGCCACGATCGTGGTGCCAAGGTCGTGGCCCGTGCCCTGCGGGACGCCGGGTTCGAGGTCATCTACGGCGGACTGCGGCAGACGCCGGCGCAGATCGCGGCGGCCGCCATTCAGGAGGACGTCGACGCGGTCGGTATGTCGATCCTCTCGGGCGCGCACAACCAGCTGCTGCCGGAGGTGGTGCGTCTGCTCCGCGACCAGGGGGGCGACGACATCCTGGTGTTCGCCGGCGGCATCATCCCCGATCGCGACATCTCGCCGCTCAAGGAAGCCGGGATCGACGAGATCTTCCTTCCCGGCACCACCACCGACAGCATCATCCAGTACCTGAGAGATCGGCTTTCGACGCCGGAGACGCCCGGAGGAAACCATGTCTGACATCGAGCTGAGCGACGAGCAGGTGGAGAGCATCGCCCGGCGAGTGGTCGAGCTGCTGGGCGAGCGCATCGTCCGCGACGTGGCGTGGGAGGTCATTCCCGACATGGTCGAAGTCGTGGTCAAGGAGCGCATTCGCGAGCTCGAGGCCGAGGTCAAGGAGCTCTGAAGGCGTTCTCGGTCGCCCGGGGCGGGGTCGTGCGCGCCCCAGCGAACACACGACTCGCTCCGCCACGAGATTGCCAGACTGACTGGCAGCCGCCGGCGCTGCAACGCGCCGTTCGTCCTCTACACCCTGCAGCTCGTCCGATCCGACGCCCGCGGCTCTCCCAGCGGTGCCCGATCGTCCGCTGCGCGACACCAGCTACCCCGAAGACCGCAGGAGTCAACGCTTGTCCTCGATCGACGAAAGCCAACCCCCCGGCCCGGCCGAGATGGACAAACGCTTCGAGCCGAAGCAGTACGAGCCGGCGTGGCAGCGGTTCTGGCGCGAGCATGATCTCTTCCGGAGCCAGACGCGGCGCGAGACCGACCGGCCGTCGTTCTGCATCCTGATCCCGCCGCCCAACGTCACCGGACGACTGCACATAGGGCACGCGCTGCAGAGCAGCCTGCAGGACCTCATCGTGCGCTGGAAGCGGATGCAGGGCTACAACGCCCTGTGGCTGCCGGGCACCGACCACGCGGGCATCGGCACCCAGCTCATGGTGGAGCGGCAGCTCGCGGCTGAAGGCACCAGCCGCCAGGAGATCGGACGCGAGAGGTTCCTCGAGCGGACGTGGGCGTGGAAGCAGCAGTACCACTCCAACATTCGCGAGCAGTTGGAGCGTCTGGGCGCGAGCTGCGATTGGAGCCGCGAGCGCTTCACCATGGACGACGGACTCTCGCTCGCCGTGCGGACCGCCTTCGTGCGTCTCTACCGCGAGGGACGTATCCATCGCGGCGAGTACATGGTGAATTGGTCTCCAGGGCTGCAGACGGCAGTCTCGGACCTGGAGGTCGAGTCCAAGTCCGTACGGGGCAAGCTGTACCGCATCGCCTATGCCGTGGAGGGCTCCGATCAGAAGCTGGTGGTGGCGACAACGCGCCCAGAGACCATGCTCGGCGATACCGCCATCGCGGTGCACCCCGCCGACCCGCGCTATCAGGCCCTGATCGGCCGGCATGCGATCCTGCCGCTCCTGGGCCGGCGGATTCCGATCGTCGCCGACCAGGCGGTCGATCCGGAGTTCGGCTCGGGTGCCGTCAAAGTCACGCCCTGGCACGATCCCAACGACTTCGAGATTGCACGCCGTCACGGGCTTCCCGGCCTGCGCGTGATCGGCTTCGACGGCCGCATGACCGCCGAAGCCGGGCCGAGCTTCGGCGGGCTGGATCGGTTCGCGGCACGGGAGCGGGTGCTCGAGGCGCTGCGCGAGCTGGGGCTGTTGGTCGGCGTGGACGATCACGTGCACAACGTCGGCCACTCGCAACGCGGCGGCGAGCCGATCGAACCGATGGTGTCGAAGCAGTGGTTCTGCGACGTCGGTGACATGGCGCGCGGCGCGCTCGCCGCGGTACGCGACGGACGCATCGAGCTGCAGCCCGACGGCTGGGTGAAGACCTGGGAGCACTGGCTCGAGAGCATTCGTCCCTGGTGCATCTCGCGCCAGCTCTGGTGGGGCCATCGCATCCCGGCGTGGTACACCCCGGACGGCGAGTGCGTGGTCGCGCTCGACTTCGAAGAGGCGGCGGGTCTGGCCGGGACTCGCGAGCTGGAGCAGGACTCCGACGTTCTCGACACCTGGTTCTCGGCGGCACTCTGGCCGATCTCGACCTTGGGCTGGCCCGACGAGGACAGCGAGGACCTGGCGACCTTCTACCCGACCGACGTCCTGGTCACGGGCTTCGACATCCTGTTCTTCTGGGTGGCGCGCATGGCGATGATGGGACTGCACTTCGGTGGCGACGTGCCGTTCCGTCGCGTGCACTTGACGGGTCTGGTGCGCGACGCCCGTGGCGAGAAGATGTCGAAGACCAAGGGCAACGTGCTCGACCCGCTCGAGCTCGTGGACGAGTACGGCGCCGACGCGGTGCGCTTCACGCTCTGCGCGCTCGACAGCCCGGGACGCGACATCCCGTTGGACCCCGAGCGCATGGCGGGGTATCGCGCGTTCGGCAACAAGATCTGGAACGCCACTCGTTTCGCCCTGTCGCGCATCGGCGACGCGCGGGTGCCCGAGCATCTGGATGCGGTTGGACTCGCTGCCCCGGAGCGCTGGATCCTCTCTCGCTTCTCCCGCACGGCCGGCTTCGTGAACGATCGGTTCGAGGCCTTCCGCTTCGACGAGGCGTGCCAGCGCCTGTACCACTTCTTCTGGGGCGACCTGTGCGACTGGTACATCGAGCTGGCCAAGCCAGCCCTGTTCGGCGACGAGACCAGCCGGCCACGAGTGGCCGAGGTGTTGCTCTGGGTCCTGGAGCGGAGCCTTCGCCTGTTGCACCCGGTGATGCCGCACCTGACCGAGGAGCTGTGGCACCGGCTTCCGGGCATCGACCATTCCGGTGTCGTGGCCGTGGCACTGGCGCGCTACCCCGAGCCGGAGCCGAAGTGGGAGGACGAGGAGCTCGAGCAACGCTTCGAGGCCCTGCAGCAGGTCGTCTCTCGGGTGCGTACCCTTCGTACGGAGCGCGGGCTGGAGCGACGCGCGCGCTTAGGGCTGTGGATCGAGGGCGGGGTGGAGCGCGAGGTCGCCTTCGTGCTCGAGCAGGGCGACCTTGTCCGCTCGCTCGCGCTGCTGGAGGAGCTCCGCCAGGGGGCGGGTCCGAAGGACGCGGTGCGAGATCGCGTCGCCGGCGTCGAGCTCGCGATCGAGGTCGAGGCTGCCAAGCTCGGAGAGGTGGAGCGCGAGCGGCTGGGCAAGGAGCTGGAGAGGATCGCTGGCGAGACTCGGTCGGTGGAGGCGCGGCTGGCAAACCCACAGTTCGTGGATCGAGCTCCGGGCGAGGTAGTGGCCGGCGCCCGTGCGAGGCTAGCGGAGCTGGAGCAGCGGCGTGCGGTGCTCGCCGCCCAACTGGCCGGCCACTGAGGGGGCTCGAGGGCTCGGACGATTCGGCAGCGAGCCTTCGCTACACTGCGCGGGTGTCTTTCCTGGACTTCGCCGGCGAGCTGCGTCGCTGGTCTCGTGAGGCCGCCGTGCCGGTCGTGGTGCTTCGCCGGGTCGACTCCACCAACGTCTTGTCTCGTGTCGTCACTCGGCGGCTGGCGGGCCAGCGCACCGGCCCCCGGCGAGCTCTGTACGTCGCGTGGGAGCAGACGGCGGGCCGCGGCCGGTTGGGTCGTTCGTGGGTCAGCAGCCCTGGTCTCGGCGTCTACGCGACGCTCGTGCTGGCGCCCGTGCCCGTCGCACCGCCGGTCGCGATGCTGCCGCTGGTGGCCGGCATCGGGTTCTGCCGCGCGTTGCGTGCCAGGCTGCCCGCGGTCGGTTTGAAGTGGCCGAACGACCTGGTGGTCGTCGGTCGCAAGATCGGGGGCATTCTCATCGAGACCCTGCCGATGGAGAACGGAGGCCAGGCGGCACTGATCGGATTCGGTGTCAACTACGGACACGAGCGCTCCGAGCTGCCGACTGCGCTGGCGACCTCGGTGTGCGTGGAGGGCGCGGCGCCGGACCGCGGCGGCCGTGGCCTCGCGAAGCTCGTGGGCACGCTGTCGACGGGCCTGCTCGACGCGTTGGGAGAGCTCGAGGAACCCTCGAGAGTGCTCGATGCGTACCGTGAGCTCGTAGTGCACCGGCCCGGCGACACACTACGTTGTCGCATCCAGGAGCGATCCATCGAAGGGCACTTCGTCGACTTCGACGGTCACGGCAGACTGCGCGTCCGATGCGGTGACGAGACGGTCGTGGTAGCGGCCGGCGACGTCCTCGAAGGCGAACGAACGCTCGCGGACGTGGAGGCAGCCGGTTGACGACAGTCGGTCCCGAGCCGCGTCGGGCTGGCCGCTGGGGAGTAGCGGCCGGGGTCCGGGCGTCGTGCCGCACGAGATGAGCCACTCCCGGCCGCCCGGGGAAGGCGACGGCCCCGCCACGGAGCTGTTGACCTCGGCCGACCAGGAGTACTTCCGGGCGGTCGAGGAGCTGTTCGTGCGCCTCCGCGGCGCACCAATGCTCCTGTCGCCGGTGGACTGGCAGATCGCGCGCTCGTGGCGGCGGCGGGGCATCCCACTGGCGGTACTCCGCGAGGCGCTCGAAGGGGTGTTCACCCGGCGGCACGCGCGTGGCACCACCTCGCGCGTCAACAGCTTGCGTTACTGCGCCGCAGCCGTGGAGAAGTCGTGGCGAGCCCAGCTCGAGCTCGGGCGGGCGGCAGGGCCCGAGCCGGGCGGTGCGGCGGCTCTTACGAATCCGCTTGCGGTAGGCGAGCTCCTGGAGCGACTCGCGGCGGACCTGCCAGAGACCCTGCCGGAGGTCGAGCGATGGCGAGCCCGCCTACGGTCGCTGGAAGGCGACGCCGACCGAGTCGAGCAGGCGCTGGCCGGTCTCGACGCCGAGCTGCTGGGCGAGCTCGAGACGGGGCTGCCAGGCGAGGAACGAACGGAGCTCCGTGGGGCTGCACGGTCGGCAGCTGCAAAGCTCGGGCAGCGCCTGGCTTCGCGCGATATCGACCGGGTCGTGGACCGTCTGGTAGCCGCCCGACTGCGTGAGCGATGGGGGATCCAGGTCCTGTCGCTGTTTGCTCCTGCGATGGACAAGACCTAGCAGCCCGTGGTGAAACCCGCGTGAGGCTGCGCGCGGGGATCTGCGGCCGCTGGCAAGACGTGGCCGACGAACGCGATGCGGTGACATCGTGCAGGAGGCCCAACGCAGCCAGCGGCCGCAAACCCCCGCGCCCCACCCAAGCGGTTGGGGCAGCGCGAACGCTAGCCGGCACGCCTCAGTCACTCCCCATACCTACGGCGGCGATCGCCGCCATCATGCAGAATAGACACCAGGGCCACGGAATCTAGTCCCGCGCCCGAAGCACCGGCCGCAACCGAGAGAGGTGCCGCGATGAGCGATCGGATCGGACACGCCAAGATCGAGACGATTCTCGTGCCGACCGATTTCTCAGAGGCCTCCCGCGCTGCAGTGGACGAGGCAGCGAGCTGGGCCAGGATGTTCGGCGCGCACCTCCACCTGCTCCACGCGATGGTGCCGTTCGGGCCGTTCCTCGAGCCCAACATTTCGCCGGCTGTACCACCGCCCGAGAGCATGCTGGAGGCCATCGAGGAGGACGCTCGTCTTCGGCTAGGTCAGCTCGCCGAGAGCATCACCGCGTCGAAGCTGCCGGTGGAGACGCACTGCCTTCGGGGCAGCGCTCCGGCCGAGGTCATCGTCGCGTTCGCCGAGAAGCACGGCATCGGTCTCGTGGTGATGTCGAGTCACGGCCGCAGGGGCGTCCGCCGCCTCCTCATCGGCAGCGTCACCGAGGAGGTGATCCGACGCTCACCCTGCCCAGTGCTGGTCGAGCGCCGCGACGGCGGCGCGACGCGATCGTCGGCCGCGAAGCGCATCGTGGTTCCTGTGGACTTCTCGGAGGCCTCGGCCCAGAGCCTCGAGCGCGCGCGCCTGCTGGCCTCTACGCTCGGAGCCGAGATCGACCTGCTCACCGTGATCCAGGACCCGATCTATCCGGCACCCTACGGCGCGGGCGAGATGCCAGCGCTCGTCGACCACCTCCCGGAGATCGAGGGTCGCGCGCGTCGCGAGCTCGACAGCCTGGCGGGACAGTCCACGAGCGGCCCGGTAGCTCGCACCTTCGTACGACGCGGCGACCCGGCGCTGGAGATTCTCGCCCATGCCCGGGACCGCGACTGTGGCCTGATCGTGATCTCCACACACGGCACGAGCGGCCTCAGCCGCCTGCTGCTGGGCAGCGTCACGGAGAAGGTCCTGCGCCGAACTACCAGTGCGGTGTTCGTGGTGCCCGCGGCGATCGCCTTCAAGGACTAGAAACCCTCGGCGGCGCGACGCGGACGACCAGGGACTGGTTTCCCGATCTCGAGCGAAGGCTTGCGCGTCCATGTCCGATCCTGTCGATCTGCCGCTGTCGCAAGCCATCCCTTGGGGTGGGGAGACGGCGACCCGCGCATGGCATCCTCGTGCGCGAATCATGCGTGCACAGCGAGGACCCGTCAGGACCCTGGCCGGGCTTGAGGCGCGATCGCTCCTGTCTTACAGAGCCGTCGGGCCCAGATCCCTGGCGTGGAGGTGACTCATGATGCGACGAACGCTTCCCGTCCGGGCCTTGATCTTGGCGCTCCTCGCCGGATCCCCGCTCGTAGCCGCACAATCCAGCTCCGCCACCCCCGACCCAGGAGCCGCCGCGAGCGGTCGCGGCACGTTCCGCACCTACTGCGCGACCTGCCACGGTCTGGAAGCTCGCGGCGACGGCCAGCTCGCGGAGCATCTCAAGGTCAAGCCAGCGAACCTCACCGAGATCGCGAAGCGCAACGAAGATGGCAAGTTCCCCTTCGACTTCATAGTCCAGATCATCGATGGCCGACAGAAGGTCAAGGGTCACGGCGGCGGCGAGATGCCGGTGTGGGGCGACGCCTTCCGGGTCACGGAGTCCGGCCACACCGAAGAGCAGGTGCAGGCGAGGATCCGCAACCTCGCCCACTTTCTCTGGTCGATACAGCGCCCGTGAGCTCGGCCGCCGCGGGTGGTGGCACCGGGGCCTGCCCGAGACACCGCCCCGCGCGCCGGCCTCAGCGCTCTCAGCGACCGTCGCGATCGAAGTCGCCCGGCAGCTTGCTCTCGACGCGATTCCAGGCATCGCGCACAGCGTGCTTTGCCCGCTCCCACTTCAGCTCGGCCCGTTCTTCCATCGGGCGCCAGCCCTGCTGGAGGCTGTCCTCGGCGTCCTCCCACCGACCGTCGGGCCGGCTCACGCGCGACATCCAACCATAGCGATACGCCGGCCGATACTGATCGTAGCTCTCGCCGTTACCCACGTAGTTGCGGCTGTCGAACGCGGACCGCCAGTAGTCATCCTCCTCCGCGAACCAGGCGCTGAGGGACTCGTCGGCCCGATTCCACGCGTCGTGCGCCGCAAGCCCCGCACGATCCCATCCGAGCCCGGTCTTGTTCGCCCCCCCCGCCCAGCTCCGCGCCAACTCGGGCTCGACCTCGTCCCAGGAGCGATCGGGCTGGTTCCTGCGCGCCGTCCAGCCTTGCTCGTAGGCCGGCCGATAGACGTCGTAAGGCTCCTCCGCTTCGACGTAGTCGCGAGTGGTGTAGTTCTTTGCCCAGTAGTCGTCCTCACCGGTGGGATCGAGCTGCTCCGCGACCGCATGCCCGCCGGCACCGCCGGCGATGGCGCCGATGGCACCACCAACCAAGGCACCCACCGGACCCCCGAAGGCTGCGCCCACGGCGGCGCCCGCTGCGCCAGCGCCAGCCGCACCAATGGTCGTGCCTACCGGATGCGAGCCTGGTTCTCCAGTGATCGGATCGCGATTCATGTCCTCGGTGTCCGTGCGCTCCAACTCCGCTACTTTGACTTTCCTGTCGTTCGCCATGACGCTTCAGCTCCTCGTGTTGCGTGTGTTTCTCCGACCGCGTGCGACGCTCCACCGACCCTGCCCCTCACGCGCGAATCGCCGATCCGCTACCGGGCGCTTTGCAAGGCGGATGCCGCCGTGATTGCGGCCCGCCCGGCCCATGCCTCGAGCGAACTGACCGCCCGGTGGTCTTCCGGGGCGGTGCGCCGGAGCAGCTCTTGCCGAACGAGTGGTACACGCTGCCGAAGCGAGACTGTCGCATGAGCCAGCGCGACCTCGGCGAGCGCCTCCAGGCCCGGCTCGAAGCGTTGGTACGCCGAAACGGCGACGTTCCCCACGCCGTGCTCGGGGTGAAGGCGTCCGCGGACCGCTTCACCTGGTCGGGCGCCGCGGGTGTCACCAGGAAGAACGGTGGCGAGGTGATGACCACCGCGACACCGTTCTTCGTCGCCAGCGTCACCAAGACCTTCACCGCCGTCGCGACGCTCCAGCTCGAGGAACGGGGCCGACTGGCGCTAGAGGATCCGCTCGATCGCCATCTCCCCGCCGCCGTGCTCGACAGCCTCCACCGCTTCCGCGGTCGCGACCGCACCGGTGAGCTCACCGTCGCGCACCTGCTGTCCCACACCTCCGGCCTTCCCGACTACTTCCAACAACGACCACCCGGAGGGCACAGCGTCTTCGACCGCATCCTCGCCGGCGAGGACCCGCAGTGGGACGCAGAGGAAGCGGTGCGCATTGCCAAGGAGCTGTCGCCGCGCTTCGCGCCGCAGCCGCTGCGAGGGCAAGAGGCCGGCCGACTGAAGGCCTTCTATTCCGACACCAACTATCAGATCCTCGGTAGGGTCCTCGAGTCCGCGACCGGCTTGCCGCTCCACGAGGTCTACCAGGAGCTCATATTTTCCCCGCTGGGCCTTGCCGACACCTACCTCCACGGCCACGGCGGTGACAGGCGCAAACCACCGGCGACCATCCATCACCGTCGCCTCCCGCTCCAGCTCGACCGGGCCATGCGCTCCTTCTGGGCGGACGGCGGCATCGTCTCGACCCTCGCCGACCAGCTCCGCTTCGTCGAGGCTCTCTTCGAGGCAGGTTTGTTCCAGCGCGCCGACACGCTCCACCGGATGCAGCGTTGGAACCGGATCTTCTTCCCCTTCCGCTACGGCTACGGTCTGATGCGCTTGGAGGTTCCCGGCTTGCCGTGGCCGTTCCCGCGGGCACCGGTGCTGATCGGCCACTCCGGCTCTTCGGGCTCCTTCCTCTACCGCAGCGAGCGCACCGGTATCTACGTCGCCGGCACCGTCGACCAGATTGCTTCGCCGAGCAGGCCGATCCGCTACGTGCTGGGGGTGATCCGGCAAGTCGAGCAGGCGCTGGCTGGAAACCGGCCGTCGCTCCTACGGACGTGAACGGCGCGGTATCCGACGAGCCAACCAGACTGAGCGTGGCGCCCCTGGCTGCGGCGCTGGCACGTGCCGTGCTTCCTCCTGTTGTCGAAGGAGACATTTGTCTCCGCAGTACAGGAGATCACTATGTCGACCAAGCATCTCACTCCGCTTCTCGCGGCGTTGGCCTTCACCGCCTGCGGCAGCCTCGGAGGCATCTTCGGCGGTCCCGCCGATACCAGTCCGTCAGACCGCAGCCGTGTCAACACCGATCGCGCAGACCTTCGAGGCACGGTCGTGGAGGTGAACACCTCCGCTCGTCGGATCACTCTCGACGCCGACAGTGCCAGCTCGTCGACCCACAACCTCCAAAGAGAGCGTGGCGAGCGCACCGTCTACTACGACGAGCGCACCGTGGTCGAGTTCGCTGGCGAGACCCATAGGCCCGAGAACCTGGAGCGGGGCGACGAGGTCAACGTTCGCTTCACTCGCCAGACCGACAGCAACGTGGCGGAGCGCATCACCGTGCTCCACGACGTGCGGGCCAGCGGCACGGGGGCCTACGACGCTGACCTCCCGACCCAGGTGCGCGGCACCGTGGGCACCGTGAACACGGGCGATCGCCTGATCGAGGTCGACCAGACCCAAGGTGACCGCGGTACGCTGGTCTACTACGACGAGCGCACGGTGGTCCATTTCGATGGTCGGGAGTACAAACCCGAGAACCTCGAGCGCGGCGACGAGATCCGCGTCACCGGGCAGCGTCACGACAATCGGTTCCTCGCCGACACCATCACGGTCGAGCGCGACATCCGAGCCAGCTCGGGCGGCGGCTACGACGACGCTTTCGAGAGCGAGGTGCGGGGCACGGTGCGCTCGATGAGCTCTCGCGATCGCCTGATCCAGCTCGATCTCGCCTACGGGGAGCGGGGCGACGACCGGATCTATTGGGACGAGCGCACGGTGGTCGAGCTGCAGGGCCGCCAGTTCCGCCCAGACAGATTGGTGGCGGGCGACGAGATCGAGGTGCGCGGCACGCGACGCGACAACCGATTCCTCGCCGACACCATTCGGGTGGTGCGAGAAGCAGGTCAGACGGAGTGAAGTCCCCGACTACACGAGGACCGGTACTTGGTACCGACGGGACCTCGCCGTGGCGCTGTCCAGTCCTCTGAGACGCAATCCGTGGCGGCGGTTGCGTGGCACTCGCCTTGCTACGCATGACTAACGGTGGCTGGGCAGACGACCGTGTGGGCGTCATGCGGAACGTCATCGAACAAGCAAACCGGAGCTGAAGGAGAAGACATGAACATCATCATCTGGTTGGTTGTCGGAGGTCTCTTGGGCTGGGTCGCCAGCCTGATCATGAAGACGGACTCGCAGCAGGGCATCTTGCTCAACGTCGTCGTCGGTATCGTCGGTGCCCTCGTTGCGGGATTCGTTCTGACTCCGATGTTGGGGCAAGGCACCATCAACTCGGGTGACTTCAGCGCCATGGGACTCTTGTTGTCCCTGGTCGGAGCCATCATCCTGCTGGCGATGGTCAACCTGTTTCGGCGAGGCGCGGTGCGCTAACAAGTCATCCACGCTAACAAGTCATCCATGGGCCGCCCATGGATGACTGCGGTAGCGGCCGGGCCCGGCCCGGCCGGCGCGGTGCCGAACAGTAGAACGTCGAGCGCCGCCACCCCCTCCTTTCCGAGCCGGCGACCAGCAGGGGCTCCGACTCCGCCCTGGGGCCGGGCCCCCTTCTGGCGCATCTTGCGCCGCGCCAGAGTGCTGCCATCCCCCTACGATCGGCCAGAATCACGGGCGTCGCCCCCTGTGGAGGTGCCCGATGAGAAAGAACGCAGCGCTCGCGAAATGGCGCGCCGGCCGGCAGACCGTAGGCGGCTGGCTCTCTCTAGCCAACACCCACGTCGCGGAGATGATGGCTCACGCGGGATTCGACTGGCTCTGCCTCGACTTGCAGCACGGCCTGCTCGACTATCGCGATCTCTTGCACATGCTGCCGGCGATCTCGACCACCGACACGTCGCCGATCGTGCGAGTGCCGGCCAACGATCCGAAGGACATCGGGAAGGCGCTGGACGCCGGAGCGCTCGCCGTGATCGTGCCGCTCGTCAACAGTCGCGCCCAGGCCGAGGCCGCCGTCGCCGCCTGCCGCTACCCGCCGCTGGGAGTACGCTCCTGGGGTCCGCTGCGCGCCGCGCTCTACGGCGGCCCCAGCTACGCCGCGCAAGCCAACCAGGAGATCGCCTGCATCGTGATGATCGAGACTCGAGACGGCCTCGCGAACCTCGAGGAGATCGTCTCGACGCCCGGCCTCGGCGCGGTCTTCGTCGGTCCGTCCGATCTGGCACTGGCGCTCGGCCTGCCGCCGCGCGGCGATACCGACGACGCCTCGCACCTCGCAGCGGTCGACGAGATCCTCCGAGCCTGCAAGCGTCGCGGCGTGCCGGCGGGCATCCACACCAGCAGCCTCGCGTGGGCGAAGCGCCGACTCGCAGCCGGCTTCGAGCTCGTCACGCTCGTCTCGGACGCGGGGTTGCTGATGCAGGGAGTGTCGGCCGCGCTCGAGGCGGTGCGGCCCACGCTCGAGGGCGGGGAGCAGTCGGCGAGCTCGAACGCTCCCTAGCAGCCCGTGGTGGAACCCCCGTGGGCTGCGTTGGGCCTCCTGCACGATGGCACCGCATCGCGTTCGTCGGCCACGCCTTGCCAGCGGCCGCAGATCCCCGCGCGCAGCCTCACGCGGGTTTCACCACGGGCTGCTAGGTCTGACGGAGAAGTCACGGGCGCCGCCGAGGAGAGGATGCGGAGCGGATATCGTCGCGATACCCGAACAACTTCCATCCTTCGATGTGGAAAGACTGATGACAACCGCTCGCCGCCGAGACACAGGCAATACGGGCTGTCGAGCGCTGCTGGCTTCCTTCCTCCTCGCCGTATCTTGGGGCGCCGGGACCACTCGTTCGCAGGAGGTGGCAGGAGACGCGTTGCTCAGCGTGCAGGAGCGACTCGGCTATCCCGCGAGCGCGCGACTGCTGATCCTCCACGCAGATGACCTCGGAATGTCGCGCTCGGTGAACCGCGCCACCTTCGAGGCGCTCGAGCACGGCTGGATCACCTCCGCCAGCATCCTGGTGCCGTGCCCTTGGTTCCCCGAGGTCGTCGCCTTCGCGAGGGCGCACCCGGAGCACGATCTGGGAATCCACCTCGCGCTCAACAGTGAGTGGACCGGCTATCGCTGGGGCCCGGTCAGCGGCAGGGACTCGGTGCCGAGCCTGCTCGACGAGGACGGCTACCTGCCGCTCGTCGAGAGCACCGTGGTCCGGCAGGCGAAGCCCGCCGAGGTCGAAAGGGAGCTCCGAGCGCAGATCGAGCAGGCGCGCGGCGCCGGCATTCGCATCACGCACCTCGACTCCCACATGGGCACCCTGTTCGGCTCGCACGCGTTGCTCGACGTGTACCGGGATCTCGGGGACGAGCACGACCTCCCGCTCTTGCTCGAGCGCGACGGCAACCGGAGCTCACCGGCCGCCGCAATGCGCGACCGCGCGTTGCTCGACCGGGTGCTCTCGATCTCCCCGGGCGTCGACGCGAAAGATTGGCTCGCCGCCTACCAGCAGATGCTCGCGCCCCTGCCGCCGGGCGTCTATCAGCTCATCCTCCACCTGGGCTACGACGACGAAGAGATGCGCGGCGCGACCTGGGACCATCCCGACTGGGGAGCGGCGTGGCGGCAGTCCGACCTCGATCTGGTGCAGGGTGAGCCCTTTCGAACCTTCCTGCGCGAACAAGGCTTCGTGTTGATCGACTGGCGGGAGCTGGCGCGCGCGCGCAGGTGACGCGAGCCCTTCGGGCTTTGCATGCAACCTTGCGATCAGGCCGCGCGGTGCCGTCTAGCAGCCCGAGCCCTGGTGACCTGAACGCCTCTATGGCCTGCCTGCGCTACCGCCCGCCGCCAAACGACGCGCCTCGACTTGGAGGTCCTCGTCGAAGTCACCGTCGAATTCGAACGAGAAGATCATCCACTCGTTGCGCGGCCGGTAGTACTGGAACTCGAAGCGCAGCGGCTGGCGCTCGAACAATGCCAGGTACGTCACGTGCACCAGGCGATCGGTGACCATCAGCTCCCCGACCTTGACCGCGCCGGTGTACCCCCCGACCATCTCCCCGATGCCCTGGAACTGTGCCTTGACGGTGCGCACACCGTCCCCGTCGAGGGGAATCCAGGGATTGTTCCCGTAGAGCTTGTCGACTGCCTCGTTCAACTCGCCGCGGGCGAAGCGTTCCAGGAACGCGTCGATCTCGGTCTGGTAGACCGGTTTCTGTGCGCTCGCGGACGCCGCGAGGGCAGCCGCGACGACGATGGTCAGGAATCCGATTCGAGCTGTGGCGCGCATTGCTTCGTCCCCCTTTGGAGCGTAGGTGTCGGTTCGCGGTCGCGATCTCCGACGACGGCTGTCCTAAGAATGCCCGAGCTTTCATCCACCAACCGCGGGCCCACGACGGTGGGATCTCCCTCTCGGCAACGCGCGGCCAAGGCAGAGCCCGGCCGGTACCCGCAGTAACGCATGGACCGAGGGGCCCATGGGCCACTCCTAGCGTAGCGGGATCGCTTGGCGTCTCGTGCAGAGCCTCGGAGTCTCGGAGATCCCGAGCGCCAACGGTCGCCCATCCCGACGACGGTTCGGTTCCAGCGTCCGGTGTCGCCGCTCTCGAAGCCGGCGCGAACAGGAGTGACGCGACTGGGCTTCACATACAGAGCGAAGGCGTAGCTGCCGTCGACGTGCCAGTAGGCGCTCTGCTGGTTCCTCGCCGGACACCCGGCGTGACGGCCAGGCTGCCGGATGGTAATGTTTACATCCATGCAAGCTGGTGCCATGGAGCACGTTCCAGCGGGCCGCGGACTGGCTCGGCTCCCGTGCGCACGCGTCGCGCGAGCCTGTCTGCCGATGGCCCTGTCGTTGCTGGCCCTCGCGCCGGCTAGGGTCGGCGCCACCGCCAACGTGGTCGTATGGCTGAACGACTGGAAGGGTGCGCGCGAGCTGGCCCAGCGAGAGATGCGCCCGATTCTGCTCGACTTCACGGCCGACTGGTGCGCACCGTGCCGCGCCATGGACGAACGATTCTGGCCCGACCCCGAGGTTCGCGCGCTGACCGATCGCTTCGTTCGCGTGCGAGTCGACTTCGACTCGCAAACCATGCTGCGTAGGCGCTCGTTCGAGAAGTCGCTCAAGGTCCGGGAAGGCCCACGCGATCTCGCGCTCGCCGGCCTCGCGGTGGCCTGGGCCCAGGCCGGCGCATTCAATCGCGCCGACTCCGCCATCGAGGAGCTACGCAGCGCTCACGCCGATTCCGAGATGCTGCAGGTCGCAGTCGAGCAGGTTGCCAAAGCCCGCGCGGCGAATCCCTGACCGGACCCCCCGCGATCGCACTCGAGCGACCGAGCAGCCGACCCGACCACACCTCCGTACGCCTGATGTGCCGGGCGTCCCAAAGGCAGGCCCTAGCAGACCTCTAGCCGACCGGCAGCAAGTTTCGGCGACCGCTCCGGGTGAGCAGGTATGCGGTGGTCGGCACCAGGACGGCCAGCATGAAGGGATGGAACACGGCGTTCTCGGGCGCACCGGATGCGGTGCGAGCCAGCGTCGTGATCCCCACGAGCACTCCGACTATCGCTGCGCCGTGTGCTCCCAACGCGACAGGCCACGCCCATTGCCTACCGGTCGCGGTCGCGTAAGCCGCGACCAAGAGGAACGCGCCGCAGAGGGACTCCACCACCAAGACCGGACCGAGCGCCGTGGTGATGAAGCCCAGGCGCTCGGCGGCCACATGGAGAACTGCGAAGGCAAGAAGCGAGCCGCCCTCGAAGAGGGAGACGACCGCGATCCACGTCGGAGCGAGCGATCTCGAATCGTAGACACTCATGCCAGAGGACGTTTGCAAGAGCGATGCCGAGTCAAGAGCGATGCCGGTCGCGAACCAGACTCTCAGGGCGCTATCTTCCTGGACTCGACTCTCGGTTCTCCAGCCCCACCTCGCACGCGAGAAGGCGACTCGTCCGCGCAGCCTGCAGGTCGGTGAGACGTCACGTGTCCGTCCAGGTCGATCATCGCGAGATCAGTGAAATGCGACAGGAACAGGAGCTGGAGGACAAGTCACTCGGTCCCCACACCGTGGCGCTGCTCGGGGAACGCGGGGGCAAGTACCCAGACGCCAACGCGCTGCTGGTGCGCGGTAAGGAGCGGACGGTGCTGGTCGACGCGCCGCTCGGGGTGCTACGTCGCCTCGAGCGGGGCGCACTGCCGCCGATCGACGCGGTGATCCTCAGCCACGCCCACGAGGACCACTTGCCCGCACTGTCGGCGCTGCCGGACGTCGAGCTGTGGGTCCACGCGGCCGACTGTCCAGGCCTCGCGTCGCTCGACGCCTTCCTCGACGTCTTCGGTTACCCGGAGCCCGACCGCTCGGAGTGGGCGAGGGTCGTGGTGGAACGCTTTCGCTTCCTGCCGCGGCCGGAAGCGCGCGGCTTCGAAGGCGAGTACCGCTGGGAGCTGGGCGGCGGTGTCGCGATCACCGCCGTGCATGCCCCCGGCCACACGCGCGGGCACTGCGTGTTGCGAGTGATACCCGACGACGTGCTGTTTCTTGCCGACCTGGACCTCTCCAGCTTCGGCCCCTACTACGCCGACGCCTGGTCGGACCTCGCCGAGCTCGAGCGCACCCTCGAGCGAGCAGCTTCGTGGCGCGCCCGCATTTATCTCACCGGCCACCACGTCGGTGTCATCGACGACGACACGACCTATCTCGAACGGCTGGCTCGCTACCGGGAGAAGATCACGAGCCGCGAAAGCCGGCTGTTCGACTTCCTAGCCGAGCCCAGGACGCTCGACGAGATGGTCGCGCATCGATTCGTGTACCGCCCGCACGACGATGTCTCGGGCATCGAGCGCACCGAGCGCGCGACTGCGTTGCGCCACCTAGAGAGCCTGGAGCGGGCGCATCGGGTACGGCGGAGCGGCGAAGGCCGATGGCTGGCGACACCGTGAGCGGGTTCACACGGCCCCGCAGTGGGATCGCTGGATCTCGTGCGACTGTTACCGTGGCTCCACGGCTCCCTGTTTCAATGCAGCCTCACTGCGCGAGCCTCACTGCACGCCCTTCGTTGCCGAAGACATCGAAGCGCAACGCAGTCACTGCGCCGTCGCCATCGCGCTCGAAAGTGACGTGACCCTCGCCGGCACGCACCCAGAAACTGTCGCGCTGCTCCTGACCCAGGAGCTCGAGCCGCCGGCCGAGGCGGGGCGAGATCCACAACCGGTCCTCGAACACGAAGACCTGGTATTTCGTGACCTCGTCGCCGGGGTCGCGGTCAGCGTCGGGCGAGCGCTCGACCTCGAAGGCGCCGGCGAACTGCGCGAGGTCGGCCGCCGGGAGCTCGACATAGAGCTTCTGCTCGGTCACGGGGAAGTCGCGCCAGTCGTAGGCTCGCGCGATGGCTTCGATGACCTCGTCCAAGAAGCCGTCGTTGTCGTTGACGTTCGTCAACAGCGCGGCGCCCTTGCCGTTCGCAACGTACGCCACCAGGCGCGCATCAAAGCCCTCGTCGCGGCCGCCGTGGCCAAAGCGAGCCGTCGCGCCGTCGCCACTGAGACTCGGGCCGAGGCCCCAGTTGCCGAGGTGGGGCGTGAGCATGCTCGCGGCGATGACGTGATCGAGCACGCTCGACTCCCCGGCGGCAGCTCTCTGGATGCCGAGGGCGAACCGCGCCAGATCGGTCGCAGTCGTCCACAGGCCGGCGGCCGCCATCTCGGGGTAGACGTGCCAGTGGCCCACGACCGGGGACGAGGCCCGGTGGTGGCCGCGGGCGGCGAGTGCGTGGAGCTCCTCGGGCAGCGGGTTCTCGAACGTGCTCGAGGTCATACCGAATGGCAGGAGCACGGTCTCGCCGAGGAACTCTTCGAATGGACGGCCGGAGATGTCGGCGATGAGTAGCTGCATCACCGTGTAGCCGCCGCCGGAGTAGCGCCACTCGCTGCCGGGCAAGATATCGACCCGCACGGGCGCGGTGTTGGCAGGGCTCTCCCCGTCGAGAATCTGCTGGATTGTCGGCAGGTCGGCAGTGCGCGGGTAGCCCGGGAATCCGTGGACGGTGAGCCCAGCGGTGTGGGTCAGCAAGCGGCGAAGCGTCACGACCTCGTCGCCCATCGCCTCGCTCGGCGGAACGCGCCACGAGCGCAGCCACCGGTTCACGTCGTCGTCGAGTCCGAGCTTGCCCTCCTGCACCAAGCGCAGGGCACCGGAGGCGGCAACCGGCTTCGAGATCGAGCCGGCGAGAAACAGCGTCTCGGGCGTGACCGGACGCTTCGAGTCGAGGTCGAGCACGCCGTATCCGCGCGCCCAGACGATCTCGCCGTCGTCGAGCACAGCCACGCTCAGCCCCGGCACGCCGAGCTCCGCCATGCGTTCGAGCAGCGTCACGGGCAGCGGCCGCCGGGACCTCTCGACGAAGCGCGGCCGTATGTCCGAGTCGACACGCGCAATGCGCGGGTCTGCATCGGCGGACGCGACAGAGGTGGACTGCCCGCCGCTGCTGGCGACCGGAGCGAACAGCAACGGCGTCGCCGCGGCCAGCGTCGCGGCGAGCCGAACGGCCGCAGCAGGGACGACGCGACAGTTGAAGGACGACGGCATCGAATGCTCGACTCTCGGCAGCCTCAAGGTGGTGCGCGCCCCACTCGCGTAGCGACATTCGCGACCGAGCTTACTGCGTTCGCCTGATGGCGCGGCCAGCGTGCTATCGAGGACGCACCCCCACGAGACCAGCCTCGACGTCCGGCCGTTGCGATGCTCTCTCGGCATCGACCGGGAGCCCCCCGAGCAATCAGCGGCTGTCGGACTTCGGCGGCTGGTCGTACTCCGACTCGAGGAGCCGGGCGCCCCGGAGAATGTTCCCCATCGCGTAGTTGCCTTCGTGGCAGGCGTACTCGTAGACGCGGCTGTCGTCCTTCGCCTTCCAGTCGTACTCACCCGCCCAGGGCGCCGTCCACGCTGTCGGGTCCTCGACGCGGAAGTGGTAGTGCAGGTTGCCCTCTGCCGTGCGCGAGAAGCGCTCTACCACGTGGAGGTTCTCGTCGCCGCCGTACAGGCCCGTCTCGGATCGGAAGTTCCGGCTCTCCACCACGAGCGTGTCGCCGTCCCAGTAGCCGATCGAGTCCCCTAGCCACTTGCGGATGTCCGCGGGATCGTGCTCGGAGTCGAGACGGACCGTCCGCACGTCGTGCACCATCTCGTTGAGGATCATCACGTGATCCTCGGTCTGCACGATGCGCAGATAGTTGTTGTAGAGGCTCGGCAGCATCGGCGGACCGCCGCTGAATCCGAGCAGGCAGCGCTCGGCCAGAGCCAGGGTCTCGGGACCGTCGAAAGGCCCAGGGCCCGCGCGGTCGAGCCACGACGCGGTGCCGTCGTTGACGTGGGTGAACGAGCTGAAGTTCTTCATCATCTTGGCCATACCCGCAGGGGTCATCTGCGGTCGCCGCCCGTTCGGCGGGTCGTAGATGATCGAGGTGCGGAACTTGCCGTCGACGGTCGCGGCCTCCGAGCCCGGGTCGATCCAGAATGCGTTGTAGCCACCCACGCCGCCGGCGCCGAACATGTTGTTCCCGTCGCCGCCCGCCAGCGGAGCCTCCCGCTCGGCGCCGCCCTGCCGGTTGGCCTCGGCGGCCTTCCAGAACTCCGCCGATTGCTCCTCGAGCGCCTTCGCCTCCTCCGGCGTGAGGTAGAGCTTGTCGCCGAACTGCGGCGGGCGATCGACCGGCGTGACCGTTCCCGCATCGTAGGTGCCGGACAGGTCAGGCTTGCCGTTGGGCATTCTCTTGATCGAGGAACCGTCCTCGGCAGCGGTCGCGGAGGTCACCGCCGAAACCGAGTAGCAAAAGAGCAAGGCTGCAATCGTGAGGCGAGAGAGCTCGTGCATGCTGACGTTTACTCCGGTCGTCGAGTCCGGGACGTTCTTCCCTGAGCCTCAATGGTACACCCGGCCTCTGGGCACGGACCTGGCCCGGCCTGGGGCCGGCGCTACCCGACGAGCGGATCAACTCCCCTGCGCAACGTCAGGGGCGCGGTCCGGGTCGGAGTCCCTAGGGACGCTGGGTTACGATCGAGCGACCGAACCCAGCGGAGGCTCGCGATGCCGAAGCTCGATCCCCGCGTCGACGCCTTTCCGCCGGGCGATTCGGCTCGTGAGCACCCTGGTGATGGTGTCCAGTGCCTGAGGTCGAGCTCTACGACCCGATCCGCCGGTTCCTCGTGGCTCAGGGCTACGACGTGAAGGGCGAGATCGGCCCCTGCGACATCGTGGCCGTGCGCGGGGACGAAGCACCGGTAGTGGTAGAGCTGAAGGAGCGCCTGAGCCTCGCGCTGATCCTGCAGGCCGTCGACCGGCTCGCCGCCTCCGACATCGTCTACGTCGCGTTTCGCGTCGGCAAGGGCCACAGCGCCGCGTGGCGTTCCCACGGCAAGCAGGTGCTGCGGCTCCTTCGGCGCCTCGGCCTGGGCCTGCTCACCGTCTCGCCGCGTGGGGACGTCGTGCCGGTCCTCGACCCCGCGCCCTATCGACCCAGGCCCGACGCCCGGAGACGAATGCGCCTGCTCAAGGAGTTCGTGGAGCGTGTGGGAGACCCCGAAGCCGGCGGCGCCACCGCAGGTGAGCGGCTCACCGCCTACCGCCAGGACGCGCTGCGGTGCGCCCGCGAGTTGGCCGAGGCTGGCGTGCTCAGGGTCCGAGACCTTCGCGAGCGCGCCGGAGTTTCGCGTGCCGGGTCGATCCTGAGCGACAACCACTACGGCTGGTTCGAGCGCGTGAAGACCGGCCACTACGACCTCTCGCCCAAGGGCCGCCGCGAGCTGGTGCGCTGGAAGCACGCGCTCGAGAGGCTGCTGCCCGGATCCGAAGGCAACCCGCCGCGCCGCCGTTCCCCCGTCTCGTAGCGGCCCCCGGACTCCGGCTCGGCCGACTCGAGATACTCGCCGAGCGCAACGACTGCGTCCTTGGGAACGCGACTGCTCCCCAGCCCGGGCCTTTCGGCTGCCTGACGAGGCGGCGGGGGTCACTCACCAGCGCACCGCGAATGGCAGCTCGACCTCGCCTCCGGAGCCCGGAGCAACGACCTCGCTCGTCGGCGCCGCGCCATCATCGACCTGCGTCTCGACGTCGAAAAGTCGGTCTACCGTGTTGCCGGCCAGGTCCTCGATGGCCCGCTGGACGACGACACGAAAGCTGCCGCTCGGCCAGCCGCCCGCGGGCGTGAACGTCCAGGTCAGCCCGTCTTCGGAGGCGACCGCGGCGCCGCGCAGCGGCTCGCACTCGGCCCCGGTATGGACCGCGACGAAGCGCAGGAGCTGATACCGGTCGACCGGCTCGTCGAAAACCACCGTCAACGGAGCGTCCGTTGCGTTCGGGACCACCAAGCGCCAACGCTCGGGATCGGGTGCCGCGCGGTCGGCGGGACCGACCCGGTAGCGGCGCTCGAAGGCGCGGCCCAGTGACACACCGCGCTGCGACGCCAGCTCGCCGTCGACCCGCAAAGTGACGACGGAGCCCGCGACCAGCGCTGGGCCGAGCTCGCGATGGGGGCCGACACCGCGCTTGATCCGCCCCGGGTGCAGGAACAAGGTGAGCCGGGTGGAGCGCGCGTCCCAAAGGCCGTTCGGGATGTCGACGAACGCGTCGGGCACGACCTCGCCGGTGGCGTCGAGGAGGTGCACTCGACCGGCGACGTCGCGCTCCACCATCGGCTCGGAGAACCCCAGATAGACCCGCAGCAGGTTCTCGGGCACCGTGGCCGTCGCCGGCCAGACCGACACGACCCGTGGTGCCTCGGCCGCCATGTCTGCGGGAGTGAAAGCGAGAGTCAGGATCGAAGGCTGGCGCGCAACCCTCGCCTGCTCGGTGATCGGGCGCGCCAGCGCGTCGAGATCGGCACACGCGGTGTACGCGACGCCGGGCACCCAGCCGAGTCGCGGCGCGAACAGCACGCGATCGCCGCTCGCGCGCAGGCTGCCGAGCACGGTCGCCTGTCCCTGAGGGTGGACGCAGGCGCCGGTAGCATCGACCACCACCGTTCCGGTCCACACCACCAGCGGTGCGAAGCGCTCGAAGGAAGCCTCGGCGAGACCCGCCTCGAAGGCCGCGCGATCGTCGGGCGCCAGCGTACCGAGACCCGCCACCGGGCCTACGGCCACCGCGCCGAAGGTATCGCTCGACGGGTCCGCGTCGAGCCACAGGCGCGGCAGATCGGCCGCCGTGGTCTCGCCTGGCGGTGCGCAGCCCGCGACCAGGATGCCGGCGAGCAGCGCGGCCGCCAGCTTGGTGACCGAGCCTGTAGCACCCGGCGCGCGGCCCACTACGTATCGGCGGCGCCGCCTCAACCTCGACGCAGGGGAATGACGCCGAGGTCGAGCGTGCCGCTCGCCGCGCGCTGCAGGGTCAGCAGGTAGCGGTCGCCGAGCGCGTCGAGCTGCTGGATGTTGCTGGGCGACCGCGCGATGTGCGAGACGCCGGCCGTGTAGCTCGACGGTCGCTCGGTGATCGCGCCCTCGAAAGCGGCGATGTCGCGGGTGTCGACGACGACGAGCGGCAGCCCGCTGTTGGCGAGGAACAGCCGGTCGCTCTGCTCGCCCTTCACCACCACCATGTCGAGCGGGTAGTTCCCCGAGCCGAGCTCGGCGATGGTACGGCCCCGCAGGTGCGCCTTGTCCTTCAGGTCGGCGACCTTGAACAGCGACAGCGGCGTGCACAGGTAGGCGGCCAGGATGTACTCCTCGCCGTCGAGCACGTAGGGCACGAAGGTGCGGATCGGCGCATGAGTCTCGTACTCGCCGTGGGCGCCGTGGTAGATCTCGAGCGTGGTCGCGCTGGCGCCGCCAGCGAACGGCAGCGGCACCCGCCACAGCGTCGAGGCGAACTCCTCGTTCGAGAGCCCTGCCACGAACAAAGTGTCCGCGGTCACCGCGAGGTCGGTGATGGTGTCGGTGCGCAAGCTGACGCCCTCGAGGAACGGGTGCGTCTTGTCGGCGGAGATCGGGTTGGGCAGCTCGACACGCGCGAAGCGCACGTTCCCGAGCGGGAACTCCTCGATCGTTCCCTTGGCGTCGACCACCAGCAGCAGGTCGGCATTCGCTATGTGGTTCGGCAGCGCCCACGCCAGGTTCCAGCTCGCGCGCCCGTGCGACACCGCGAGAAACACGCGGTGCGAGATCGGGTGCACCGCGAGATCGTGCACCATGACGTCGGCGGCGCGCGTGCCGAGACGCGCGGCGATCTTGGCCTCTACGTCGTGCAGCTCGATCGGCTCGGCGGGTGCCGGCCGTTCGCTCGAAGTGTCGATGGCGAACACCGCACCGCCCTTGCCGTCGCCCAGGAACAGCGTGCCGTCGGGTGCGAAGGCCAGCACGCTGATCGACTGCGGCGACGCCTGGCCGAGGGTGAGCGAGCCGGCGACCGAGCCGATCGGGGCACCGGCGGTCTCTGTGGCCCCGACACCGAGCAGCGGCCACGCGAGCAAGGCGAGGATCGGAAGGACTGTCCAGGCCGCGAGTCGTTTCATGGATCGCCTCCTTGCTGCGGGACGACGAGTGGGGTGGCGAACAGGGTCGTTGCGATTCTCGCGCGGGGCCGCTTCTTCAGTTTACGTGAGCAACCCGCCGGGGTTTGGCGGGTTCGGAGGCCAGCGCTGGGGCGAGCCGCTCTTACTCAGCCAAACTCGGCCCCGCGGGGTAAGCTCGCTGCGCAGCCGCCCAGAGAGTCGTCTCCGGCCGATCGACGGCCGGCGTGCAGCAACCGATTCGACCGCGACACAGCCGCCGACCAGTCGGTCGACGGCAACGACGGCGTGACTCCGGCGGGTCTATCCCCGGAGGGCCGTTCTCCATGGCTCCTTGCACCTCGTCTCGCGGCGCGTTTCGCAATTTCCTCCGACGCCCTCCGATGGAGACCTCCACGATGCCGACCTCACATCGACCGAGCCCGCTGCTCTCGTCCACCCTCTCGATCCTCGCCGTCGCGCTGGGCGTCGCGCTCGCATCGACCACCGTCGTTGCCCAGGGCCCGCCCGGGCGCAGCGACCGGCCCGAGGCAAAGGGGGCGTCCCAGCCCGGCGCGGAGCAGGCCGGCGAGAAGAGCGAGAAGGCGGCCCGCGAGGATCTGCCGGAGCGCAAGCTGCCGGCCGACTTCTCGCTCACCAAGGAGGCCCAGGTGACGATCCGTGGCGTGGGCGTCCCCTACCGGGTCACCCTGGGAACGCAGCCGGTCTACGGCGAGAAGGGCAAGGCGGTGGCGGCGCTCCACTACACGTTCTACGAGCGCTCCGACGTGGAGGACACGGCGCGGCGGCCGCTGTTCATCTCGTTCAACGGCGGCCCCGGGTCTGGCTCTCTGTGGATGCATCTCGGCTACACGAGCCCGAAGCTCCTGGTGATCGACGACGAGGGCTACCCGGTCCAGCCCTACGGCGTGCGCGACAACCCTCATTCCATCCTCGACGTCGCGGACATCGTGTACGTGAACCCGGTGAACACCGGCTTCTCGCGCATCCTCGACCCCGAGGCGGACCGCGACGACTTCTTCGGCGTCGAGGCCGACGTCACCTACCTGGCAGACTGGCTCGACGTCTTCGTCTCGCGGCAGAAGCGGTGGCGCTCGCCCAAGTACCTCATCGGCGAGAGCTACGGCACCAACCGCGTCTCGGGCTTGGCCGGAGCGCTGCAGGACCGGCACTGGATGTACCTCAACGGCGTAATCCTGGTCTCGCCGACGGGCCTGGGCCTCGAAGCGGAAGGGCCAGCGCCGCGCTCGGCGGTGCTCAAGCTGCCGTACTACGCGGCCGCCGCCCACTACCACGGTCAGCTCGACAGCGACCTGCAGAGCCTGGAGCTGCGGGCTCTGCTCGATGAGGTCGAGGCGTTCACCCTCGACGAGTACTTGCCGGCCATCAGCCGCGGCGGATTCCTGCAAGAGGATCGGCGCACCGAAATCGCAGGCAAAGTCGCTCGCTACGCGGGCGTCTCGGAACGATTCGTGCTCGACCACAACCTGGCCGTGCCGGATTCGGCCTTCTGGAAAGAGCTGCTCCGAGAAGAGGGCTACACCATCGGCCGTCTAGACTCGCGCTACCTCGGCGTCGACCGCAAGAACGCCGGCGAGGAGTACGACTATCCGCCGGAGCTCACCGCTTGGAACCACGCATTCGCGCCGGCCATCAACCACTACCTGCGCGACGTGCTCGGGTTCGAGACCGACCTCCAGTACTACCTGTTCGGTGCCGTACATCCCTGGGGCGGCCGCGACACCGACCTGGCCGAGGAGCTCCGTCGCGCCATGGCCCAGAACCCGTTCCTGCACGTCATGGTGCAGTCGGGCTACTACGACGGAGCCACCGACTACTTCACCGCCAAGTACGTCCTCTGGAACCTCGACCGCAGCGGCCGCCTCACCGCTCGCATGCGCTTCGAAGGCTACGAGAGCGGTCACATGATGTACCTGCGCGCCGAGGACCTCGCGACCTCGAACCAGCACATCCGGGAGCTCATCGAGGCCTCGACGCCCGCCGTCGGAGAGGCGGCGAGCTACGGGAGCGTGCGCGAGAGGAACTAGGCCTCAGTAGTCACTGGCAGGGCTCCTAGCGGTCCGGTCGCGGGTCGAGCGGGTCGAACTGTGTTGGTGGTTCCGCGCCGCGGAGGCGGTGCCAGCAACAGATGGCGGCAACGGTATCGATCTTGCAGATCTGGGCTCCGGAGGTTTGCGACTGATGCGCCCGGGGGTGTACGGAGCCGCGGGGCCGATCCTGGCCACTGGCTGTGGGCTGACGTTTGCAGCCGGCCTGGTTGCCGGCGTGATCCTGGCGGTGTGGATCGTTCCTCCGCGCGCGCCCGCGGGACCCGGCGACACCGACACAAATACCGCCGCGACGGTACTACGCGACCGTGACGCGTCGGCACACGTGGGGTCGCCACAGCTCGGCCCGAGCGATGACGTGCGCGGCACGTCGAGCGAGAGGAATCCGCCGCCCGTCGTCCCTGAGGGTAACATCCTGCCGGCGCCCTCGCCGTCACCGCGAGAGGTCGAGAGCGCCGTCGGCCAGAGCGAGGCCGTGGATTCGCTGGCCACGCTGATCGGTCGGGGGCTGGCCGTGCCGGTGCTGGGCGTGCAGCGCGACGAGCTGCACGACAGCTTCGCCGAGCTGCGCGGCGGCAACCGCCGGCACGAAGCCATCGACATTCTCGCTTCGCGCAACACGCCCGTCGTCGCCGTCGAGGACGGCATCATCGCCAAGCTGTTCACGAGCCATGGCGGCGGCGGGCTCACGATCTACCAGTTCGACGTCGACACCGCCTACGCCTACTCCTATGCCCACCTCGAGCGCTTCGCGAGCGGTCTCGTCGAGGGAGAGCGCGTGCGGCGCGGCCAGGTGATCGGGTACGTCGGCACCTCGGGCAACGCCCCGCCCGATACGCCCCACCTCCATTTCGCGGTCTACCGGCTGACCGAGGGACGGAATTGGTGGGAGGGCGACCCCCTCAACCCGTACGAGATTCTCCGACCAGAACGGCGGCCGGTGCCGGGCTAGCAGTCGTCCATGGGCCGCCCACGGACGACTGCGTGAAGCGGCCGGGCGCGATTCCCCGTAGCTTGGGGGCAGCGTTCACGGCAGACCCCCACTCCGCCGATAGCGACCGAGGTACGAGGCGCTGTCGTCCAGCAGCGCGCGCTGGGCGGCGCGCGCGTCGTTCACGAGCTCGGGCGACTCGCCGAGCACCATCACCGGTCGCGACGCGTCGTACGGAGGCCACTGAGGCACTCTCGGGTTGTTCGGGTTCCCGGTCCTCGCGAACGCGATCCAGGTGTCCGCCATGACGTCGGCCACGCGCTGTTGCTCCTCGCCGATCCCCGACATGCTCTCGGAGTAGGCGACGTTGTCGAAGACGAATCCGATCTCGAGCGCGTGGGGAGAGCGCCACCTGCCGCCGTCGACGGGCGTGTCCCAGTCGAACAGGTACAGGAAGACGGGCGCTCCGCCTTGCGCGGCCTTCCGCTCGGCCTGGAGGACATGACCGGCGAGGTAGCGCGAGTCGGTGGTCGCCTCGAAGAGGATGTCCGCGGGATCCGACTCCGGATCGAGCTCGCGATAACCCGCGATCACGGCTTCGACGTCGCGGCCAGGGAAGGCCTCCTCCATCGCCGTGGCGAGTCCCTCCCAGGTGAGCTCGAACACGGCGGGATTCGCGGCGCCGAGGAAGAGCGAGCTCTCGGTGCGGTTCGTGCCCAGCAACAGCGGCACGTCGCGACCAGCCGGCGCCGCATCGGGATCGAACGGGTGCCGGGTCAGCGTCCGCCCGTCTATCGAGGGTGCGGTCGCAGCTCCCGTGCCGGCGAGCGCCTCCTGGATGGTCTCGGCCGGCAGCGTCCGGATCTCGTCGATGGTCTCCCGCGTCAGCCCGAGGTTCGCCACCACGCGGTCGGCCGCGGCCTGCGCATCCTCCCGCTCGGGGAAGCGTACGAGCGCGCCCGACTGGACGACGGCGCGGTGGAAGAGCCCCCGCGCGGCCTCTGTAGCCAGCAGGGTCGAGACCTTCGCGCCGCCGCCGGACTCGCCGAAGATCATCACCGTGTCGGGATCGCCACCGAAGGACTCGATGTTGTCGCGCACCCACTCGAGGGCCTGGATCATGTCGAGCACTCCCGCGACCGAGGAGTCCTCGAACCCCTCCGCGTAGTGGCCGAGGGCCAGGTAGCCGAAGGCGTTGAGGCGGTGGTTGACGGTGACCACGACCACGTCGCCTCGTCGGGCAAGGCGCACGCCGTCGTAGCCCCTGGACGAACCGTTGCCCGAGGAGAAGCCGCCGCCGTGAAACCACACCATCACCGGCCGATCGCGACCGTCCGCGAGCGCTGGCGTCCAAACATTGAGGAACAGGCAATCCTCACCGAGCGGAGGCGCGGGATCCGGTCGCCACGACGAGAACAATCCTCCGGGGTTGCCCGTCGGCGTCTGAGGACAGGACGCGCCGAAGCCCGTCGCATCGCGCACTCCTTCCCAGCTCTCGGGCTTCGCGGGCGCCGCGAAGCGCGTGGTTACGGTGTCGGCACCGTACCGAATGCCCTTGAAGGTCAGGATTCCGTCCTCCACTGCACCCAGGACGCTCCCGTGCTCGGTCACGGCCACCGGCGACGAGGACGAGACGCCGTCCGGCTCCGTGCCGGCTCCGGAGCCCTCTGCGTCCGCCGCCTCGCCGCCACCGCACCCTGCGGCAAGGAGCGGCAGCGTCACGAGCAGCGCGAAGGTCGTCAGTCGGGATGCAGGATCGGTTCGGTGCCTGATTCGGTGCCTGGTTCGGAGCATCGTTCGCCTCCTCGGCTGGAGAGCCGAGCTCTCGCATCTCCAAGTTCGCGGGTGGAAGGAGCAAGATATCCGATCGGCCGCCCTGAGCTCGGTGGGTTTCCGAGCCATCGCCGCTCGATTCCTAGCGGATCACTCGGCGGCGAACGGATCGAGCACGTCGACGACTGTGCTCTCGAAATCCTTCCCATTGCGCGTACCCCGTGCGTGGCGGGGCAAGCGAGCAGCCACTCCGATCGGCGGTCAGCGACGGCGACGGCGACGCCTGCGTCGCGACGCAGCGCTCGCCGCCGGCGCCGGGCGATGGGCGGCCTCGCGCGCCGCTCGGCGCCAAGCCTCGGTTTCTTCCGTCGCGGCGCCGGTGGCCTCGCTCAGCAGCTCGAACAGCTCGAGGGCTTCGGGGAACGACGGCCGCATGGCGATCCGCCAGAGCTCGTCGTCCTCGGGCATCGGCTCGCACAGGCGCTGGAAGGTTTCGAGCAGGTGGTAGAGCTGGTGGGAGCGCGCGCGCGACAGCGCGAACCGCTCGGACAGACCGATGACGGCGTCCTCGATCACGCGCTGCAGCTCGCGGCGCGTAGGGTTGCGGTGCCGCCGCTCGAGGAGCGAGCGCTGCTCGATCACGACCGGGGCCAGCACCACCGCCAGCAACCCGGCGTCCCCCGGCTGGCGACCTTCCTGGGTCCAGCGGTCGAGTGTCGGCAGGAGACCCGACAGCTCGCCGCGACCGCGTCCGGCGAGGAGCAGCGGACCGGACTGCGGGAATAGCTGCGCCAGCAGCCCCAGCTCGGCCATGCGCTCGAACGCCGGGTAGGAGCGGCCGCAGGCGAGCAGCTCGAGCAGCTCCTCGGTCAACCTCGCCGGCGACGCCTTCACGATCTCGCGCGCGTGGCGGCGGATCGCCTCCTCGGTGCGGCGGTCGATCCGGAAGTCGAGGCGGCCGGCGAGCTCGCAGGCGCGCATCATGCGCACCGGGTCCTCCGGGAGCCGCACGTCGGGGTCGCCGATCGTGCGCAGGATGTGCTGGTCGAGGTCGCGCAGTCCCCCGACGTAGTCGGCCACCGCGAAGTCGGAGATCCGGTAGAACAGCGCATTGACCGTGAAGTCACGGCGGAACGCGTCCTCCTCGGGCGTGCCGTAGGTGTTGTCGCTGGTCACCAGCAGCTCGCCGGGCCGGCGGCGCTGGCGCCCGGGGTCGGGATCGCCGCGGAAGGTCGAGACCTCGATCACGCCGTCGGGGTAGACCACGTGCACCAGACGGAAGCGCCGGCCGATGATCCTGGCGTGGCGGAACAGGCGTCGCACCCGCTCCGGGTACGCGTCGGTGACGATGTCGAAGTCCTTCGGCTTGCGCGAGAGCAGCAAGTCGCGCACGCAGCCTCCCACCAAACACGCCTCGAAGCCCGCGCGGTGCAGTCGGTAGAGCACGCGTAGCGCGCCGTGCGCGATGTTCCGCCGCGAGATCGCGTGGTCCGGTCGCGCAACGATGCGGGGGGCCGTCGCGGTGGCTGGAGTGGTGGTCACGGACACGACGAGGATTATGACCGGCCGAGCCCCGCATGTGTGGTCGGGCAGGTCTTCTTGTCGCCGTGAGGGACCCGACACCGCGCTACACTCCCCCGCTCCACGACCGCTCTCCACACCAACCATGGGACCCCTCGACGGCATTCGCGTCCTCGACCTCTCGCGCCTCGCGCCCGGTCCCTACTGCTCGATGCTGCTCGGCGACATGGGCGCCGATGTCGTGCGCATCGACGCGCCCGGGGCCAAGGCGCCGGCACGCACCTACGACATGCTCGCGCGCAACAAGCGCAGCATCGTGCTCGACCTCAAGACCGCTTCGGGTCAAGGCGTGCTCCACAAGCTGTGCGAGCGCGCCGACGTCCTGCTCGAGGGCAACCGGCCAGGGGTGACCACGCGGCTGCGCGCGGACTACGACACGCTCGCGGCGATCAACCCGCGCCTGGTCTACTGCTCGCTCACTGGCTACGGGCAGGACGGCCCGCTCGCCGAGGCAGCCGGGCACGACATCAACTACATCGCGATCGCCGGCGTGCTCTCGCAGATCGGACCAGGGCCCGATGCCGCCGACCCCCGGCCCGTGCCGCCGCTCAACCTGGTCGCCGACTTTGGCGGCGGCGGGCTGCTCGCGGCTTTCGGGATCGCGGTGGCTCTCCTCGAGCGCGAGCGCTCCGGTCGTGGCCAGTACCTCGACGCGGCGATGATCGACGGCGCAGCCTCGATCCTCTCTGCGCACTACTCGACGCGCGGCGTGCTATCGCAGCCCGGCAAGGGCCTCCTCGGCGGCGGCGCGCCCTTCTATCGCTGCTATACCTGCCGCGACGGCCGCTATGTCGCAGTGGGCGCGATCGAGCCCAAGTTCTTCGCCGCTCTCTGCGAGGGCACAGGTCTTGATCTTCGCGCTGAGCAGATGGACCCCCAGAAGTGGCCGGAGCAGGCGCGCGCCTTCGCCACGCGCTTCCTCGAACGGACGCGCGACGAGTGGGCGGCGGTCTTCGCCGGCGCTCCACACGGCCTCGACGCCTGCGTCACCCCGGTGCTCGAGCTCGACGAGGCGCCGCGACACCCGCACAACGTCGCGCGCGACGCCTTCCCCACCGGCCCCGACGGCAACCTCCACACCGCGCCTGCGCCCAGGCTGGCGCGTACGCCGGGGACGCTACGGCGTCCGGCGCCCGTGCCCGGCGAGCACACCGAGGACGTGCTACGCGAGGCCGGGCTCGCTGGGGAGCTCGAGCGGCTTCAAGAGGAAGGTGCCTTCGGGTAGCGGGCGGACTCCGATCGGGCCGACCGGCCGCGCCGCCGGTCCTCCTTGCGCGATCGCTATCATCGAGGCATGCCCAGTGACGCCCGCGTCTTCGAGGACTTCGAGGTCGGCCAGGTCTTCCGCCACCCGCTCGGGCGGACGGTGACCCAGACCGACAACATCTGGTTCACCCTGCTCACGGTGAACCCGAACCCGATCCACTTCGACGAGGTCTGGGCGGCGCAGACCGAGTGGAAGAAGCCGCTCGTGAACTCTGCGTTCACGCTCGCGCTGGTTACCGGCCTCTCGGTGGGCGACCTGTCGAAGAACGCCGTCAACCTCGGCTGGGACAAGATCCGTCTCCCCCACCCGGTGTTCGAGGGCGACACCATCTACGCCCAGAGCGAGGTGCTCGAGACGCGCGTCTCGAAGTCACGCCCGCACCAGGGCATCGTGCGCTTCCGCACGCTCGGCTACAACCAGGATGGCGTCGTGGTCATCGACTACGAGCGCACGATCCTGATCTACCGCCGCGGCCACGTGCCGCCGGGTCCGCAGCCACCGCAGGTCAGGACGGAGTAGGGCCCCGGCGCTTGCCGGTGCCGAGCCGAAGACAGAGAGCGCGCAAGGCCGACTGACGGCGCAGCCGCCGGGTGACGGCCGCCGGGCTCAGGTCGAGTTTGGCGTCGAGTCGCCGATCGGCGCGTAGGTCGGCGAGTCGTGAGAGCTCGCGGAGCCGGGCTGTAACCTCAGCGGCACCACCAATGCCTTCGTCCGCCGCGACTCGACCCGCTCCGATCATCGATCCGCCTCCTGGAGGCGTCGGATGTCGGCGAAGTCCTGATCTCGCCCGGCGAGCGCCTTCATCTGCACCAGCCCCTGGCGCGACACCACCCAAACGCTTCCGTCTTCGAGCGGCACGGAGACTCGCTCTGCCCAGACCGCTTCGAGCGCAGGGCCGACGATCAGCAAGTCGAGCGTCAGGGCATCCTCGCCCTGCAATTTTGTCACGCGCCGAAGCTGCTGCCCGTCGCTGAACCGCATCGGCGCCGCGGCCACGGTGAAGCCTCGCCCTCGCGCGATCTCCAGAGCCCTCTCGACGTGTTCGCCCGGCACGAGGAGGTCGATGTCGGCGGTCGCGCGCGGCACGCCGTGGATCGCAAGAGCAATCGCGCCGGCGATGGCGTACTCGGCGCCGCCCCGCTCGAGATCGGCAAGCAGGCCGGTGAGCTCGTCGAAGAGGTCGAGGGCCACGAGCGGACAGTAGCAGCGGCCTCGGCCGTTCCCGGCGCTACTCGCCGCCGGGCGCCTTGCGGTAGTCGAGCGGCGGCGGCTGGCCGAGCTCGAGCAGCGGCTGGTAGCGGTACTCGGTGCCCGCGAGTCGACGCTCGAGCTCGGCGCGCGCGGCGGCGATGGTCTCGGGATCGCGGAAGAGGTCCCACGCCACCGCCGCGAGCGTGCGCGCCGCGAGCAACATGCCCTGACGGCCGATCGTGGTGCCGCCCGCCGCGACGGCCTGCCAGGAGTGCGCGGGCGTTCCCGGAACCCAGGTGGCGACGTCGACGCCGGTGGTCGGCACCAACCACGACACGTCGCCGACATCGGTCGAGCCCGAGCTGGTCTGCCCGCTCTCGTCGTGCACGTTGGCGATGTCCTCGAGGGGACGCGGCCGCTCGAGGGTGTCCTGCAGCCGCTGCGCGAACTCGCGCTCTAGGTCGTCGTAGCGGATGTCGACCAGCTCGCGCAGGTTGCGCAGCGACACCCGAGCCAGTGTGTCGTTGGGCACGATGTTGTGGGTGCCGCCGAGGTACTCGATCTCGAGCTCTGTCTCGGTGGCGGTCGCAGCACCCTCGGCGCACAGCAGCAGGCGCCGGTAGAGATCGCGCGCCACCGCGGCGTCGGGGTGGCGCACGTAGTAAAAGACCTCCGCGAAGTCGGGCACGACGTTGGGCGCGCCGCCACCTGAAGTGATCACGTGATGGATGCGGGTGCGGTCGGGTGTGTGCTCGCGCAGGAGCTGCGCGGCGTGGTTCATCAGCTCGACGCCGTCGAGCGCCGAGCGCCCCAGCTCGGGCGACGCCGCGGCGTGCGCGCTGCGGCCGTGGAAGCGGAACTTCGCCGCCACACGCGCCATGTTGGTGGGGTCGCCGGCCGCGTTGCGGTCGGCGGGGTGCCAGTGGAGCACTGCGTCGACGCCCTCGAAAAGGCCGGCTCGGGCCATGAAGACCTTCGCGCTGCCGCCTTCTTCCGCCGGGGTGCCGTAGAGCTTGACCGTGCCGGCGAGCGCGCCACTCTCGAGCGCGTCGGCGACCGCGAGGGCGGCCGCAACCGAGGCTGCTCCGAAAAGGTGGTGGCCGCAGGCGTGCCCGTAGCCGCCGCCCTCGCGCGGCCGGCGCTCCGGTACCGCCTGCTGCGACAGCCCCGGCAGCGCGTCGTACTCGGCGAGGATGCCTAGCACCGGCTCGCCGCGGCCGAAGGTGGCGACGAACGCGGTTGGGATGTCCGCGACGCCGCGTGTGACGCGGAAGCCGCGCGCCTCGAGAATCACCGCCAGACGCTCCGCGGAGCGCGTCTCCTGGTAGCCGGGCTCGGCCCACTCCCAGAGGTCGAGCGCGGCGCGCCACGTTTCGTCGGCGCGCGCCTCGATCGTGCGCAGCATCGCGGCCTTGTCGAGAGGCTCGGCCGCGGCCGCGATGGCGGCCGACCCGAGGCAAACGACCTGAGCAAGGACCACCGCCATCCCCGAGACTTGCAAGTGCGTCATGGTCGAAAGATACCAGCGCGTCGCGCATCCCTCCGCGTGCTCAGCCGTGGTGGTGGTGCTCCCCCGGTGCCGCCTCCTCGCCCTTTCCCGGTTCTCCGACGCGATACGCCACGGTCCCGGGCGGATGCTCGTACCAGCCCGGATCCTCCTCGTAGCTCGCGAGCCGGTCGCGCACCTTCAAGAGCGTGAACATGCCGCCCATCTCGATGTTGCCGAAGGGCCCTTCGCCGCCCATCATCGGCAGGGTGTTCTCGGGCCCAGTCATGTGGCGCGAATGGTCCTGCATCTCCGCCATGCCGCGCTCGCCCATCGCCATGTAGCCCGGCAGCAACGCGCGGATCTTCTCCTCCAACCCGCGCTGGTCGACGCCCAGCGTGTTGGGCAGGCCGTGCCCCATGGCGTTCATGGTGTGGTGCGACTTGTGGCAGTGGATCACCCAGTCGCCCGGTTCGTCGGCCCTGAGCTCGATGTCGCGCGTCGCGCCCACCGGCACCTGCACGGTGGCCATCGGCCACTGCGCCGATGCCGGAATCGGCCCGCCGTCGCCACCGGTGACGTGGAAGTGGTAGCCGTGCAGGTGGATGGGGTGCTCGGTCATGCTCAGGTTGCCAAAGCGGATGCGCACGCGGTCGCCGGTCTTCACCACCAGCGGCGATGTTCCGGGGAACACCTTGCCGTTGAAGGTGAAGTGGTTGAAGTCGAGCATCTCGGAGGGGTCGGGCCGGTAGGTGCCGGCAGGGAGCGACCACTCGTGCAGCATGATCACGAAATCGCGATCGACCCGCGCGCGCTGCGACGGATCCTTGGGGTGGACCACGATCATGCCCATCATGCCGAGCGCCATCTGCAACATCTCGTCGGCGTGCGGGTGGTAGAGGAAGGTGCCGGCGTCGGGCAGCGTCATCTCGTAGGCCCAGGTCTCGCCAGGCGGGATGTGCGGCTGCGTGATGCCGCCGGCGCCGTCCATGCCGCAGGGCATCCGGATTCCGTGCCAGTGCACGGTGGTGTGCTCGGGCAGGCGGTTGGTGACGAGGAATCGCACGCGGTCGCCAGCGACCGCCTCGATGGTGGGCCCGGGGGTCGCGCCGTTGTACCCCCAGCACCGCATCCGTGAGCCAGGAGCGAGCTCCTGCTCCACCTCCTCGGCTACCAGGTGGTACTCCTTGAACCCGTCGACCATGCGCCACGGCAGCGTGCTCGAGTCGGGGCAGACCACCGGCGTGTAGGGCCGCGGACGAGCTACCGAGTCGGTGTGCGGTGCCGGAGCGGTCGAGCTCGCGCCGGCGCGACGACCGAACGCGGGGAGCAGCGCGCCCAGGCCGGCGCCAGCGAACAGGTTCCTACGACTGATCACGATGCACCTCCGGTTCCATCATGCTGGTGTGTGGGGCTCGGCGCAGCGGGCGCCGGGACGGCAGGCGCTTCGGACGGCGCAGGTCCTGGCAAGCGCCCGCCTACCGCGCGCGCGAGCCGGGCGCGCGCGACGTAGTAGTCGCGCACCGCGTGCAGGTATTCCTCGTAGCTCTCGAACTCCTCGCTCCGCGCCTCGAGCAGCTCGAAGGCGCCAGCGAGCATGAAGTCGTGGCGTTGCTGGAGCAGAGCCACCACGCGCTCGCGCAGCGGAATCACGACCTCGCGATAGCGCCGCACCAGATCGCGAGCGAGCAGCAGGCTTTCGCGCGCCTCGCGCACCTGCGAGCGGATCTCCAACGCCAGCCCGCGCAGCCGGTGCTCGACCTGGCGTAGCTCGGCCTCGCGACGCCGCAGCTCGCCCCGACGGTGGTCGAAGATCGGGAGCTGCAGCGTGACCTTGGGGCCGACGAGCCACTCGCCTTCGAGCTCGCGTTCCGCCTCGATGCCAAGCTCTGCCAACACGAACCAGCGCCACTTCCTGGTGATCCCGAGCGCTTGCGCGAGTGCCTCGACCTCGCGGCCCGCCGCCTGCAGGTCGAGGCGCTCCTCCACCGCCTGCAGCTCGAGACCGTCGAGCGACGGGTCGGTCGCCGGCAGGTCGGGCAGCCGCGCCGGCGTCGAGAAAGCCTCGGCGTCCGCCGATTCCAGGCCGAGCAGCCGGGCGAGGCGCTCGCGCGCCGAGACGCGATCTCCCTCGGCGCGACGCAGCGCGACCAGGGTCATCTCGTGGAGCGCGCGCTCGCGTGCGGCGTCGAGCTCGCTCGCCGTACCGGCCGCCCGCATCCTCGTCGCGAGCTCGGACGCTGCCTCGGCGGCGTCGGCGATCGTGCCGCGCAGCTCGACCGCGTGCTCCGCCGCGACCAGCTCCCAGTAGGCTACCTCGACCTCCGCGGCGTGCTCGAGCACCTCTGCGGCGACTTGGAGCTGCGCCCGGCGATACTGCGTCTCGGCGAGCCGGCGCCGGGCCGGGCGCATCACGAGCGAGAGGACGTTCTGCGCCACGCCCGCCTCGAGCGTGGTGGCACCGCCGCCCGGCCAGAAGACTTCGGCCGACAGCACGGGGTTGCTGACCGTCGCCGCCGCGACCACGTCGGCGGCCGAAACACCGATCTCCTCGTAGAGCGCTTGCACACGCGGGTTGCCGAGCAGCGACACCTCGATCGCTGCGGTCGGATCGAGCGGTGCTTCGAGGCGCCGATCGATTTCGATGGCAATCGCCGTACGGTCCTCCTCGCTGCGCAGCCAGGTCACCGGGTAGGGCGTGCGAGCGGCCACGAGCTCGCCCACCGTCGCAACACCTTGCTGCGGATCGACGTGGACGCAGGCCGTCGAGACGGCCGCCGCGGCACAAGCGAGCGCCATCGCCGCGAGTCGACGCGACGTCCGGGCGGGTCGAGAACGAGAAAGCGGATTGCTACTCAAGAGGATCTCCCAGAAGCCAAGAGCCAGGGGATGGGTGCCGTCGCAACACGGCAAACCCCAGCGGCGACGCGAAGGCAGGAGCGAGCCCGGCTAGCACGCCAGGACCGGCTCCCTGGACCGGCAGGGCGCCGCGCAGGCGCGCTCCGGAACAGCCCTGAGCTCAGATCAGGAGAACGCGGATCTCGAGCAGGATCGAGCCGCCCGCGCGACTCTTCGTCAGCTCGGCACCGAGCACCTGGGCGCAGGGCAGCGGAGAGCGCTCGACCGGCGAAAGCGCCGCCAGGCCGGCTGGCAGCACGTGGGGCGCACCCGCGCGCGAGGGGATCGCATCGACCAGCGGCGTCGCGGCCAGGCCGCAGCAATCCTCTGCGAGCCATGCCGCAGGAGGCGCCGCCGGCGGCTGGTGCTCGGGGCAGCTCGCGGATGCCGATGCGCTCGCTTGCGCTCGCTGACCCGCGGGAGGCCCGCAGCTTCCGAGCAAGGAACAGGCCCCGCCGAGCTGCAGCGCTCCGAGAAGCGCGAGAGCGACGAGCGCGACCGCGGGCTGGAAGAAAGAGAAGCGGAACATCGAGTCAGACACGGTAAGCGATCGCGGCAAAGTGCCGCTCCGCAAGGGTGCGAGAAAGCTGCGTGCCTGTCAAGCCGAGGTCGAGCTGGGGTAGTGCCCGAGGACTCTACTGTCGCGTGTCGGAGCGCGCAGCGCTGCCAGGCGCTGACCTGGGCGGATTCTCCGAGCGCTACACTTGTGGTGCCGTGAAGGTCTGGATCCGCGTCGCCGTCGCGATCGCCCTGCTCTGGGTGGCGTTGGAGTTCGGCCGCCCGTGGGTGTCGAGCCTTCTGGAGGACGCCGGCCTACATCGCCGCGGGGACAGCGACGGATCAGGCCGCTGCCTCGAAACCGTCGAGAACGCGGTGGAACGCTTCGGCGAGACCGTGCTGGGGCACCTCCAACCGCCGGTCGATCTCGACCGTTGGAGTGACGCCCTCGAGAGCGCCGAGGACCGGGCTCATCGCGCCCGCGACGCCTGCCGCTGCAACGAGGCGTCCGAGGCCGAGCGCACGTCGTGCCTGGCTGGACTCGGCGTGCTCGACGAGCTCGAAGGCTTCCAACGCCACGTCGACGACACGCTCCGAGAGGGCCGGGCCCCGGTCGACTTCGCTCGGCGTCAGCAGGGTCTGCTGGAGAGCCTGGAGCGCGCGCGCGGGCGGCGGCCGTGAGAGATGCCGCACCGAGGTACGGCGAGGTCGAACGCCTGTCGCCGCGGGTGCGCCGCGTCGTGCAGCGCAACCCCGGCCTGTTCACCGGACCCGGCACCAACACCTACCTGATCGGGCCCGAGGACCGCAGCGCAGTCGCGGTGCTCGACCCCGGACAAGAGGACGACGAGCACCTCGCGGCGCTGTGCGACGCGATCGGCGACACGCCGGTGCGCGCGGTCCTGGTGAGCCACGCCCACCCAGACCACTGGCCGCTCGCGCCGACTCTGGCCGAACGCTTCGGCGCCCCGGTGCTGGCATACGCCGCGACGGGGGAGTTTCGTCCCCACCGAGCTCTGGCGGACGGCGAGGTGATCGACCTGGGCGACGTGGCCCTGCGCGCGGTCCACACCCCCGGTCACGCCCGCGACCATCTCTGTTTTCTCATGGAGCGCGAGCGCGCGCTGTTCTCGGGAGACCACGTGATGGGCTGGTCGACCTCGGTGATCGCCCCGCCCGACGGCGACCTGCGACAGTTCTTGAGCGCGCTGGAGCGGCTCCTCGAGCTCGACCAGAGCGCCCAGCTCGCGGTGCTCTACCCCGGTCACGGCCCGACGGTAGCGCAGCCCAGGCAACGCATGACCGAGCTGCGCGACCACCGGCTGCGTCGCACCGAGCAGGCGCTCGCCGCGCTGCGCGAGCGCCCCGGAACACCCGCCGAGCTGGTCGAGCGCATCTACACCGACGTCGACCCGAAGCTGCACGGCGCGGCCCGCATGTCGCTGCTGGCGCACCTCCTCGCACTGGTCGAGGAAGGTAGAGCCGCGCCGCGAGGTGCAGATCCTGCGACCGCGACCTACGAGCTCCGCTCGTAGCTTTCTCAGGTCGGCCTGTCCTGACGATGCGCCGGCCGGGGCGGAGCCAGACCGCTACGCGCAGCGCCCCATGGGGCACTGTTACACGGCGGAGCGCATCGCTTCCGGCAGCGGCGGAAGCGCAGGGCTCGAGCCGAAGCGGCTCATCACCGCCGCTCCCAGACCGGTGGTCCAGGCCAGGAACTTGATCAAGAAGCCAGAGAGGGTGAACAACCCCCAGATCAGCATCGGAATGCCGATCGCGTCGAGGAAGGAGCCGGCGACCGAAAGCCCCTGGATGGCGACGACGCCCGTGAGGAGAGCGCCGAACCGGCCCGGTCCCGACAATCGCCGATACCTGCCGCCCAACCAGCGCCCCACCATCACCGCCATCGCCGTATACCCGTAGAGGGCCGCCGCGACCAGCAGGAGAACCAGGAAGGGCAGGAACACCAGGAGCGGGATGCCGATCAGCGACACCACCAGCAGCACGGCCAGGACGATCATCGCGGGCAGCGACAGCAGCACCACGCCGAGCCCCACCAACAACGCCTTCCACGGCTCCGCCAGCGCGGCTTGCTCCACACGATCGGTGCCGCGCGGAGCGACCAGGATGACCACCGCCGAGAGCACCAGCAACAGGGCGGAGGCTGTCACCTTCCACAAGACCTCGGCCCATTCCTCCCACTCGAACACCGAGGGGGCGCGACGCCGGAAGTCACGGTCGCCCCACCACTCGCGCGGTCGCAGGTCGAAGCCGGGTGTCATCCCGACCTCGGAGATCTGACCCGAGACGCGGGCGCCGTCGGCGCGACGGACCTGGCCACCGACGCTCACCGCGTTCCCCAGCACCTCGGCGTTCTCGCCAAGCTCGACGTCGGCGCCGATTGCGACCACGTCGCCGGTCACCCTGCCGTTGACCTTGATCTCTCCGCCGACAGCGACCGCGCCGCCGAGCACCTCGCCGTCGATCTTGGCTCCGCCACCGAGCACGAAGATGTCGCCTGCCACCTCGCCCTCGTTGACCTTGACCGTGCTCGCGAACGCGAACTTCTGGTCCGCTCCGCCGCGCGGCGTGCGTCGCGGCCGCTCCGGCGGCTCCGGAGCCACGGGGGGCTCGGCATCCTCGCGACGTTCGATCTCGAGCTCCTGCTGGCGCACGGCCTCGCGGGCCTCGCGGAGCCGCCGCTCCATCTCGCGCTCGGCCTCGCGCATCTGACGCTCGATCTCGCGCTGCGCGTTGCGGTACTGCTCTTCGATCGCGCGCTGCCGCTCCTGCAGCTCGCGAAGTTGTTGCTGCAGCTCGCGCCGCTGCTCGGGCGTCGGCACTGTCTCCGACCCTGTATCTGGCCCTGTCTCGGGCTCTGACGCTGGCTCCGACTCCGGCGCGGGCTCTTCGGGAGGCGGTGGCTGGGGCCCGCTGCCGTCGCGGGCGGCCACCAGCGAGAGCCAGGCCGCCGCCCCAAGGAGCAGCAGCACGACGCGCCTTCGCGGGGACTGCCGGTCAGCGATGAGCACCGCGCGTCCCCCCCGACGCACCGGACAGCGGCGCCAGCAGCGCCACGCCCACCGCCGACGCCGCGATGCACAGAACCAGCGAGACCAGCAGCGTGGGACCTGCTGCGACCAGGGACGACTGCGACAGCTCGGCCACCCGCATGCCGACATGGGCTGCCTCGAGAGCTCGGTCGAGCGCGACCGCGGAGCCGCCCACCACGGCGCCGAGCAGGCGCACGGGACCGAGCGCCGCGGCGAGACCGCCGACCACAGCGGTCGTGATCGCAACCAGGATCGCCACCTCCGCCGCCACCCACACCGTCGCGGCACGAGCGCCCCAAGAGCCGAGGATGCGGGCAGGCAGCGAGCTCCGAGCTGCGCGCGACGAACGGGCGATCACCCCCGCAGCGAAGCGGGTCGGCGGACTCAAGAGGGGCAGCAAACCGAACAGGCGACGGAGCGCTACCTCGGCCAGCTCGTCCGCCTGGCGGCTCCCGTCCTCGCCGAGGACAGGGCCGGCCAGCGTTTCGAGACGCAGCCACTCGTGGATCTGGTCGCGTTCCATTGGCGAGGTCGTCGGGTCGAAGTCGGGCGTCTTTGGAGTCGATGCTTCGAAGGCCGGATCTTACCGGCTCCCATGCGCCCTACGGCAGGCCTCGAAGGCCAGTTTCAGGTGCTTCCCGCGGGCGGCGGGGTCCCTGCGACGGCCACCCTTGGTACGCTGGTAGGTCGCGATGCCGAGCCCACGCCCCCGGTCCAAACCAAGCCCCCGCCCTGATGCGGCGAGCGACGAGCAGCCCGGCGGAGCACCGCTGCAGGCTTATCGCGAGAAGCGCCGAGCCAGCGCCACCCCAGAGCCTTTCGGCGGGGGGGTCCGGGCCGGCCACCCGGCGGTGGGGACGCCCGCGCTGTTCGTGGTGCACAAGCACGCCGCCCGACGCACCCACTTCGACCTGCGGCTCGAGCTCGACGGCGTGCTGCGCTGCTGGGCGGTGCCGAAGGGGCCGTCCCTCGACCCGGCCGAGAAGCGGCTCGCGGTCGAGACCGAGGACCACCCGCTGGAGTATTCCGAGTTCGAGGGGGTGATCCCCGACGGCAACTACGGCGCCGGTGCGATGATCACCTGGGACCGCGGTAGCTGGGTGCCGCTCGAGGACCCGCGCGACGGGCTGGTGCGTGGCAAGCTGCTGTTCGAGCTGCACGGCCACAAGCTGCACGGCACCTGGACGCTGTTCCGCACCAAGCCGCCGATGGCACGGCGCGGGCGCTCGAAGGACGAGGACCGCCAGTGGATGCTGGCGAAGAAGCCCGACTTCGCCGCCAGGTCCGGCGAGAGCGACCTGCCCGAGGCCTCGGTGCTCTCTGGGCTCACGGTCGACGAGCTCGGCGAAGGAGAGGGCCCTCGTCGTGTCGCGGAGCTGGTCGAGGAGCTTCGCGGTGCCGGCGCGGTCGAGGGCGAGGTCGATCCGCGGCAGGTTCGATTCATGCTGGCGCAGCCGGCAAAGCAGCCGTTCAGCCGCGCCGGGTGGATCTTCGAGCTCAAGTACGACGGCTACCGGCTGCTCGCCGCCAAGCGTGGGGGCCGTGTTTACCTGCGCTACCGCAACGGTCACGACGCATCAGCGCTCTACCCCGAGGTGCGACGCGCGCTGGAGCACATGCCGTTCCAGCACGGCGTGCTCGACGGCGAGGTCGTGGTGCTCGGCGAGGGCGGCCGGCCCAGCTTCGCCGGCCTGCAACAGCGCGCGCTGCTACAACGCCCGCACGACATCGACCGCGCGGCTGTTCGGCTGCCCGCTACGCTCTTCTGCTTCGACCTGCTGGCCCTCGAGGGCCTCGACCTGCGCCGTCTGCCGCTGCGCACGCGCAAGGACGCATTGGCGCACCTGCTGCCGCAGGTGGGGCCCGTGCGCTACAGCGACCACATCGAGGAGCGCGGCGAGGCGTTCTACGCCGAGGTCGAGCGCCTCGGCCTCGAAGGGATCGTCGCCAAGAACGCCGACTCCGTGTACGTGCCGCGCCGCTCCCCCGATTGGCAAAAGGTCCCCTGCGACCGACACGACGACTTCGTGATCGTCGGCGCCACCGCCCCCGAGGGCGTGCGCTCCGGCTTCGGCGCGTTGCACGTGGCGGCCTTCGAGCCATCGGCCGGCGCGAACACCACCGCGCCAAAGCTCGTCTACGCCGGGCGGGTCGGCACCGGCTTCACCGAGAGCGACCTGCATGAGCTCGCGACGGTGCTCCAGCCCGCGCGGCGAGACACGCCGGCCTGCTCGGGCGAGACGCCCAAGGGCAAGGGCCACCTGTGGGTCGAGCCCGAGCTGGTGTGCAAGGTGCGCTACAAGGAGCGAACGCCGCAGGGGATGCTGCGCCACCCAGTGTTCCTGAGCCTCGAGCACGACCGCACGGTCGGCGATCTGGCGCGCGAGGCCGGCGGGGCGCCGCGCGAGGCCGGCGGGGCGCCGCCCGAGGCCGGCGGGGCGCCGCCCGAGGACGCGGCTCCGGTGGCCGCCAATCCGACGAAGCCCCTGCCCAAGGCCGCAAAGCCGGAAGCACCGTCACCCGCGCGCAAGCTCGCGCTCACCAACCTCGACAAGGTCTTCTGGCCCGAGGACGGCTACACCAAAGGCGACCTCGTCGACTACTACCGGCAGATCGCGCCCGCCATGCTGCCGTACCTCGCCGACCGCCCGCTGGTGCTCACGCGGTACCCCGACGGCATCCACGGCAAGAACTTCTTCCAGAAGAACGCCCCGGACTTCGCGCCGGGATGGATCCGTACGGTCACGATCTGGAGCGAGGGTTCGGGACGCGACATCGAGTACTTCGTCTGCGAGGACCAGCAGGCGCTGCAGTACCTCGCCAACCTCGCCACCATCCCGATCCACCTCTGGTCGAGCCGGCTCGGCTCGCTCGAACGCCCCGACTGGTGCGTGCTCGACCTCGACCCCAAAGGGGCCCCGATGGAGCAGGTCGTTCGCATCGCGAAGGACATCCACGAGCTGTGCGAGGAGATCGAGCTCCCGAGCTACGTCAAGACCAGCGGCTCCTCAGGCCTCCACGTGCTCCTGCCGCTCGGCGGCGCCTGCACCTACGAGCAGTCCCGCATGCTGGGATTGCTGATCGCACAGACCGTGTCGCGGCGACGCCCCGAGATCGCCACCATCGTGCGCAACCCCGCCAAGCGCGGCGGCAAGGTCTACATCGACACTGTGCAGAACGGCCACGGCCGCCTCATCGTCGCGCCCTACTGCGTCAGGCCTTTGGCCGGCGCGCCGGTGTCGGCGCCGCTGCGCTGGGCGGAGGTGCGGGGCGGCCTCGAGCTGGGTGACTTCAACATCAAGTCGATGCCCGAGCGCGTCAAGAAGCAGAAGAAGGACCCGCTTGTCGGGGTGCTCGGGGATCGGCCGGATCTGTTGGGGGCGTTGGCGAGACTGGCGGAGTTGGCGTAGCGGATCTCGGATCGCACAGCCGACCGGCGGAACCCGACGCGTCGCGCTGCGATCCTCCGATCCCCCCGGGATT
>DATLFI010000058.1:0-39168 GCA_035524895.1 Thermoanaerobaculia bacterium | reverse complement strand
GGCGGGCTGCCAGGCGTGATGCTCCGGATGCTGGCAGCCGTCGAACCGGGAGAGATAGCGGTTGCCCTCGTACCCCAGCTCGTCGAGCATGCCGATCTCGGAACGGTAGTAGCCGTGGATCGTGCGCCGCTTGAGGTCGCGAAAGAAGGCGACTCCGACCTCGCCCGGTGCCTCGGCGGGCGGCGCGCCGCCGGAGCTCTCGGCAGCCGAAGCGAGACGGCCCAGAAGGTCGTGCCCCTCCGCCGCTCCCAGGTCGAGGAACGGCTTGCCGAAACGCGAACGGCTCTCGGCGTCGATCCACTCGAGCCCCGCGACGAAGGCTCTCTGCGCCTCCGCGGTGGCCTCCGACAACACCCAGTCGATGTACTGGTGCACCAGGGCGGCGCGAGCGCCCGGGGTGTCGGTCTTCGGGATGATCCGCTCGGCGAGCTCCTCGACCAGGGCGTGCTGACGGGAGTCGAGGAAGCGCGGCTGCCACACTTCCCCCTCCTGCACCGGCACGAGCGGGTGCACGCCGGGGGCGCCCAGGGCACCGGCCGCCGAGGCGCCGAGCAGGCCCAGGACGCGGCGCCGGGTGAGCGGCGTGGACAGCGGCGACGCCGGTGCGCGCCTCGACGTCTCGGGCGAGTCGGCGGACGCCATGGACGGGTCTCGCTCTTTCATGGGCTGGATCCTCGGAGGAAGTTGGGCTCGCTCGCCGCGGGTCCCTCGCCCGCCGCCCAGCGCAGCGCGCGCACCACCGAGCCCTGGAACTCGGGGTCGTCCCACACGTCTTCGCGGTGACCCATTGCGTCGTAGTAGACGCGGCCGTCACCGAAAGTGCGCGTCCAGACCACGGGATAAGGGTCGCGGTCGTAGAGCGGCTGCCGCTCCCGCTCGGTGCCCGGATCGAGCACCCGCAGCACGTGGATCGCGTCGACGGCGAGGTTGCGGAACACATACCACTCGTCGAGCCGGCGCAGCTCCGGGGGCGCGTCGCGGGTCACCGGGTGATCGGGATCGAAGACACGCACCAGCCCCTCGAACTGGGCGCCGTGGGTCTCGAACTCCCCGCCGAGCATCGCGACGTACGGCGAGACCTCGCCGGGACGCGCGGGGTCGGAGTGGAACGTGTCGGAGGCGCTGTGATAGCCCACGAAGCCGCCGCCGGCGCGGATCCACGCCAGCAGCGTGGCCAGTCCGTCGCTCGCCATCGCCGGCTCGCCGTCCCCGGCGAAGGGTGCACCGCCCTCCCCGCCGCGCCGGGTGAGATCGCCGGTGGTGTAGAACACGACCACGTCGAAGCGCGCGAGCTCGCCGGCGTTGATGCGACTCGCGTCCTTGGTCGCTTCGAGCTCGAAGCCGTGACGACGCGCCAGCTCGGCGAGCACGCGCTCGACGTGGGAGAGCGCGCCGTCGACACGCCGAATGCTGGAGTGCTCGAATCCCGAGGACTTGCCGAGGAACAGAACGCGCGGGCCGTCGGCGTCCTCGGTGTTCTGGGCGTGCTGGGCGGCAACGCTCACCGGCACGAGCAGTGCGAGGAGCGAGACCAGCGCCAGTGCGATCTGCGCACGGGGCCGCCGCACGCCACTGACTCGAGGGGTTGTCAGTCGCGGTGTCGGCACGACGGCCTCGATGGGTCGCATGGACAGCATGGACGAAGCAAAGCTACCACCGCGAGCGCCGAGATCGGGACCGGCAGCTATCAGGAGATGTTCGAGCGGGAGAGCGTGCGCCGACGCCATCGACTTCGTAGCGATCATGACGCCCAACCGCCGGCACCCAGGCGCTCGGTCTCACCCGTCCCGCGCTCAGGGCTCGAACGCCTCGACGTCCGCAATACCGCAGAAGGGTGCACCGCTGTCGTAGGTCCGGATCGCTCCCGTCGCAGTGTCGGTGACGGTGAGGCGGTAGTCGACGTCGGTGAGGGCCGCGGCGAAGAGCCAGGTGTGGCCGTTGATGGCGCTACCCGACAGGATCTTGGTCGCCATCTCGTAGTTGCCCGGCGAGAAGAACCACTGCAGCGCGGTCTCGCCGGTGAGCGCGACCGAGGTCGCCGGGTGGAAGGCGCCGGTGTGGGGATCCCGCCACTCGACCTCTAGCGCGAAGCGCCCGTCGAGGAGCGGCTCGTCGTCCGTCGCGGTCGCCGGCCGCGCGGCCGCCGAGGGCATGGCGGTGCTCGACGAGACGAACGCCTCGATGTCGGCGCCGCCGCACAGGGTGCCCGCCGCCCGCCGGTAGAGCCTGGCCTTTCCGGTGGCGAGGTCCTCGACCAGCAGGAACACCTCGACATCGGAGAGGGTGCCGTAGAACACCCAGTACGACTGGTTGACCGCGCCCCCGTCGAGCACCTTGACCATCAGCTCGAGGTTGCCGGGATCGAAGAACCAGAACCAGCCACTCTCGCTCGACAACTCGGCGGCGCTCGCCCAGCCGCGAGCGTGCTGGCCCGAGGCCTCAGGGACCTGCCACAGCGCCCGTGACCGGAAGCGTCCGTCGTGCAGGCACAGCGCGGTGGCGCCGTCGCAGAGCTGGGGCTCGTCGGCGTCGAGCACGGCGAGGGTCGCGGAGCCCGCGCCCGGGTCGATCTCGACGAGGTCCGGCAGCGCGCTCGCCGAGAGCTCGACGCGGTAGAGCTCCGGCCCTTCGACCTGTCCGTCCTGGCGCGGTGACAGCAGGATCTCGGCGCTCGTCTCGCCGTGGCGGAGGGTCGCGACGCCGGTCACCGCCTCCAGGTCCTCGGCGTCCCCCACGATCGGTGACACGACCCAGGCCACCTCGAGGTCGCCGCTCGCGGAGTCGCGCGAGACGGTGAAGCGGGCCGCTTCACCCTCGCGCGCCGCAAGCGTCGCCGGCCCGAGGCTCAGACGCTGGACGTCGCCGCCTGGCGCCGGCCCGTCGTCGTCGAGGATCGTGACCTGGAGTCGCCGCGTATCGAGGCGGTCCAGGCCGGTGAGCCGCTCGAGCTCCACCTCGAAGGACTCGAGCCCCTCCTCGCGGCGATCGTCGATCAGCGGGACGACGATCGTCCTGGCGCCGGTCTCCCGCGAGCTCCAGACCACGCTTCCCGCGGTGGCGACGTAGTCCGAACCCGGTCGCGCCGATCCAGGCACCGTGCGGTAGGCGATCTCGACCGAGCCTTCCGCGGCGCCGCTGCGCAGCAGCTCGAGACGCAGCTCCCCCGCCCCTTCGCCGATCTCGATCGGCGGCGCGGAGCCGGGCTCTATGGTGCCGGGTCGTTCGGCGAGGACGCCGGCGTAGAGGTCGTCACGCAGCGCGAGGAACGAGGCGAAGGGGAGGACCTGCTCGAACGGCACGTTGAAGTCGACCTGCAGCACGAGCACCAGGTCGAGGTCACGGTCGACATAGATGTACTGCCCGCCGTAGCCGATCGCGACGAAGCGCGAGCCGTTGGCCGAGGCCCACCAGTGGTAGCCGTAGGTGCTGGTGTCGGCGGTCTGGTCCCGCGTCGAGGAGCGGATCCACTCGGCCGCGACCAAGCGGCGGCCGCGCCAGTTGCCGTCCTGGAGCGCGAGCTGCCCGAGCTTGGCCATGTCGCGCGGGCGGAGGTGCAGCCCGAGCCCGCCGTAGTGCTCGCCGTTCGGCCGCAGGAGCCAGTCCGTGCCTGAGATGCCTAGCGGCTCCAAGAGGCGATCGCGCACGTAGCCGGCGAGGTCGCGACCGGTGGCCTCGGTCAGCACCTCGGCGATCACCTGCGACAGACCGGTGTTGTAGTTGAAATGGGCGCCGGGCGGCGCGACCAGCGGCTCGCCGAGAGTGAACGCGACCAGGTCGTCGGCAAAGAAGATCTGACCCAACCACGGCTCCGCGCTGTCGTCCCAGCGCAGCCCCGACTGCATGGTGAGAGCGTCGAAGAGCGTGATCTCGGCCTTCTCGCCGGCCAGCAGGTGGCTGCGGGCCGGGAGCAGCGCGGCGAGCGGCGTGTCGAGCGAGCGCGGCAGGCGCCCATCCTCGCGCGCGATACCGAGCGCCAGCGACAGAACGCTCTTGGTCACCGAGCGGACGCCGGAGCTCTGCTCGCGGCGACGCCCGTTGAAGTGCTCTTCGAAGACCAGCGTGCCGTGACGCGCGACGAGCAGCGCGTAGGCGTGCGCGAAGGCCGGATCGCTACGCACGCGATCGGCCATCGCGTCGAGCGCCGAGGAGACGAGCCCCTGCTCCTCGGGAGTCGAGACGCGCCAGCCGTCGCCGATCTCGGGCGGGACCGAGCCGTGCGCTGCTGTATTGAAGCCGACGAGCCACGTCGCCAGGAACGCGAGCGTGGCCGCCAAGGCCAACGCGCCCGAGGCGCCGTTTGACGAGTAGGTTCGTTGCCGCCGGGATCCAGAATCGTGCACGGCTCGACCAGCATAGCGAGGTGCGGGTCGAGGACCCTGCCGCCGCTGAGCCTCGGCACTCGCCTCGCCTGCCGAAGCAGGGGCCGCTCAGCCGCAGGCGGGTCTGGGGCGACTCGTTCGCTTTAGGCGTGCCGGTGCGGGCTGCTGAGGAAGTCTCGGCCTCTTGCCGTGCGGCGGGTCCCGTTGTGCGCCTGCCGAGTCGTGGGCATGGGCTACCTCGCCGAGTCGGAGGTATGCTCGAACTCATGCAGCGACGTGAAATCGACATGCTTCCGTCGAAGATCGTCGGCCGGCGACGTGAGCCGTCGGGTCTGGCGTCCGCCGACGCATTGCTTCGAACCGTGCGGGAGCTGCGGGGTTGCGGTCTCGCTCCACGTGGCCTGTATCGGTTCGAGACCTTCGAGGAGGCACAAGAGTGGATCAGGAGCCAGATGTCCCGGAGGTCCGCTCGCCGACGCTCGACGACCTCCGGAGGATCTGCGGCTCGCTCGAAGAGCAAGGCGCCCGGTACGTCCTGATCGGCGGTTTCGCCGTGATCCTCCACGGTGGCGAGCGGACCACGAAGGACATCGACCTGCTCGTCGAAGCCGGCCCGGACAACGTCGAGCGCATCAAACGCGCGCTGTCGATCCTCGAGGACGACGCGGCCTCCGAGATCGAGCCGGGGGATCTCGAAAAGTACGTCGTCGTGCGCGTCGCCGACGAGGTCCTGGTCGATCTCCTGGCCTCGGCCTGCGGCGTCACGTGGGAAGAAGCCCACCGGAGCGCTGGACGAGTCGACCTGAACGGCGTGAGTCTGGTTCTCGCAGACGTCGAGACCCTGATCCGCACCAAGCAGACGGTGCGGCCCTCCGACGCCGCGGATCGTGCGTGGCTCGAGGCTCTCTTGGACGAGCGATCGAGCTGCTAGAACCGGCGCGTGCGCTCGGAGACGCGACTGCTCCAGGCATGGAGCGGCGGCGATCAAGGCGCGTTCGAGGAGCTGGTTCCGCTGGTGCGACGGCTACTGGCGGGCGAGTCTCGCACCGTCGGCTGGCAGCCCACGGACCTGCTCCACGAGTCGTACCTGCGTGCTCGGGTGGCAAGGTGTGTCGTGGCACAACCGCGCGCACTTCTTTGCCACCGCGGCTCGCCTGATGCGCCGCGTGCTGGTGGACGCCGCACGCGCCAACCTGGGTTGGCTTCCTGGAAACACCAGCGCTCGCGTTGGCGGCACACGATCTCGCGTACGAGGATCCGCCGCTGGCGGCAGGCACCCTTGGTCGGGCCCTACCAGATCGTCGCCCTGCTGGCACAAGGGGGGAGCGGCGATCTGTACCGAGCCACCGACGTGCGGCTGCGGCGAGACGTCGCACTCAAGATGCTGGTGCGCTCGCGCAGCGGTGATGGGCAGAGCCGTGCGCCGCTCGGCGATATCTGCGACCGGGCGCAGCGATGTCGTCACTTGTTACAAGATGTCGACCAGGTCCAGCTCGAGGCTCGGCACCTCGGGGTCGCCGCGCAGGCGTCGCGGGCGTTCGACCGTCTCGGGCTCCGCTCCGGGCCGGTAGACGTGGACCTTGCCTTCGAGCGTGTCGATCAACATGCCGAGCCGCACGCCGTTGGCCACGTACTCGGTCATCTTGGCACGCAGGGATCCGAGCTCGTCCTGGGGTGATCGCAGCTCGATGACCAGATCGGGGGAGAGCGGCGCGAAGGCCTCCTGTTCGGCCGGGCTCAGCGCCTGCCACCGCTCGAGCCGCACCCAGGATGCGTCGGGCGACCGCTTCGCCCCGTTCGGGAAAGTGAAGCCGGTCGAGGAGTCGAAGGTGATCCCCGTGCCGTCCCGCTCTGCCCAGTTCGCAAGACGCTGGTTCAGCTTGCTGTTGCGCCAGCCAGTCTTCGAGCCGGTGGGCGACATGATGATCAGCTCGCGATCTGCAGTCAGCTCCAGTCGCAAGTCGGGATTGTCGCGACAGAGCTCGGCGAACTGGCGATCGCCGAGCGGGAGTGAGGCGACGCGAAGGGTCAAGCCCAGCGGGACGACGGGCTCGAAAGCGGTTGCTGTGGTGGACATGGCTCGTGGCCCCGACTCGCGTCGAGTCTAGCGTACGGTCGTGTCGACGAAGGGACCCCAGCAGCCGCAGTTCGCTGAGACCGGCGGCGGACAGACCCTTGGGAAGAGCAGGCGACCTTTAACCTTGTCGCACACTCTCAGTGAGGAAAGCACGTCATGCCACTGATTCCCGGCAGGGCCGGTCGGCGCATGAACCGATGGGTCCGCCACGCGATCGCACTGTCGGCGCCGTGCGTACCGCTCGTGGTGGCGCCGTCCGTGCACGCGCAGGTCGATCAGGAGCGTGCGCGCGCGTACTTTGCCGAAGCGCAGGCACTCTGCGAGCGTGAGGGCGGCAGTTTGTGGGGCGTGTCGCTCTGCGGGCCAATGGTGTTTGCGGACGCGGCATCACAGACGATCGCGACGAACGAGGCGGCACCGGACGCGGAGCGGCCACGCATCCTCGGCTTCGTCAATGCGCCGCTCGAGTGGGGCGGTAAGCGCTGGGCGGCCTACGTGTGGTCACTGCTTCCGGCGGAACATGCGGAAGCGCGAGGCCGACTGCTGATCCACGAGCTGTTCCATCGCGTGCAGCCGCAGCTCCGCCTGATGACCATCGGCGAGTCGAACGACCATCTCGACACGTTCGAGGGGCGATACTGGCTGCAACTGGAGTGGCGGGCACTGGCGCGAGCGCTGGGTGCAGCGGGTGCGGAACGCACGGCTGCGCTGCGCGATGCGCTCGGGTTCCGCATGCATCGGCGCGACCTCTTCGATGGCGCGGCCGGCCGCGAACAAAAGGACGAGATCCGCGAGGGCATGGCGCAGTACACCGGCACCGTGGTCGCCGCGACGTCGCACGACGAGGCCGTCGCGTCGGCGATCCGCCAGCTCACGGAGTATGCTGCGAACCCGACGTTCGTGCGCGTGTTCGGCTATCCGTCCGGCGCGGCGTACGGTCTGCTGCTCGACGCGTCTTCGCCCGGATGGCCGCGTCGCCTGCAAGCGACCGATGATCTCGGTGACCTGCTGATGCAGGCGACGGGGACGCGGCCTGCGGATGACGTGAATGTCGCGGCCGGACGGTACGACGGCGCCGCACTGCGCGCTGCCGAGGAAAGGCGCGACGCCGAACAGAAGGCGCGCGTCGCGGAGCTGCGTCGCAGATTCGTCGACGGGCCGATCGTGATCGTGCCACGGGGTCGCAACGCGATGCTGATGACGACGGGCGCGACCCCGATACCGGGCGTCGGCACCGTGTTCTTCCAGTATCGCGTCTCGGGTCCGTGGGGCAGCCTCGAATCGACCGGCATCCTCGAATCGTCGGATGGCGAAACGTTGCGACTGCCCGCTCCGTTCCGCACGGATGGCGCGACGCTGCAGGGCGACGGCTGGACCATCACGCTCGAGCCTGGCTGGGTCGCACGGCCGGGCGAGCGTGACGGTGACTTCGTGATTGCACGCTGAGTGGTGCCGTGGCGAGCTGTACGCCCTGAGCCTCAGCGCGAGGTCCGCGAGTCCCCGCGCAGTACCGCGGCCGGTGCCGTGCGTGCCGCGCGCGCGGCGGGCGCCCAGCACGCGAGGCAAGCGGCCGCGACCAGCACTGCGATCGCTCCGCCCAACGAGAGCGGATCGAAGGCGCCGACGCCGTAGAGCTGGCTTGCGATCAGCCGTCGCGCGGCGAGCGCGCCGAGCAGGCCCACCACCAGCCCGACGCCGACCAGGGAGAGGCCTCTGCGGAAGACGAGCCAGAGCAAGCCGAGCGGAGTCGCGCCCATGGCGGTGCGCACGCCCAGCTCGCGCCGCTGCGCGGCGACCGTCTCGGCCAGCACGCCGTGCACGCCCAGTGCCGCGAGCACCAGCGCCGTGCCGGCGAAGAAGCCGAGCAACGCGACCACGAAGCGCCGGCGTGCCGTCGCGGCGGCGAGGTGGTCGTCGAAGGTGCGAAGACGCGAGAGCGGCAGCGAAGGGTCGAGCTCCCACAGCGCCGCCTTCACCGGCTCGACCAGCGACGTCGCGTCCCGGCCGGTCGTGCGCACCAGGAGGCTCATGTTGCGATACCCGAACTGTCGGATCGGGAAGTAGAGCGCAGGCTCGGCCGGCGCCTCGAGTCGGTTGTTCTTCACGTCGCCGACCACGCCGACCACCTCGGCCTCGAGCGGGTCGACCAGGATCGCGCCGAGGGGACCGAAGGTGCGACAGCTCAGGGCCACCCGCTCCCCGACCGGCGAGGTCTCGCCCCAGTACCGCCGAGCGGCGGACCGGTTGACCGCGACCACGCCGGGCCTATCGGCGCGGTCGGTCGGCTCGAAGCCTCGCCCCTCGAGCACCGGGATCCCGAGCGCGCGGAACCACGACTCGCCGACCGGCCGATACTGCGCCTCGGGCTCCTCGCGGCTGTCCACCGCGGGCCGACCCAGCACCGAAAAGTCACAGCGCCATCCTTCCTCGAGCGGCAGGAACGCAGCCGCGGCGACCCCGTCGATGTCGGGCACGGTCTCGAGTCGCTCGAGCGCGCGCAGGTAGAAGTCGTTGACCGCGGCGTAGTCGGGGTAGGTGGCGCGCGGGAGCTGGAGGTCGAAGAGCAGCGCCCGCTCGGCGCGCGCACCCACGTCGACCGCGAGGAGGTGGCCGAAGCTCCGCAGCAGCAGCCCCGCCGCCACCAGCAGCGACACCGCGAGCGCGAGCTCGAGCACCACCAGTGCGCTGCGCAGCTCCACGCCGCGACGGCCGCGCGAGCTGCCGCGCCCTCCCTCCTGGAGCGAGGTATGTAGCGAGCGGCCCGCGTTGCGCAACGCGGGGACGAGCGCGAACAGCAGGGTCGAGAGCAACGCCAGGCCGAGAGCGGTGCCGAGCAGGAGCGGATCGACACGGACCTGCTCGACGCGTGGCAGCGCAGCGGGAGCAGCCGCCACCAGGGCGCGCACACCGAGGACCGCAAAAGCGCAGCCCGCGAGACCGCCGAGCGCCGCGAGCACCAGACCCTCGGCCAGGAACTGCCGCACCAGCCGACCGCGGCCGGCGCCGAGTGCGAAGCGCAGCGATACCTCCCGCTCGCGCACCGAGCCGTGCGCGATCAGCAGTCCCGCGACGTTCACGCACGCGATGAGCAGCACCACGGCAACCGCCGCGAGCAAGACCACGAGCCCTTGCCGCACGCCACCGACCTCGTCCTCGTGCAGGCGCGGCAGGTCGAGGGTCCAGCCGGCGTTGCTGTCCGGGAACTCCTGCTGCCAGCGCTCCACGAACCTCGCGACCTCGGCGCGCGCCGCCTCGATCGGTACATCCTGGCGCAGACGCGCCACGACCTCGAAGAACCGCGCGGCTCGGCTGTGCCGGCCGGCATCCCAGCCCAGCGGCCGATAGACCTGCACGCCCGGGGGGAAGTCGAAGCCCGCCGGCATCACGCCCACCACCTGGTGTCCCTGGCCGTCGAGCTGGATCGTGCGTCCGACCAGCACCGGATCCAAGCCGAAGCGCTCCTGCCACAGCGCATGCGACAGCACCACCTTGGTGATCGGGGAGGCGAGCTCGTCCTCCTCGACGAAGGTGTCTCCCAGCGCGGGCCGCACGCCGACCGTGTCGAAGAAGCCCGAAGTCATGTCGATCGCCGACACACGCTGTGGCTCGCCCTCGTCCCCGGTGAGGTTGAGCTCGGGCCGCCACCAGCCGGCGATGCGCTCGAAGCTCGCCGCCTGGTCGCGCAGATCGTCGAACGCCACCGGCGACACCCGGCTGTCGTGGATGGCCTTCGCGTCGTTACGCGCCCAAAGCCGCAACAGCCGCTCGGGATCGGGATAGGGCGGCGGCTCGAGCACCACCGTCGCGAAGACCGAGAACAGAGCCGCGTTGGCGCCGACGCCGAGCCCGAGCGCGAGCACAGCCGCCGCGGTCAACCCCGGCCGGCGCCGTAGCTGTCGGGCGCCAGAATACAGATCGGCGAACAGACCGTGCATGTCCTCGAAGACCCTCCTGGCGGCCGGCAGGTTACTCGGCGAGGGCGAGCCGGGCGCAGCTGGGGAAGATGCCTGACGGCTCGCCCCCAGCTCAGCGCGGCGGGTCCCCGTCCGGTGCCTGTGTGTCTTCGGCGTCGCTCTCGGCGCCGGTCTGCGCCACCGCCTCGCGCAACGACGCCACGCCTGCCTCGAGCGCGGTCGGCGGCGCGCCGGCCCAGCGTTCGTCGATCACCCGCACCGCCTCACGCGCCGCGTCGAGGTCGCCGCGCGCTAGCGCGTCGCCGGCGTGGCGGAGCACGAGCTCGGTGACGCGCTCCTTGGCGCTGCGTACCTGGGCGACGGTGCCGAGCTCGGCGAGGCGTGTCTCGGCCACCGCGAAGGCGCGAGCGTAGGCGCCCGACGCCGCGCTCAGCATGGCCAGCTCCTCGAGCACGTCGGCGCGGTACGGCATCAAGGTGGCCGCGCGGGTCGACGCGGCGAGCCCGGTGGTCGGCGTCGCGAGGTCGAGCAGGTGGCTGCGGCCGAGCGCCGCGAAGGCCGGCCCGAAGTCCGGGCGCCGGCGGATCGCCTCGCCGAGCGCTTCGCGCGCGGCGTCGAGACGTGCCTGCTGCTCGGTATCGAGAGACGCGGCGATCGCGCGGGGCAGCCGGTCGAGCAGTGCGACCCCGTAGCGGTACCAGGGCAGGTGGTGCTCGGGTTTGCCGGCGACGGCGCGTTCGAGGAGCGCCAGGCCCTCCTCACGCCGCCCTTACAGCGCGGTCATCCGGCCGAGACCCGAGAGCGCGAGCGGATGGTCCGCCTGCAGCTCGAGCGTACGCTCGTAATGAGCACGCGCGTCCTCCGCGCGCGCCGGCATCGCGGCCAGCAGCTCCGCGAGCTGCGCACAGGCCTCTGCCGGGTCGGCCGCGGTGACCGACAGAGCACCCTCCGGCTCGCCCGCTGGGATCCGGTAGAAGCCGAAGCGGCCGCCGCGCAGGTAACGGTTCAGCGTCGGCGTCATATCCCCGATCGACATCTCGAAGGCGTTCGAGAACGCCGTCACCACCGGCTGGTGGTCGCGCAGCGCCTCCAGGAAGCGGGCGAGCTGTAGGCGGGTCGGCTCGCCGCCGGTCAGCAGGTAGTGCACGAACAGCCAGGACTGGGCGTAGACCACCCCGGTACGGGTCGACTCCCCGCCCGAGATCGGGCGCGCACCGAGCAGCTCCGCCATCGGCGCCAGGCTGTTCGAGGCGAGCCAGCGCAGGTGTCGCTCGATCGTCCGGCCCACCACCACCTCGTCGCCGCGACGCTGGAAGGTCGAGAAGAATTCCGCCATGCCTTCCTGCAGCCAGCGCGGCGCCTGCGGCAGGTTGTGGCGCAGGTACAGGTGCACCAGCTCGTGGTACACCACGTCGCCGACGCCCAGCTCGGCGTCGAGCGTCGAGTCGAGCACCACGAAACTGCTGTCGTCGCCCGGCAGGAACATCCCGCCGAGCCGCGTCTGCGGCGTGTGCGTGCCGGGGCGCAGCAGCGCCTCGATCTCGCGCTCGCCGCGCAGCGCCACCACCACGATCGGGATCGGCGACACGAAACGCCCGCTCGGACCCAGCCCCGCGAGGTACGCCTGGAACGAGTCGAGGTCGCCCGCCAGCCGCCGCGCCACTCGGTCCGAGGAGCGGGTGTAGAGCGTCGAGGCCGCGGCGTCGAAGCGGCGCCAACCGTCGCCGCAGTCGGGCGCAGCGGTCGCGGGGACCGCCGCCAAGGGCAGCGCTGCCATTGAGGCCAGGAAGGCGAGCCGGGCGGTGCAGGTCATTCGCCGCTCCTGAGACGACGCGGTGTCGTGGTGATTGCCTCAGATTCTAGCGGGCCTCCGGCCCGGCCGGGTCTGCGTCCCGGCGTGCCTTCGGCCCACGGCGGTCACTTGACCGGGCCGGAAACTCGACTCATTCGTCGCGCTCCGGCCGGGTCAAGGGTTCTACTGGCTGTGGACGGGACGATTCGATGCCAGCCCACGCGCCGCGCTGCGTTCCCGCCGGCTGAGCTGCGCGGTCCGAGCCGGTCAGCCCCGTTCCACGATGCACTCAGGGGGAGCCGATCGCCGGTGGACCCACCCAGCGAATCAACACCGAGCCGTCGGCTCCATTCCCTCCCGCGCCGCCGCCCGAGCCGCCGCCACCCCCGCCGCTTCCAGGCTGGAAAGCGGCCTCGCCATTCTGGGCCTCTGCACCCCCTTGGCCACCGCCAGGACCTCCGCCGCCGCCACCGCCGAGCAATCCACCGCCATCCCCACCCGAGGCGCCAGCCCCGCCTTCTGCGCCGCCGTTTCCGCCATCACCCTGGAACCCAATCCCGCCGTCGGCGTCGCCACCGCCGCCGCCGTACCATCCCCCGCCTCCCCAGCCGAAGAGGTAAAGGCCGCCGCCTTCGCCCGCGGCCTCCAACTTCCAAGGCCGGTCGTCGGAGGCAAGCCGGCTCGTCTCGCCGTCACCTCCGGGCTCTCCGACGGCGCCTCCCTGACCGCCGGCACCGATATCGATCGTCAGGGACTCGCCCGGCTCGACCACGAGCGTCGCGCCTGACACGAAGCCGCTGCCTCCACCGCCACCGCGGCTCCGGCCCGACTGACGAAAGCTTTGACCCCCATCGGCATCGGCGGATCGGTGTGCTCACTATCTACGGCGACACGGGGACGCTACGCATCCCGACACCGGACGATGGGGTGTCCGCGATGGCCTTCGTCACGCTCGAGGACGATCGCTGGAGCGTCACGGGCGGACCGATGACCTTCGAGCCTCCGCCGGTCGAGACCGAGCCGCCGGTCCGCGGCACCGCGATCCTCGACCACGAGATCGGAAGGCTCGCGCTGGAGTACGCGAGCCGGCTCGAAGCGGGAGACCTGGGAGCCGCAATCGAGCTCCTGTCCGGGCCGGCACGCGCGAAACGGGCTGCTGAGTCGGCTGCCGAACGCAAGGAAAGCGACGAGTTTCGTCGCCGCCACATGCCGACGGCAGCCGCGTTCGCGGAGCAGATCCGCTCCGGCGGTCAGCTCACCTTCGCCGGCGAACGGGCCTACCTGAACGTCGTCACGAGCGAAAGCTCGACCAACGCCGACGGCAGCTCGACGTTCACCTCGACGACCACCAGCTTGCCGTTCGAGCTCCAGGACGGAACCTGGCGGATCGCCCACTGAGGCCACTTCCGAAGGCCACTTCCGAGCGATTGGCTCCCTAAACGAAGAGGCCTCGCCGCCACCCGAGGGGGAGACGACGAGGCCACCGTCCTGACCCGAGGCATCGGCGGCGAGGCGGGCGCGGGCGCCCGAAAAAAAATGGCGGACCGCCGATCTCCGACCCGCGCCCGAACTCAGTGACCCTTGACCCAGGTCACGAAGGTGAGGTGCGTGGTGCCATCCGGATCGATGCGAACGAACGTCTCGACCTGGCCGCGACGCCCGAGCGACATGCCCCAGCCGATGTCGCCGTTGTTGCCGGTGTTGGCATTGCAGCCCTTGCCCGGAGGGGCGTTGCAGCCACTGCCACCGCCACCACCGCCGTCGCCCGTTGAATACGAGTCGTACGAGTCGGTGTGCCCGTAGATCGCCTCGAGCTGTTCATAGTCGTGGGCGTTGGGGTACTCGAAGGGCGGATCCTGGTAGTCCATGCACGAGAACAGCGACTGGTTGTTGAAGTCCTCGTCCTGGTGGTCGAGGCCGATGTTGTGACCCAGCTCCTGGCAGGTCACGCTCTGCTTCCACTGGGGGGTGTTGTAGTAGTCCCAGGAGAAGTAGGTGTCGTTCAGCTTGGTGTAGCCGGAGACGATGTGGCCATTGGTGTCGATCGAGATGCCGGCGATGCCGAGCCAGCCGTTCTGACCGTACCCCAGGTTGCAGATCCGAACCTGGCCTGCCGGCGCGTTGCACTGGCGGCGCGTCTTGCTGGAGGTGTCGCCTTCCACCTCCCCCATATTGAGAACGCTCGAGCTGGACCAGTCGGCCACGGCCTGGGCGACATAGGGGTCCCAGTCGGTCGTGGTGCTGTTGACGATTGTCAGGTCGAACGAGGATGTGGTGCGGGCCCAATGGTAGGTGCTCCACGAATGGTCCGCGAGGCTGGAGCCGGCGAAGAGACACAACACTGCGCCGGCGAAGACGAGTTTCTTCATTTCGAGCTCCTTGGGTGACGTGGGTCTGCTAGCTGCCTGCGATCATCTCTCGGCAGCGGCGGTAGCCGCTTTGACGTGTCGGCGTGAAGCCGGGCGTTGGCTAACGCAGCTCACGGGCCGACGGACCCCGCACGAACCGGACGGCCGCGCGACAGTCGCGACAGACCGAGGGTCTGCCACCAGGCCTTTAGCCGAAATCTTGCCGAGGAATCTCCGGAAGCTGTCTGAATCTTGAAACGAAGACTAAGGAATCTACAGGAACTCGTCAACCCTCAAGGGGCGCTCTTCCACGCCTCTACCGCCGCCTGGCGCGGCATCGCGCTGCACGAGGGGCGCGGCTTCGACGACTTCGACCGCCTCGAAAGCCCCTCCGTCGCGATCGTCAGCGCCGACCTGGCGCGGCAGCTCTTTCCGGAAGGCAGCGCGCTCGGCGCGCGGCTGCGCGCGACGGCGCCGGCCTGGGCCTCGGACCAGGCGCAGCCCGAGCCGCGATGGCACAGCATCGTCGGCATCGCCGCCGAGGTGCGCGAGGTGGTCGGCGACGAGCTGGCACAAGGCCGCTTCCTCGCTGCGCTGCTCGGCGGCCTGGCGCTGTTCGGCCTGCTGCTCGGGATGGTCGGCCTCTACGGAGTGGTCGCGCATGCCGTCGGCCAACGGCTGCCCGAGATGGCGATCCGCACCGCCCTAGGCGCACAGCCCGAAGCGATCGTGCGGCTGTTCCTCGCCGACAGCGCGCGCTGGATTGCGCTCGGCGTGGCCGGTGGCATCGGCGCGGGCACCGTCCTGGTGCAGAACCTCGCCAGCCGCCTGCACGGCACCTCGCCCGGGCACCTGCCGACCTGGTGCGCAGTCACGGCGCTGCTGGTGATCGCCGCGCTCGCCGCGACCTGGCTGCCCGCGCAGCGCGCGCTGCGCGCCGATCCGGTGCGACACCTTCGCGCCGAGTGACGCCACCCGGCGGCCGGCCCCGCGCCGCGCCGGCCGGGAATCTTGGTCGGCGTGCTGGCGCGGGCGCTGCCCTGGCACCTCTTCCGGCACCGCCGAGGCGGGATAGGTGAGCGAGCATCGAGGCTAAGCCGACTCGAGACTCAAGCCGTCGCCGCGACGAAAATCGCGGCCATTGTTGGTGAGGAGAGACAGGTCATGACAGACGGCGGTCGCGGCGATCATCAAGTCGTGAGATCCGATCACCTCGCCGCGATCGACCAGCGTCGCCCAGATCTGAGCGTGCACGCGCGCGACATCGAGGTCGAAGGGCAGGATGGGAACGACATCGAGAATGCGCTCCACGAACGCTGCGCGACGCGCTCGACGATCAACACTGTCAGCGCGCTCGACCCCATGCAGGAGCTCGGAGGCCGTGATCGCAGCGAGAAAGATGGGCTGGTTCGTTCGCTCGAGCAAGCTCGCGGATCGGGTTGCTCGCTCGATGTCGATGCAGACGCTGGTGTCGATCAAGAGCGCCACGAGGCACTCGGCAGTGGCGGCTGGGCAGCCCGCAGTCGTTCGAGATCGGTACTGAAAGCGTCGTCTGGTACAGGCAGCGAGTCGAGCATCGCTCGAAGCTGCGTCAGGGTACAGGTCGACGCTCCGGATGGAGGTCCGATCTCCGCCACGGCCTCACCGCCTCTCACCACGATGAACCGCTCGCGCCGGTACCGCACTCGGTTCAGCAGGTCGGAGAAGCGACGGCCGGCTTCGGTAGCGGTGATCTCTGATTTCATGATTCCATGATAAGCAAAGGTCTGGAGCAAGCGCAAAGCAGGGTTCCGCCGGCCACGCGTTTGCCAGCCTCGAGCCGCAGAGGAACCGATTCCGCGCGGAGCACGCGACGCCAGGTTGCAGGCGGTATCGTCCAGGAACACGAACTCGCTGCACGGATTCGAGGCGCGAATCCGGCCGGAGCTCTTGACCGGGTTCCAACGCTGGATCGTGGTGTCGTACTGAACGCCGGGATCGCCGCAGGTCCAGGCAGCCTCCGCGATCGTCGCCAGCAGCTCCCGGGCCTGGTGCCTGCGGTGCGGCAGACCACTCACCACCTCTTTCGTCCACCACTCACCGTGGGCCTCGACCGCGCTCAGGAACTCGTCGCTCAGACGGACCGAGTGGTTCGCGTTCTGATGGAACACCGAGGCGTACGCCTCGCCGTCGAAGGAGCCGTCGTACCCGGCGTCGATCAACGCCCAGGCCTTCCGCTCTTCCTTCGCCTTGGCCTGCACGAAGTCCACGATGTCGGGATGGTCGACATCCAGGATCACCATCTTGGCCGCGCGACGGGTCTTGCCTCCGGACCGGATGGCGCCAGCGAAGGAGTCGAACCCCTTCATGAAGGACACCGGCCCGGACGCGATGCCGCCCGCGGACAGGCCCTCGTGCGAGCCGCGCAGACGCGACAGGTTGGTGCCGGTGCCGGAGCCGAACTTGAAGAGCATCGCCTCGGCCTTCGCGAGGTCGAGGATCTCCCCCATCGAGTCGCCGCACGACAAGATGAAGCAGGCCGAGCCTTGAGGGCGCTCCTCGACCCCGACGTTGAACCAGACCGGCGAGTTGAAGGACGCCACCTGGCCGAGCAGCATCGCAGCAAGCTCGTCGCGGAAGACGTCGCGGTCGGCGGACGAGGCGAAGGTGCCGCCCGCGTCGCCCCAGGCGGTGATGGTGTCGACGACGCGCGACACGAGCTGGCGCACCGAGCTCTCGCGCTCCGGCGTGCCGGCCCTGCCGTGGAAGTACTTGTGGGCGACGATGGTGGCGGCGGTCTGCGACCAGGACCTCGGCACCTCGACGCCCCGCTGCTCGAAAACCACACCGCCCGCATCGGAGGTGATCGCGACCGCGCGCCGCTCCCAGTCGACCTCGTCGTACGGCGATCGCGACGGGCTCGAGAAGACCTTCGAGAACCGGAGCCCCCGAATGGCCGGCGGCTCCGGCGAACCAATGGCGACGCCGGTCTCGCCCTCTCCTCGCATCTCCAACATCGTCTCCCCTTCGGCAGCGTCGAGCCGGGGCAGGAGCGCCGCTTCTCCTCAGTCGATGGCCAACGTCACTTCCTTCACCTGCTCCCCGCCGCGGCTCAGGGTCCGCACGTAGGCGATCAGCCCGACCATGTCCTCGCCGCCGACGTGAGGATGGCTCGGCATGTTCGGGAAGCCGCGCAGCGCGCCGCCGACCTTCACCACCTCCGCGATCGAGGCGTCGCTGAGCGTGTCCATGTAAGTGCGATCGCTGTGGTCGCGCGGCTTCGGATCGAGCGACGCCGCGGCGGTGCCGTCTCCCTTGCCGGTGAGACCGTGGCACGGCGCACAATTCTGGACGTAGACCTGCTGCCCGCGCTCGAGCATGGCCGCATCGACGCGGTGCAGACCGTCGCGACCGCCGGCCGCGGAGCGCGTCGCATCGCCGTCCTCTCCCGCCTGGCAACCGACGAGGGCCACAGCGACGACGAGCAGCAGGAACAGGACGAGCCGGGTGCGGGCGCGCCCGCCAACTCGAGCGAAGAGTCTGACTACAGAGCTCATGACCCCCTCCCTGGGGTTGTGATCGTGGGTTCGGAGGACCGAGGACTCGCGGCCCGCCACCTCGCGGAGCCGGGGCCGGCGCAGGCGGAACGCCGCCAGCGCGAGACCCAGCGCGACGACGGTCCAGGCCAGCAGCGTCGTCACGAGCAGCGCGGCGGTCCATGCCCGCGACAGGCTCTCGGTGAGCAACGCGCCCGCAGGCCCCAGCAGGTAGAGGTCGGGCTCCAGCGCGAGCACCACCAGCAGTCGCGCCGAGTGCATCGGGTTGAGGAGCAGGGCTCCGATCAGGAACCCCGCGCCGAGACGCGCCGAGAGCAGCGTGCCGAGCAGCAGCAGGTCGTAGAGCAGCACCAGCCAGGCCCAGAGCAGCACCGCCCGCGCCAGCGCCTTGGCGCCGCTGTCCGCGGTGACCGAGAGCAGTACCCCGAGCGCGAGCGCCGGCAGGATCGCGAGCATCGCCACCAGCGGGAACATCACCGCGCGCAGGGGTGGCGGCGAACCGGTGGCTACCGCGAGGTAGAGCGCGGCAGGAACGAAAGCCACCAGCGTCGCGCCGACGAGCGAGACCAGCAGACCGAGGAACTTGCCGCACAGCAGCTCACGACGGTCGATCGGCTGCGCCACCAGGCGATCGAACGTGCCGCGATCCCGCTCGCCCGCGACGGTGTCGGCGCCCAGGACCAGAGCCACCAGCGGGGCGAGCAGCAGGCAGAGGTTCGTCAGGCTGGCGGCCGTGCGTCCGTAGCTCTGCAGCGAGAGCCCCGCGGTATCGCCGGCTGCGTACCAGGCGATGACGAGCCCGAGCAGGCCGAGCACCGCGGCGTAGAGCTGCAGCCAGCGGTGACGCAGCGCGTCGCCGAGCTCCTTGCGCGCGATCACCCTCGTCGCTCTCATCGCGTTCTTCCCGACTGCGTCGCCGGTTCTCCGTCGACAACCTGCCCGGCCTCCAGCCACACCGCACGGGCTCCGAGCTGCGCGTGCTCCTCGGGCTGGTGGGTCGCGAGCAGGATGGTCTTGTCGCGACACGCCTCGGCCAGCCGAGCCGCCAGCTCCTCGCGGCTGTCGCGGTCGAGGCCGGCGGTCGGCTCGTCGAGCAGCAGGATCGGCGGATCGCCGAGCAGCGCCAGAGCCAGACAGAGCCGCCGGCGCATGCCGCCCGAGAGCTCGTCGACCCTGCGGTCCGCGACCTCCGCCAGGCGAGCCTGCTCCACGGCACGATCGCCGCTGGCGCGCGGCAGGCCGCGCAGCTCGGAGGCGAAGCGCGCGCACTCGGCCACCGTCAGGTCACCCTGGAGACCGTCGCTCTGGGGCAGGTAACCGATGCGGCGGCGCGTCTCCCGACCCTGTCGCAGCGGATCGCGCCCGTCGACGGAAACGCTGCCGCCGTACGCGACGGTCCCGAGCAGGCAGCGGAACAGCGTCGACTTGCCGGCACCGTTAGGCCCCAGCAGCAGCACGGTCTCGCCCGCCTCGACGGCGAGATCGACGCCGCGCAGCACGGGCGCGCGGCCGTAGCTTTGGACCAGACTCTCGGTGCGGATCATCGCGTCACCTCCGGACATGCCCATCGCGCCGGCGGCTGCATCAACGGCGCCGGATCGTCGATCACCGGTACCGGACGGACCACCGGAAACAGCCGCGCCGCCGCCTCGACCACCTGGTGCGCCGGCGTCCACAGCAGTGCCCGCGCGGGCGCGTCGCCACGCAGCATCTCGGGCAGTGCGAGCACGTGGCGGTATGGCAGGTCGCCGACTCCATCGCGGTCGCGGTCGAAGCCGCGGTAGTCGTCCCAGTGGTTGCCGCGACCGTCGCGCGACCAGACGCTGCCGCTGGAGAGCTGCCGCCCCTCGAGGCGGACCATTGCCAGGTTGTCCACGAACACGTTCTCGGACACCGTGAGCCGAGCGGTGCTCTGCAGGGCGAGCGCGGCCTCGTTGCCGGTGATGTGGTTGCCGGCCACCAGCGCCTCGGCGCCGAAGGACAACGGGGTGTTGTCTGCGTAGATGGCCACCCGGTTGCCCGCCAGCACGTTGCCCTCGATGCGCACGTCGGCGACGTCCTTGAGCAGGATGGCGTACGCGGTCGCGCCCTCGCGATGGCCGGCGATCCGGTTGCAGCGCATGCTCAGGCCCTGGGAGTACATGAGCGCCGCGCCCAAAAGGTTGTCGTGGATCTCGTTGCGCTCGAACGACGAGCCCATCGAGTACATCGAGTGCACGCCGTAACGCGATCTCGAAACCTCGTTGTCGACCACCCGCACGTCGTCGGAGAACGAGAGGTAGATCCCGTCGCGGGCCCGCGTCACGCGGTTGCCCTCGACCAGAGCACCGCGCTGGTACCAGAGCGACAGCCCATGACCGGGGCGCTCGTCCGGCCCGCCGGCCGGCTCGACCACGTTGCGGCGGACCACGTTGTGCTCGCCGTTCGAGAGGTGGATCCCGAAGTAGACGTCGTGGATGCGGTTGTCCTCGATCCGGTGGCGGCTGCCGGTCACCTTGATGGCCGCGGCCTCCTCGGAGATCGCGCGGCCGCTGTTGCGCACCACGAAGCCCCGGAAGACCACGCCGTCGCCCTCGACGGTCACCACGCTTCCGGTGCCGCCGCCATCGAGCACCGGCTCGCCGATGCCCTCGACGACCAGCGGTCCGCGAATCGTCAGGGCTCCCAGATAGACGCCACCCCGCACCTCGACGCGCGAGCCGGGTGGCGCGGCGTCGAGCCGCGCCTGCAGCTCGGCGGCAGCCCGGGCGCCGTCCATCGAGCCCGACGTGTCACGCGCCTCGACCCCTGCGGGAAGCGCCAGCCAGGCAAGGCCCGTCCCGAGCACTCCGAGCAGAGCCGCGGTCGCGCGCGCTGCCATGGCGGGACGCGCCGCGCTGGCGGCCGCCAGCCGCGAGGAGCAGCGCAGCGCCACGATCAGGAGAGCCACCGCACCGAGCAGCGCGAGGAAGCCCCACGACACCGTCGCGATGGAGCGGAAGTTGCCGATCTTCGAGATGCCGATTGCGAGCGGCGTGAACGGCTCGACGAAGCGCAGTGGCGCCGAGGGGTCGAGATCGTGACCGTAGCGGTAGAGCCAGTACTGCAGGTCCGCGAGGATCGCCACCGGCATCGCGATGACGCCGATGAGCACGAGGCGGAGCAGGAACCGGCTGAAGACCGAAGCCAGGGCACCGAGAGCAAGCAGCATCACCGCGTACCGGAACAGCCGCATCTCCACCACCGGCCGCGCCTCGATCTCCGCCATGCCGATGTAGTGGTTGATGATGTTGATCTCGGCCAGGTCGCCTTCGATGCGATCGCCATACGCCACCAGAGAGAGACCGTTGGGGTACTGCGGCGCCTGCAGCCACATCTGCCACATCGGCAGCCACTGCGCAGCAAAGATCAGCGCCGCTGCGCCGACCGCGCCGAGCACCAAGAGGAGCCGCTGGGAGACCGGCGACGACGTCGCTCCTGCTCCTGCTCTCATCGCTCGACCTCCCGAGCGAGGACCTGGGCGCTGCGGCTGACGAGATCCGCCCAGCGCTGCGCCTCGCTCCCCGAGGACTCGGCGTTCGCCGCCGCGGCAGCGGGATCCGCGAAGGCGGCCAGACCGCCGCCCATCGGAGTGAGCCACTGCGACGAGTGCAGGAACGTCGCCTCGCTCGCCCGCACCGGTTCGCCGCTCAGGCGGTCGTAGACCCAGATCGTCGCCGGATCCACGTCCCGCCCGACACCCTCCGACAGATCATCGAGCAGGCAGGCCAGGTCGTCGTAGGCCCGAGTCTCGCCGGATGCCGTCCGGTAGGCGGCGGCGCCGGCGAGCTCGGAGACCAGCATCCCGCAACGGGCGCAGGCGGTGCGGTCGAGACGGAGCTGTGGCGCCCCGTCCGCGGCGGAGCAACCCACCACGAAAGCGACCGCGACCATCAGGTTGGCAGCTCGCATCACTCGTCTCCCGACCCCACCGTTGCGCCCGTGCACCTCGGACTCCCTTCCTCCCTTGCTACCTGCTCGCTACCGCGACCGGAGCCGCGCCCTCGACGAGGAGCCAGCCCTGCATCTCGAGATGCAGAGCCGAGCAGAACTCCGTGCAGTAGAAGGCGAACGATCCTGGCGTCGTCGCCACGAACTCCACCGTCACCGTCTCACCCGGGTCGATGCTGACCATCACGTCCGTGGTCGGCACCGAGAAGCCGTGCGTGGCGTCGGGGGTCTGCTCGATGTTGGTGAGGTGGACGATCACCCGATCCCCGACCTTGGCCGGGATGATGTCGGGATTGAACTGGCTACGGACCACAGACATCCAGACCTCGACCACTCCTGGACGGTTCTCGATGCGCGCGTCGCCCTTGGCCATGACCGCGTTCGGGTGGGGCTTCATGTCCCGCGCCTCGGTGCCGAGCGCGTAGACCCGGTTGGCCTTGATGCGGGACGCCTCGACGAGCTGCGCGTAATGCGGCTCTCCCAAGCCCACCGGCGCGTCCGAGACGAGCTGCATCTTCTCGCCGGACAGGTCGAGCAGCTGGAGGTTCTGCGGGTGCAGCGGACCGACGTTGGTGAAGCGGTCGATCGACCACTTGTTGAGCGCCACCAGGTACTTGCCGTGCGGCTTCATGGTGTCGCCGTGGGCGGTCGAGAGGTGGCCGATGTTGTAGTGCACGCCGATCTTGTCGACCAGCTTGAAGGCCGCGTCGCCGGAGTGGTACGGCTCGCCGAGCGACCACTTCGCTACCGCGCTCTCCAGGAAGAGGCTGGTATAGCCGTAGCCGTCGGCGTCGTACTGGGTGTGCAGCGGGCCCGCTCCGACCTCGACCTGCCCGGCGACCACCGAGTCGAATCGCAGGATCGGCAAGCCGTAGGAGTCGGTGCCTTCGTAGTCCTTGGCCTCGATCGCCTGTCGGATCTTCGTCATCGAGTAGATGGTCACCTTGGGATCCAGCTTGCCGGCCACCGAGATGTACTCCCCGTTGGGAGCGACGTCCACGCCGTGCGGGCTGCGTGGCTCGGGCGCCAGGAAGAGCAGGCCGTCGGCGATCGCGGTCTCGAGCGGGATCACGCGCATGCCGTTGACCCTCTCGAACCTGCCCGCGGCCACGGACTCCTCGGCCTTCTGCCAGTTGATGATGTGAAGGAAGTCGAAGTCGAGCTGCGACGCGCCGGCCTCGAGCGGAGGTCGACCCTGCTGCACGCCGCCGGTAGCCATCTCGCTGTTGTAGCTGTTGATGAAACCCCAGCCGTAGCTGGCGCCCTTGCCGGAATCGGCGAGGTCCTGGCTGTACGGCGGCAGCTCGATCTGGAAGCTCTCCTCCGGCAGCATGCGACCGGTCTCGGAATCGACGCGCAGCCACGTCGAGTACCCGCGATAGATCTCGCCATAGCGGTCCAGGTGATCGGCAACCGACACGCTCTTGCCGACCTTGCCGTCCCAACCCTTGGTCGCCGGCGTCATCGACGAGATGTGCACGTAGCGAGTGTCGGGGGTGGCGAAGATGCCACCGTGCGAGGTCTGGATGTTCGGCACCTGGTAGATCTGCTTGGCGCGAAAGTCCTCCAGGTCCACCATGCCGATGCGGCCGTGCGCGCGGTCGTTGATGTAGAGCCAACGCCCGTCGTAGTCGCCGTCGGTCTCCGAGAGTGCCGGGTGGTGCGAGTCGCCCCAGTGCACCGGCTCGCGGCCCGGGTTGGCCTCGGTGTTCGCCGCGTGCGACCAATCGGCGCCGTAGCCGTAGCCCTGCCACGGCTCGGGGGTGAACACCGCGATCGCCTTGAGCAGGCGCATCGACGGCACGCCGTAGACCAGCACCTGCCCGGAGTGGCCGCCGGACGCGAACAGGAGGTAGTCGTCCATCGCGCCGGGCGGCACGAAGGCCTTCAGCGCCCGCTCGGCGTCCTCGACGTCGAACCCGCGCGCCGCGGCGAGCTCCATCAACCCGCCGGGGGTGCGACGGGCACAGGCGCCGCTCGCAAAGAACGACGCCAGCACGGCGCCGCAGAGCACAGCCAGCACGAGCCGGCCGGACGTGGTGATCCGTCTGGTGGTCATGACGCTTCTCCTCTCCTCGAGGTTTGCCGGCCGCCGGGGTGCGCCCCCGGCGTCGCCGGCGTGGCGCCGAGCGCCAGGAGGCGCTGCAGCGGCCGTTGGAGGACACGCTCGTCGTGATGCAGGTGCTGGCGCAGGCGGTCCAGCAGAGCGCCGGCCAGCACGATGGCGTCGGCGGAACCGGGCACCGACTCGAGCAGCTCGCGCAACAGCTCGAGGTCCTGCCCCAGTTGGTCCTGCTCCTCGCCGACGCGGGCGAGGACCGCGGGGTCGAGCCAGCTCAGGGAGCGAACGGCGCTCGCGACCTGGAGCCCGCGATGCACCAGCACCGACGCCCCGAGCTCGAGCACCGCCGAGGGGTCGGTCGCCGGTGTTCGCTCCGCCTGCCGCTGCAGCAGCGCGTGGCGCCGCGCCAGGCGTTCGAGCTCGATCGAGTCGTGCGCGTCCCCGTTCACGGGCTCCACGCTACGCGCCGGCCGGAGCGGGCGGTATGACCGCCGTCATACGAGCGAGCGATGCTCGGCAACAGACGCTGGCGTCCGGCCAGGGGTGGCAGCCCGGTCTTCCCGGCTTTCGGCCTACCCTTCCGAAAGCTGGCGCAGGGCGTCCCGGTCGACGACCAGGAAACCTTCGTCCTCGGTCAGCACCACGCCGTCACGGTTCCAGCGGCTCATGATGCGAATGCAGGTCTCGATCGTGGTACCGGTGAGGTCCGCCAGCTCCTGCCGCGAGAGCTTGAGCGGCACGAAGGTGCCTCTCGCGTGCTCGCGGCCGGTGTCGGCGGCCAGCTTCGAGAACAGTCGCGCGAAACGCGACTCGACCCGGCTTCCGGTGAGAGACGCGATGCGGGAGGTGAGCTCGGTCAAGCGCAGGCTCAACGAGGCCAGCAGCCCGCGAGCGAGCGACGGGTGCTCCTCGAGAAGGCGAAAGAAATCCGCGCGTGGGATCGAGAGGCAGAGGCTCTCCTCGAGCGCTTCGGCCGTCGCCGGATAGGGGATCTCCCGGTACACGGCCACCGCGCCGAGCGGATTCCCACCATCGACGATGGTCAGAATGACGTCCTTGCCGGCGGCCGTCCGCTTGAAGATCTTCACCCTGCCGCGAACCACGGTGTGGTACACGTCCGAGGGTTCGCCCTCCGAGAACACCTGCGCGCCCTTGGCGTAGCGCCGCAAACGACCGACCGCCGCGATGCGGCTGCGATCCTCGTCGGAGAGCCCCCGAAACACCGGGAGCGTCGCCAGCACGATCTCGATCGGAGAGGGGGACACCGGCGGCAATGCTACCGCCCGGACGCCGGCTCACCTTCGCGCCGGATCACCAACACCGAGCAGTCGTCAGCGAGCGCCCGGTCGCCGGTCCAGTCGCGACCAGCGCCACGCAGCGCGTCGACGATCGGCGCCCGTGGAGGAGCACGATGCGACACCGCGAGTGTAGCGTCTAGGCGGAGAGAGGTCTCGCGCTCCCGGCAGCTGTCGCCAATCGCCGGCGCCGCGTCAGATCACGCGCTCGTTGCCGCCGTCGATCGGGATCTGCGCCCCGGTGGTCTTGGCGAACGCGCTGGTGCACAACGCCACCACGACGGCGGCGACGTCGTCGGAGGTGATGCTGGTGCGCAGCAGGTTGCGCCGCTTGTAGTCCTCGACGCTCAGGCCGTAGCTCGCGGCGCGCTTCGCGATCACCTCGTCGGTCCACAGACCGGTGTCGAACACCGCGTCGGGGTGCACTACGTTGACGCGGATGCCGGCGGGAGCGAGCTCGAGGGCAGCCACGCGCATGAGCTGGGTGAAGCCGGCCTTGGAGACGCTGTAGGCGCCGGCTCCCGGACCTGGCGCGGCGACGTTCTTGGAGCCGATGGCGACGACCGCCGGATCGATGCCTTGCTCGAGGTAGGGGATGGCGAGCTGGAGCAGGCGCTGCTGCGCGGTGAGATTGACGTCCAGGGCGCGCGACCACGACGTCTCGTCCATCTCCCGGAGCGGGTGGCTCGGCGGGAAGATGCCGGCGTTGGGGATCAGCAGGTCGAGGCCCCCGAAGCGGAGCACCGCCGCATCGAGGGCACGGGTGAGCGCCTCGCGGTCGGTGACGTCGCACACCAGGCCGAGCTGCTCCGGTCCCGCGAGCATCTCCGCGACCGCGGGAGCGAGGTCGAGACCGACGACGGCCGCGCCGGCTCCGTGCAGCGCTCGCGCGCAGGCGCTGCCGATGCCGCTCGCGGCGCCGGTGACCAGCGCCACCTTGCCCTGCAGGCTCTTGCGCGCCCCGCCGCGGCGCAGCTTTGCCTGTTCGAGCTCCCAGTACTCGACTTCGAACAGCTCCTTCGTGGTCAGCGCCCGCCAGCCGCCGAGCGCCTCGGCCCACTGGATCGTCGCGACCGTGTGCTCGACGATGTCGTCGACGATCCGCGCCGCCTTCATGCTCTCGCCGAAGGCCACCGTGCCGACGTCCCGCCAGATGGCCCAGCGTGGCGCCGGGTCGAGCATGGTGAGCGAGCCGTCGTCGTGCTGCCGGAAGTAGGCGCGGTAGGCGTCGCCGTAGGCGGCGACGGCAGCGGCGTGGTCGCCGTCGAGCGCCACCGGCACCAGCTTGGTGCGGATCACGTGGTCGGGGGTCAACGGCCCGCGGGTGCTGGTCTCGAGACAGTCTGGCCGCCGCGCGAAGCCGGCGGCCTGGGGGCGACAGTCGAGGCGCGCCAGCATCGGCTTCCCGGCGAGGCCCGACACCTCCCGGCGCAGCCGCGCCAGCGCGAGCGGGGACGGCGACTCGACGCTCGCCGAGGCGACCGCGGCGAGCGCGCCGTGGCGCTCGAGGTACGACAGCGCCTTGGCGGTCATCGCGATCATGCGCTCGTAGGCGGTGCGCGCGTCGTCGCCCCAGGTGAAGACGCCGTGGTGGAGCAGCACCATGCCGTCGTAGCGCTCCCAGTCGTCCCGGGTCATGCCGCGGGTGCGCTCCCTCACGTGGCGCGCGAGCGTGAAGCCGGGCATCAGGTACGGCACCACCAGCGCCCGCTCGCCGTAGACCGCACGCACGTGTCGTTCGGCGTCGTTGGTGTTGGTCAGCGCCACCACCGTGTCGGCGTGGGTGTGGTCGACGAACCGGAACGGGATGATCGCGTGCAGGATCGCCTCGACCGACGGGTCCGGCGCCGCCGGGTCGAGAAGGGCCGTGCGCTGCTCGCGGACGATCACCGCGTCGGAGAGGCCCTCCATCTCCGCCAGCGCGAGCAGCGCTGTCATGCGCACGGGGGCGAAGCCGGCCTCCTCGATGGTCGCGAGGTCCCAGCCGCTACCTTTTACGAAGAGAACCTCTTCGCGCTCGCCGTAGAAGCTCTCGACCGTGCTCTTCACCGAGGTGTTGCCGCCGCCGTGCAGCACGAGCGAGGGGTCGGCGCCCAGCAGGCGCGACGTGTAGACCCGCTGGGCCAGATCGCCCGCGTGGTGCTCGGCCTCCGGTTCGTCCCAACGCGATCGCATGCGCCGTATTGTGGGGGGCGCCGGGGAGAGCGGCAAGAGTCGGGGCGGCGATCCGCAAGGAGGCTCGCGTGCGGCATCGCCGGAACAGGACGACGCCGTCGGCCCCGGAGTCGATCACCATGCGCACCGGCCATCCGACCGAAGCCCCTGAGCCCAGCGCGATCTCGACTCGCGTTCGACCGTGAGAAGACCGAGGAGGCGCGCGAGAAGGGGGTCGCGAAGAGGGTCAGAGACTTCGGCGAGGGACCCTGGAGGGCAGCGAGTCGGCGGCCGTCGCCGTCAGGGACACACCGTCGTCAGGCCCATGTCCACGCCCGACACCACCTGCTTCGGGAACGCTGCCTGAACCGTGATCGGGGCCGTGTACCCGGTGTTGGGGTCGATGTCGCTGTCCGGGCCGGACGACTGGCAGCTACCTTCCGCCCCGACCACCCGCAGCACGTAGGTTCCGTTCAGGCCACCGAAGCCGTAACCACCGTTCTCGTCGGTCGTGCTCGTCGCGAGCGCGGCACCGTCGGGTATCCCGTCGGAGTCGTCATCGGCATAGATCTCCGCCATGATCCCGGTGCTGTTGACCACGGGGGAATCTTCGGGGTCCCGAACGCCGTCGCCGTCGATGTCGAGCCACACGGTGCCCGTGATCTCACCGGGCTCCACCACCACCACGCCACAGTTCGTCCCGGCGAGAGTGAACTCGACGATCTCCCCCTCTCCCCCGCTGCACAGCAGGCACTGGGACAGGGCGGGATCACACAGAACCTGGAGGTGCAGGGCGTAGGAGCCGTCGAAGGAACCGCTCTGCGTGAAGTCGAACACCATGTTGTGCCGGCAGAAGAAGTCCGCGCCCGCGTTGGCCGAAATGCACGAGGAGGTTGCCAGGGAGTCGACGATCACGCCCTCGGGAACGTCTACCGACAGGGCGTTCAGCTTCGTGGGTTGGACGGTGACCGAACCGATCTCGATGTCGACGGTGCAAGTCTCGTCGTCCTTGTGCTCGATCTGCTTGAGGATCGCGGCCTCCAGATCGGTCGTGCTGGGACAGTCGGCGCAATCCGTATCGGCTCCGCCGCTCAGACCCTCCCCGAACCAGCCCGACCAGGGGCTACCGCAAAGGGCGAGCTCGAACCCGTCTGAGAAGAGGGTGTCGGTGGTGCTGGCGAGCCGAGAGGCCCCGAGCCGCGGGGCCTGCGCCACGAGCTCCGCCGTGTGCCTCGCCGAAACGCTCGCCGGCGCCGTCCGTGCACTATCGTGCAGCAGTAGCTGGCGACGCTCCACCGCGCCACCTGGACGCGACGTTTCCGCTGCCGTCTCCGGTTCATGGACCGGACGCGTCGTCGTCGCAGTCTCCCCCACGGTCATCACGGCGTGCACCCGAGCCTCCGGAAGACCGAGCCAGGCGCCGGCTACCGCGCCCTGCGCGAGCAGCGCAACGGCCAGCGAGCGGAGAACCGCCCACACATAGGACGATCGGTGAGGCGTCATCGTCTGCGAGCGTCGGCCGCCGTGTGGTGGCCACTGAGCCGGCGGGGCAGGCCGCGGTCCGTCGGCGGGCCACCTACCTCGACCGAAGCTGGAAACAAGTCTTTGCCACACTAGCGGCCGAGCCGCCGACCGGGTAGCCCCCTGAAAAGGGGGCGTCAGTGATCGGGGCGAGAGCTCGCCGCGGGTCGGTCGAGCCACAAGCTCATCAGCGCGGCGCGGCTGCCGACCCCGAACTTGCGGTAGATGCTCTTGACGTGGTCGTGGGTGGTGGTGGCGCTCAGCTCGAGCTTCGCAGCGATCTGCTTCTCCTGGTCACCGGAGAGCAGGTGGCCGAGCACCCGTCGCTCGGCGGGGGACAAGGGCTGGGAGGCGATCAGCAGTCCTCGCGCGAGCATCCAGCTCCGGTGTCGGCGCCTCCGGCCCCGTAGCGTGTAGGCGGCGAGATCGATCTCCGCAACGCCGAAAGCGCCGGCGGCCTGGTCGCGGTGGAAGATGAAGAACGACTCAGCGTCGGAGGTCACTGGAGTCGACACGCAGCGCGCGTCGAAGATGCCGCGGCGGGCATAGAAGTCCCGGTAGTAGTCGGCCTCGAACCACGACTCCGGCATCTCTCGGCGCAGGGTGAAGACCCGAAACGTTCCGGCCCGGGAGACCCCGATGATGTTGAACGGGTCCGCCTCGCGCCGCCGCCAGCGAGTCTCCATTTCGCGGATGGTCTCCTGGTTCGCCTCCGCAGGGTGCAGGTAGGAGAGCGCCCCGATGCGCCAGCCGTGGAGCGGATCATCGTCTTGGACCACCGTTCGCACGGCGCCGACCCAACCGGCGTTGTGAGCACCGAGCAGGTCGCACAGCCCGGCCATGACGTGGAAACGCGAGGCCTCGGCATCCCCGCTCTGGTAAGCCCCAAGCTCGTCCCAGAGACGGGCCGCGGCAAGGAACGCGCTGTCCATCTCGTCCTCGGCTCTCCACGGCAGCGGTCGCCGCTACACGCGATCCTATTGCTCTCCGCTTCCGTCGGGACTCTGCCGTCGTATTCCGCCCGATTGCGGTGGCCGTCGTGGCAAGGAGCTATCGTTCCTGTTCGGTTGGCTGCTGGGCAGTGGGTGCCGGACGCCCAACGGTGCGGTGTTGGCTATCCTGGTCGCCTGCGGCGGCTGGTGCTGGCTCGTTCCCGCCAGCAGAGCTGGCACTTCGGTCCGAGGCCGTGAACCGTGCCGACGACGAACGTCTACTTCGATCTCACCGAGGAGCTGAACGGCGATGGCCGCATCGCGGTGCTTGGCTCTGGTCAGGCGGTGGTCTGGCACCGGCTGGCGATCATGAGCAAGGACGGCGACTGGATCCTGCGCGAGTCGCCCGAGGCCTGTGCGCGCGCCCTCCGAGTGCTCGAGCAACACGGCGCGCGCTACCGGCTCGGCGCCCCGCTCGACGTTCGGTGGCTCGAAGGAGGTTGGTCGAGCCACCTGGAGCTCACGGACGAACGCGGCCGCCGCGTTCGCTGTGACTTCTTCACCCGGCCTCCGAGGTTGTCGCGCGCCGAGCTCGCAAGTTTGTTCGAGGATCGCGACAGCCCGCCGGTCGTGTCGATCGAGATGCTCGTCCGCATGAAGCAGACGCAGCGGGCGAAGGACTACGCGGTCATTGGCGAGCTCGCGCGACGGCTCGAGCCCGAGCTCGAGCTGCGGTGGACGACCGACCCGGACCGCGTTCTGGAGCTCGCGCCGGAGCTCGGCGCCGGGTCGAGCAGGCCCGCGGTCGCGGCAGCGCGCACCGGCGATCGTCGCGCCGTCGTGCGGGCACTCGCCGAAGAGATCGACGAGATGCAGGTTCGCGATCGGGACCGCCTGCGCGTCTACGAGGAAGCGTCGCGCCCCTTCCTCGCAACTCTCGCCGCGCTCCCGCGAGAGGAGCTGAGGCTGCCGGAAGGCCACCGGCGAGTGCTCGACATCGCGGAGCGCCTGCTGCCGAAAGTGCCGAGGGGAGCCGAGCCGTGAAGATGCTCTCCGAGGACGATCTGAATCTCACCGACCTGGATGCGGAGGAGCTCGCGGCGGCATGGGATCTCTGGTTCGATCTTGCGCAGGCGACCAACGACGACGATCCTCCCTACGCCCACGGTGTGTTCGTCGAACTGCGCTGGGAGGACCTGAAGCCGGATCGCGCGGCCGCGCTCCGCTCCACGCCGGTGGGTGAGCGATCGCGGTGATCCCCGGCCAACTGCCTCGTCTGGGCAACCCGGCCGGGCTCGAGCGCTTGGCGCAGGCGGGGATCCGCACCCTCCTTGTGGATCACAAGAGCCTCGGCGAAGATGAGCTCGACGGCCTAGTATAGCATTTCTCGCACATGATCCTGCTCGCCGGGCTGGGCCAGCTGCCGGTGGAAGGGGTCACGGTGCGCAACCTGGGCGGTGCGACGATCCTCGAGCCGATGATGACCGTCGAGGTCATCGCCGGCGAAGACGCGACCGGGGACGTCATCGCCGACCTGTCGCAGCGCCGTGGCCGGCCGCAGTCGAAGCCGACAGAAGGGAGATCCACCATGCCCGACCGCCGCCAGGCCATCCTCCTGACCGCCGCTCTCCTTCTCGTCGGCCTGCCCGCCGCGGCGCAAGAGGTGCTGATCGAGAAGCGCACCAACGGCCAGGACGCCGACACCCCGCCCGGCCCGGCGCTGCTGGTGGGCGACCCGGTGACCTGGACCTACGAGGTGACCAACGCCACCGGCCGTGACCTGGTGAGCATCGTGGTCACCGACGACCAGGGGGTGACGGTGACCTGCCCGGCCGCCGCGCTCGGTCCCGGCGAGTCGATGACCTGCACCGGCAACGGCACGGTGGTCGCGGGCCAGTACGCCAACGTCGGCACCGTCACCGCCGAGCAGCCGGACGGCACGCCGGTCGAGGCCTCCGACCCCAGCCACTACTTCGGGCAGGCGCAGCCGGCGCTGACCCTCGAGAAGTCCACCGAGGGCATCGACGCCGACACGCCGCCGGGACCGGTGCTGGCGGTGGGCGACCCGGTCGACTGGACCTACGAGGTGACGAACGTCGGCAGCGAGGCGGTCAGCGACATCGCGGTTACCGACGACCAGGGCGTCGTCGTCAGCTGCCCCGGCACCGATCTTTCCCCCGGCGCATCGATGACCTGCACCGCCAGCGGCACCGTCGAGCCGGGGCAGTACGCCAACGTCGGCGCCGTGGAGGGGCTACTGCCCGACGAGACTCCGGTCGCCGCCTCCGACCCGAGCCACTACTTCGGCCAGAGCCTGCTGCTCGAAAAACGCACCAACGGGTTCGACGCCGACACGCCCCCGGGACCGGTGGTCGAGGCCGGCAGCACGGTGACCTGGACCTACGAGGTGACGAACCCCGGCCCGGAGACGGTGACCGGCCTCGTGGTCACCGACGACCAGGGCGTGACGGTGAGCTGCCTGCAGACCACTCTGGCCGCCGGCGAGTCGGTCGTCTGCACCGCCAGCGACACCGCGGAGGGCGGCCAGTACGCCAACGTCGGCACCGCCAAGGCCCAGCTCCCCGCGCCCGGCGGCACGGTCTCGGCGAGCGACCCCAGCCACTACTTCGGCACGCTGATCCGCATCGAGAAGTCGACCAACGGCGAGGACGCCGACAGCCCGCCGGGACCGGTACTGGCGGTGGGCGACCCCGTCGCCTGGGAGTACCTGGTCACCAACTTCAGCGACGAGACGATGACCGACGTGGCGGTCGAGGACGACCAGGGGGTGATCGTCACCTGCCCGGGGACCACGCTCTTCGCCGAAGACTCGATGACCTGCACCGCAGCCGGCACCGCCCAGGCCGGCCAGTACGCCAACGTCGGCACCGTCACCGCTACCCACCCGAGCGGGCCGGTCACCGATTCCGACCCCAGCCACTACTTCGGCCAGGACCAGGTCCTCGACTTCGGCGACGCGCCGGACCCCACCTTCCCCACCCTCTTCGCCAACAACGGCGCGCGGCACGTTCTGGGCTCCGACGTCTACCTGGGCTCCTGCGTCGACGCCGAGCTCGACGGGCAACCGAACGCCACCGCGACCGGCGACGACGCGGCAACCGGGTCGGTGACCTTCGGCACCTGCGCCGTCCCCGGCGACGACGAGGACGGCGTCACCTTCACCAGCCCCCTGGTCGCCGGACAGACCGCCGACGTCGAGGTGGTGGCCAGCGCGCCGTGCACGCTGTCGGCCTGGATCGATTTCACCGGCGACGGTGACTGGAACGACCCCGGCGAGACCCTCTTCCCCGGCGGCGTCGCGCTGGCGGCGGGCGTCAACGCGCTCTCCTTCCCGGTGCCCGCCGGCGCGGTCGGCGGCGCGCAGGCGGCGCGCTTCCGCTGCACCACCGCCGGCCCGACCTCGCCGGGCGACACGCTCCTCTACACCGTCGTCGTCGAGAACGTCGGCGACGCGCCCGCCGAGGGCGTCGTCTTCACCGACACGCCGGACCCCAACAGCGATCTCGTGGTGGGTTCGGTGACGACCAGCGCCGGCACCGTGGTGACCGGCAACACCGCCGGCGACGCCAGTGTCGAGGTCGACATCGGCACGCTGGCCGCCGGTGGCTCGGCGACGATCACCTTCGAGGTGGTGATCGACCCGGCGCTGCTGTCGAGCGTCACCGAGATCGTCAACCAGGGCCTGGTCGCCGCCGACGGCCTCGACGACGTGCTGACTGACGACCCGGCCGAGCCCGGCCCGGAGGACCCGACGGTGATCGCGGTGGTGGTCGCGGCGACGTCCGTGCTCGAGATCCCGACACTCTCGGCCTGGGGGGCGCTGCTCCTGGCCCTACTCCTCGCCGCTCTCGCCTGGCCCCGCGTGGTAGGCGGGCCCTAGCCCGAGCCGCGGGCGGCTTGCCACCGCGAAGCAGCGCGCCCTCCAGATCGTCGATGAGCTGCCCGAGGACAGCTCGTACGAGGACATCCTCCGCGAAGTCTTCGGCACGTCGTCGCGGCACCTCGTCGCGTCGCGTCGGCTCCCGAGGGGCGTGGTGTCCGTTCAAGGTGAATCGTGGACACTCGCCGGTGGGGCCAGCCCGGCGATCCAGGAGGCGATGAGGCTCAAGACGTCCGGGCGGATGCCGTATTCGTGGCCGTGGCCGCGGCTTAGCCCGTGGCCCGCCTGGGCGAAGAGAGCCAGCGTGAGCTCGCCCGTCTGACCGGCCGGCGTAGCCAGCAGCCGCTCGACGCTCTCGAGAACGTGGATCTGCGTGTCCTGGCCGCCGTAGATCACCAGCCCCGGCACCTCGAGCGCCTGCCAGTAGGGCAAGGGGTCGTAGGCGCCCACCAGCCGGGCCCACGACCAGACCCAGTGATCGCGGGTTCGGGGGAAGGGCTCGACCACTCCGTGACCGGCCAGGTCGCTCTCGAGTGCGGCGGCCAGGTCGGCCTCGTACTCATCCCATCCTTCGCCGGTGAGCGCGTAGCGGATCGCTGCGCGATGGAGAGTGTTGACCCGATCGATCTGCCCCGGACTGAACCCCCTGCGCTCCGCCAGCTTCTCGACCTCGTCGATCACCTGTTCGGTGATCGGGACCGCCGAGCCAGAGACGTTGACGACGAAGGCGATCCGGGACGACCGGCTCGCTGCCAGGGGCGCGATATGTCCGCCCTGGCTCAACCCGAGAGCTCCGATGCGCCCGCTGTCGACCCCCTCGATCCGCCGGAGGACCTCGAGGCCGGCGATCGCGTCGTCTGCCAGGTCCTCGAAGCTCGCCTCCTTCCAGTCGCCGCCCGAAGCTGCCGATCCACGCTTGTCCGGCAGGAGAACGGCGACCCCGCGCTCGGCGAGGCCGCGTGCGAACGCGGAGGCCCAGGCCTGGGAGCGGTCGCTGGGTCCCGAGCCGTGAATGAGGACCACGGCGGGGGCCGGCAGGTTCGATGACGGAACGTGCACCTCACCGGCGAGCGTGATCTCGCCCTGATGAAACCTTACCTCCTCTGTGCGGATCGTCTCGGTCCGAGTCGGCGGGGCGGCGGGCTGCTGCCCATCGGCCGCGGCGGCTGCCGCCGAAACGCAGAGGGCCACGACAACCCAGGCTGTGGTGTATGGGAGCGGTCGGAGTGGTCGCATCTTGGCGGTCCTTTCTGCTTCGTGGTGGCGGGGCAACTTGGTACGGGCCGCGGCCCGCCCGGCAGAAACCGTTGCTCGTAGCTTCGGAGACGCCCCTGAGCCAGAAAGGTTGCAGGCGCCGGTTCACCAGACGTTGGGTGGCCGGGGTGACTCCTGGCAGGCAGAGAGGTGCCAGGGGAATGGTGGTGGCAGGCTTCCGCGGTGCCCGCTGCGGCTCAATCCCCCGACATCACGGGTCGGTAGACGGAGGAGGTGTCGGCTGGCGGGTCTCGCCGAGGGCTCGCATGAGGGCGCGTAAGGCAGCTCTCCTCGCGGTCCCGTCACCGAGCGCCTCGCTCGCCAGGTACGGCTGCCATCCCGCCTCGAGAGCAGGCAGGAACTGTCCCATCCCCCGGCTCCACACCCCGTATGCGTGAGCGTACGGTACGTGCTCGGAGGCCGCATTCCGGACGGCCTCGCCCACGGTATAGAAGAGGAGGGCGTGACCGAGCCCACGGCCGAAGCGAATCCCTTCCGCCCGGGCCGCGGCGACGAGCTCGTCGAAGACCGCACTGTCGAACTGATGGGCGGCCTCGTGGAAAACGATCTCCAGCCCGGCGAGGGTCGCTCGCATCGCGTCGTCGAGGCTCGAGATCACCAGGAGATGACCTTCCGTCGAGTACGCCCCGGCCCAGTTCGCGTAGCCGGATAGCTGCACCGGGTACCCCTCCTCCGGCCAGGTCTGCCCGTAGGCCCGGAGCAGGAAGTCGAGCACCGCCTCGCCGTGCTCGTCCAGGAGCGGCTCGGTTGCCTCGACCCAGGCCGCATTGGCTGCCCGGTGCTCCGGCCACCAGGCCCGACGATAGAGCGGCTCGGCCTTCTCGAGCGCGTCCTTCCACCTCGAGTCGATCTCGAGCTCTTCGAGGCTCTCGGCGCCCTTGAGGCGATGCGTCGCCTCGAACAGCTTCTCGTCGAACACCATGTCGAGCTGGCTCGGGCCCTCCGCATAGATCGCGACCGCTTCCCGCCAGAGTGCCTGCTCTTCGAGCGAGAGCTCCTCCATCCCTCGCTTCTCGTCCCCCGGGGCTTGCGCCACCGCCCGTCTCTCGACATCCGGCATCCGGGCCTCGACCCGCCCCAGGACATAGAGGAAGTGGTGCAGGTTCAGCCAGAACCCGTCGGTGGTGAATCGGAAGATCCGCGGCGGAGACTCGTCGACCGCGGGGGTCCCCGCAGCGGCCGGCGAGAGGGCCGTGACAGTGAGGAGAGCGGATGCGAAAACGCAGGCGAGACGAGTCGGGGTCATGGCAACTCCAGATCGTACCGCGGCCGCGCCGAGCCAAGCCGGCACCCTAGGGGCACCCGAGCGCGCGGCGCTGCGGCTGTTGGTCGACTCCTCGCGGTGGGAGGGCGTGCCGTTCTACGTCCGCGCCGGCAAGTGCCTCGTGGCGCGCGCCGGCAAGGAACCGGATGCCGGTCGGCAGGAACAGACCAGGGCATGAGGGATCGGGGCTCGCCAGGTAGCAGTCCCGCTGATGCTCGTGTGCCTGCCATGGTGCCGATGCGGCGGAAGGGGGTGATGATGCGGAAGCGTGGGCTCTCGATACGGTCCCTGGGCGTCGCCGCGACCTGGGTGGGGCTGGCGCTGGCAACCGGGGCGGCCAACGCTGTCGCCGGGCGCCCGCAGCCGCCGCGGCTACCGGTCCCTGTGCTGCTGCTCGGCACGTTCCACTTTCAGGACGCCGGGCTCGACGACTTCCGGCCGCAACACGACGTCGACGTGCTGTCGGAAGGCCGGCAGGCGGAGGTCGCCGAGGTGGTGGCCTGTCTGGCGGCCTTCCGCCCCACCAGGGTCGCGGTCGAGGCGATGCCGGAGCGGGCGGCGGAACTGAACGAGCGCCTGAGCCGCTTCCGCGCCGGTGAGTGGGAGCTGCCGGTGAACGAGGTCTATCAGCTCGGCTTCCGGGTCGCAGCCCGGCTCGGCCACGAGGCGGTCTATCCGGTCGACGCCAAAGGCCGCTGGTACGAGCCCTACGTCGACCCTGAGGAGTACTCGGCTGCGATCGGCCAGGAGGCGGAGCTCGCCGCTTCGGAGGCGCCGTGGCTCGCCTTCTACGACGACCTCTACGCCCATCACGACGAAATGAAGACCCGGCAGAGCCTGCTCGAGCATCTGCTGGCGATCAACGCCGAGGACGAGGTGCTGCTCGGGCACGGGCGCTACCTGGTCGGCAGCTTCAAGGCCGGCCGCGGCGAGGACTACCCTGGCGTCGACGCCAAGATCGGATGGTGGGCGCGAAACCTGCGGATCTTCGCCAACCTCCAACGGCTCGTCAGGGCGCCCGACGAGCGGCTTCTGCTGATCATCGGCGCCGGGCACCTGCCGATCTTGCGCCACGCGGTGGAGGCCTCGCCGGAGCTAGATCTGGTCGAGGTACGCGAGGTCCTGCGGCAGGGATGCGGGGCGAGTGACCGCGCGCCGGGTCGTGAACGTCGACGACCAAATCTTGGACCTCTGGCGCGTGTACGGGAGCGCCTGCCGATCCATTGACGGTATTGCCCACGAGTGCTGGTGGTTCGGCTTGACACGGATGCGACGAGACGGCCCAGACGCATTCACAATTCTGTACCATGACGGACCGGGCTTCAAGAAGGTCGTCTCGTCGAGACCGGCCTGGCCTCGGGAGGTGGACATCGAGGAGGCCGAATTGGATGACGAAGTCCGGAGGCAGTCGGCCACATTTGACGTCGCACGATACTTGAAGAAGGCTCCGAGTTACCGACGATGCACCGCCGGTCCATCAAGATCCCCCGCCTCTCCGGTCGGTGACCACGAATTCGCTTGGATCGATGGCACGTGGTGTGATCAGGACGGAGGTCGGGTCTATACCATTGACGTCACTGGAGTACGAGAGCTCATCGTCTACGATGGCGGCGAACCGGTGCTCAGGGGATTCTGCCTGCGGCCGGCGGCGACGGCTATGACGTCTGGGAGCTTCTCTATATTGATCAAAGCGGCTGGACCGTCCGCGTGGAGCGCGTCGTGAAACAGTCCGACGACCGGTTCGCCGTGGTCCACGAGAGTGAATTTGGAATCGCTGCGACGGAACCGCGGCCGGTAGACCTCGTCCGTGCACGATCCGCGGAAATCGGAAAAGCGCAGTACCTCGCGCATCCGAAAGTCCTACACCGTTGTGACTGAGCGGCGGCGAAGCGAAGCGCTATCCACTCATCTCCATTCGGCAGGCGCAGCGCCGCAACGATGCCTGTATCGGCGCCGACCGGAACCGGCATCGGATCCAACGGCACCAGATCCCGAAGCTACCGTCCGGCAATCGGCTGTACGGACTTGTCGCGCGGCCCGACGTATTCGGCGCGGGGGCGGATGTCGCGCCGAATTGATACCATTCCGCTGGCCGGCTTGTTCGCTAAGATCCTCGACCGTATCCTGGAGGATTGCGGCTCGGGGGTCCAGCGTCTTGTAAACGCGGTGGCCGAAGCCCATCACCCGCTCCTTCTTCGCCAGCCTGTCTCGAACATAGGCCTCGGGATCCTTGCCCGACTGGTCGAACTCGAGCAGCATCTTCATGACCTCCTGGTTGGCGCCGCCGTGTAACGGATGGTGTGCGGAGCACGCCTCCAGCCGGGGTCTGCTCAGCCCCCGGCCCGGACGACAACGCCGTCACTGTAGTGGCGGGCGATCGAGCTGGCATCGAACGGCTCGGCCGGTACCTCTTGCGTTCGCCTGTGGCGGTGGAGCGACTGAGCTTCGAAACCGGCGCCGAGCAAGTCGTCTATAGTCAGAAGGGCGGCAGCCGACTCGGAGGGCAGGTGGAGACCTTCGAGCCAGCGGAATTCCTAGCTCGGCTCCTCCAGCACGTCCCGGAGCCCCGCCTTCACCAAGTGCGGTAGTATGGGCGCTACTCAAATGTCGCTAGAGCACAGCGCAACGCTTCCACGGGCGAGCCCGAGCGAGGGCTCGCTACCCCTTCGCCCCCCGATGCCGGACCTGACGCAGCGGAACGCCGCCGCCTCCGTCGACTCTGGGCACGGCTTATCCGCCGGGTCTACGAGGTCGACCCTCTGCTCTGTCAGGAGTGCGGCGGCACCATGCGGGTCCTCGCCTTCATCCT
>DATLFI010000057.1:0-17176 GCA_035524895.1 Thermoanaerobaculia bacterium | reverse complement strand
TCGAAGCCGAGCTGGCGCAGGGTGGCGGCCACGAAGAGCCCGAGCACCAGGCCGAACACCAGCCTCCGCACCAGCATCGTGAGCTGCGGCGGATGCGTCCGCAGCACGCGCGCGGCCGCTCGACTGAGGAGCTTCGCGAGCAGCAGCCCGAGTCCAACGAGGAGCGTGGCGCGCAGCGCCTGCGCGGCGGTCTCGGAGGTGATCAGGGCGCGCCAGTCGAGGTCGGACCAACTCGGCATTCTCGGGCTCCCGTGGTTCCAGGGGCTCAGGCGATTCTGACGCCGCCGATCTCGGCGGCGGAACCCGCCGCCCCGTAGAATCCTCGCCTTGCGGGCGGCTTCCGGACATGCCTTCAGTGTATCGACAGGCTGAAGGGTGGGTCGTGGCGCCGCGACGGCACTTAGAGAGTAAGGCGCGGAGTGGCTGGCATGGGCGTAGCGACGACAAGTGGATCAGCGGCGGGGGCGTCTGCTTGGTGGCGTGTGGTGCGGCTGCGCGACGGTGAATCCGCCGTCGGTCGCCTGGCCTCTTTCGAGCTCCACCTGCACCGGCTCAGGTCCGAGTGGTGGGTGGCGCATCGGAGCGTCGCAAAGACAGAGGCGGAACCTCGCATCGCCGCCGGTGCATGGCGGATCGGAGCGGGGGTCGACCCACCCGACGCCGCGAATGCCCAGGCCATCACCCGACACCTGTTCGACGCGTGCCCCGAGGAGGTCCTGGTACGCCCCGGCCTTGCGGACCGCGACGTGATCGCCCGACCACGCAGCCTGCTCTCCATCGCGGCACGCCAGCGCGCCACGGTGTACGCCGGGACGCCGGTCTGGGTCGAGGTGGTTGCGGCCGGAACCAGGCTCCTTAGCGTGCCGGTGGTGCGGCCCACCGACACCTGGTTCGGACCGGCGCCGGATGCCGGCGAGCTGTGCTACGCGGTGCCCACCAGTGCCCGCATCGGTCTCGATGGCACGGAGGCTCGCTCCGATCTGGCGATCACCGAGACCCAGATCGAGAACCACACCGACGACCCCCTGGAGCTCAGCTTCCTGCGCATTCCCGCACCGCACCTGTCGCTCTACGCGGCTCCCGATGGCCGGCTGTGGACCGAGGCGATTCGTCTCGAGCATGAGGAGGCTGGCGAGCACGCGGTGCAGGAGATCGTGTCCGGTCGGCCGTCGGCAGCAGCGGGAGCCGAGCGGCTCGGCGAAGCGCGGCAGCCGCCACCTCCCCGGAGCGCGATCCGCGCTTTCCAGCGGAAGGCGCTGGCGACTTTCTTGGGTGATTGAGATCTCGCCGCGCGCCGGCAGCTTCCACCCCTTTCCTGCAGGAGTCTGTTCCATGGCGTCGATGCAGAGTCAGAGATCTCCTACATGGGGTCAGTGGTCCGGCGAATTCCTTCGCGCCCTGCCGCTCGCAGTCCTCGCGTTCAGCATCGCCTGCGGAGGCACGAGCCCGGGCGGCGACGGGAGCGCCGCCGGAGGTCGAGCCGAGGGCTCCGTCACGCTCTACTCAGGGCGCGCCGAGTCCCTGATCGGCCCTCTGCTCGAACGTTTCGAGCGCGAGACCGGGATCTCGGTCGCGGTGCGCTACGCCGGGAGCCCGGAGCTCGCCGCGACGCTGCTCGAAGAAGGTGCGCGCACGCCGGCCGATGCGTTCCTGTCGCAGGACGCGGCGGCGCTCGGTGCGTTGTCGAGGGCGGGGCGCCTGCGTCCTCTCGACCAAGACCAGCTCGAGCGAGTGGCTCCCGAGTTGCGGTCCGATCGCGGCGACTGGGTCGGAGTCTCGGGCCGCGCCCGCGTGGTGGTCTATGGGACCGAGCGCATCTCGGAGGCGGAGCTGCCACAGGACCTGCAGCAGGTGCTGGATCCGAAATATCGGGGGCGCTTCGGTGTGGCGCCGGCCAACGCCTCCTTCCAGGCTCACCTGGCCGTCTTTCGAGCGGTGGCCGGGGCTGAGGCCCTGGATCGCTGGCTGGCTGCGCTGGTGGAGAACCGGCCCCGTCGCTATGCGAACAACCGCGCGATCGTCGATGCCGTCATCGCCGGCGAGATCGACTTCGGCCTCGTCAACCACTACTACCTCTGGCAGGCGCTCCGCGAGCGCCCCGACGCTCCGGCGAAGAACTTCTTCATGCCGGCGGGCGACGTCTCGAGCTTCGTCAATGTGGCCGGGGTCGCTCTGTTGTCCGACGATCCTGCAGCGGCGCGCCTGGTGGAGTACCTGCTCGGAGAAGCGGCCCAGCGCTACTTCGCGGAGGAGACCTTCGAGTACCCGCTGGCGGCAGGTGTCTCGCCGCCGGTGGCGCTCCCGCCCCTCGAGTCCCTGCCGCTGGCTCGCGTCGACTTCGCCGCCCTGTCCGAGAACCTGGAGCCCACTCTCCAGTCCATCGAGAAGAGCGGGCTGTTGTAGAGGGTCTGCGAGCGCACCACGCCGGTTGCGGCGCGTCACGCATGGTCCCGATAGGATCGGCTGCGTTGCCCTCTCGTCCAACGCCATCGCCTCTCGACGGCTCGACTCGCTCACCACCGGGTCGCCTCCGGCGTTTGCTACGGCGGCGCCTCGGGCCGCGCCGCCCTGCGCGGCTGCTGCAGCTCGGGTTCCTGCTGCTGCTGGTGGCGGCGGTAGCGCAGGTGCTTTGGTGGGAACTGGATCAGACCCGCTATGCGCGTCGGGTCGAGCGGCAGCGCTGGGAGTCGCATCAAGTCGACGCCGAAGCCGCGCGCGAGTTGGTGCGCCTTGGCGCGGACACGGCCGAGGTCGAGGGCCGCTGGCCACATCTCGAGGTCTTGGGCTCCGGCTCACAGGCGAGGGTGCGGGTGCGGCAATCCGCCCTCGATGCGCTGGAGTACGAGCGGCGCCGGCACCTCAACCAGTATCGGTGGGAGGGCGCGTTCTTCCTCTTTGTGCTGCTGGTCGGGATCGCGGTGCTATGGCGAGTGTTGCGCCAGGAGGCGGAGCTGCGCAGGCGCCAACAGAACTTCCTCGCTGCCGTCTCGCACGAGCTGAAGAGCCCGATCGCGAGCCTCCAGCTCGCAACCGAGACGATGGTTCGTCGGTCGCTCGACGCGGATCGCCGCGCCGAGCTCCTCGAACGCAATCTCAAGGACCTGGGCCGACTCGAACGCTTGATCTCCAACCTGCTGGCGGTGCCTCGGCTCGAGAGTGGCAAGCTCGAGCTCGAGCGCTCGCGCATCGTGCTCGCAGAGGCGGTGTGGGAGGTCCTGGCCGATCTCGAGGCGGCAGGGGTCGCGCGGGCGCATGACGTGGAGGTGAGCGTGCCCTCGGGCCTCGTGGTCGAGGCCGATCCGGTCGGAGTCGCGACGGTGCTGCGCAACTTGCTCGAGAACTCGCTCCAGGCGACCGAGGGCGGCGGCGCCGTGAAGGTCGTTGCCGAATCCGGCGAGGACGCGGTCACGCTCGCCGTCCAGGACGAGGGGGTAGGCTTCGAGCCCGCGGAGGCGCGCCGCCTGTTCGAGATGTTCTACCGCCCCGGCGACGAGATGCTTCGGCACAAGCGCGGTACCGGCCTCGGCCTCTACCTGGTGCAGCGTTTCGTCCAGCTCGAGGGTGGGGGGGTGCGAGCTTCGAGCGACGGCCCTGGCCGCGGCGCGCGCTTCGACGTGTGGTGGCCGGTGCGCCGCGTCGAGGGCCTGTCGTGAGCCGGCAGGCGCGGGAAGCGCCCTTGGACCACCCGGCGCGGGTGTTCGTGGTGGAGGACGAGGAACACCTGGCTGCCGGAATCGCCGAGAACCTGGAGCACGAGGGGCACCGCGTCGAGGTGGCTCGCGATGGCATGGTCGCGCTGCGCAGGTTGCTCGACACCACCTTCGACCTGGTCGTTCTCGACGTGATGTTGCCGGGACTCGACGGCTTCTCGGTCTGCCGGCTCGCGCGCGAGCGCGGCGTCGAGACGCCGGTACTCTTCCTCACGGCGCGCGGAGGCACTGCCGATCGCATCCAAGGCCTGCGCGCCGGCGGCGACGACTACTTGTCGAAGCCGTTCCACCTCGAGGAGCTGCTGCTGCGCGTGCGCGCGATCCTGCGCCGCTCCCGTGGTGGTGGGGCGACCCGGGACGCCGAGCTGGGCAGCCCGGTGATCGAGTTCGGCGGCAACCGGGTGGACCTCCGGGCCTACCGGGCGGTCGGCTTCGACGCCGAGGAGCACGAGCTGACCCACAAGGAGGCGCAGATCCTCAGGCTGCTCGCGGCGCGCGCCGGTGAGGTCGTGTCGCGCGACGAGATCCTCGATCGCGTCTGGGGCCTCGAGGAGTATCCCACCGCGCGCACCATCGACAACTTCCTGCTACGCCTGCGGCGTCGGTTCGAGCGCACGCCCGAAGAGCCGCGCCACTTCCACACCGTGCGGGGGGTGGGCTACAGGTTCACGGTCGAGCCAGAGTAGCGTGGCTCACCCCACCTCTCGCTCGAGCGGCCACTCGCTGCTGCGAGCCCGCTTCGGCGTGAACGGCTCGGCCAGCCCCATCAGCCCGAGCAACAGGCGCGTGCCGAGTGCCGGCGCACCGCGCTCGACGATCGCCTTGAGCGTCTTGGTGATGAACGGGCCGCCCTGGAGCATGCTCTTGGCCGTCTTGGTGCCCTTCGGCAGGTCGTCGATGACGAGCCGGAGCTCGACACCACCCTCCACCTCTTCGAGCTCGTAGGTCACCTTGCACGGCGGGTCGTCGTAGCTGGTGAAGCGGAAGGTGTGGGAGAAGCGGCGAGGTTTCGTGACCTCGACGATACGCCCGGCGACGGCGGTGAACTTTCCGCTCGGGGTGCGCATGCGGATCTGCCCGCCCGGAGCGAGACGATCGACGTGCATGCGGGAGTTGAACATCGCCCGCTGCACCCCTTCGGTGCGGGTCAGCTCCTCCCACACCTGCTCGAGCGTGCCGTGGATGAGGACCTTGAAAACCGCGCGCTCGGTCTCGCTCACTTCGCCTCCTCTGTGTGGGTCTTCGACAGACTGGGTCCAGGCTGTCCGCCGTCTGCCGGAACAGCGCCTTCGACGCGTCGCTTGAGATCGAGCAGGCGCTTGGCCCAGGTGGAGCTGTACTCGGTGGTCCAGCGCTCGTAGACCTGCTGGATGGGCACCAGGTTGAAGAACAGCTCGCGGCTGCGGCCGCTCTTGCGCGAAACCACGAGCCCGGCATCCTCGAGCACCCGCAGGTGCTTCATGACCGCGATGCGGCTGAGATCGAAGGGGCGGCAGGCGTCGTTGACGTTGCAGCCGGGATCTGCGCGGAGCAGGTCGAGGAGCTGGCGCCGCACCGGGTGGGCCAGCGCGTGGAACACCGCGTCGAGGTCGACTTCGGCGAGCTCCTCGGCGCCGGGCGCACTTCGTCCCTTGCCGTTCTCCGTCGGTCGGGGAGAGGAGCTGCGGCCGTGGGGGCTCGGCTGGGACTCTCGGGCTGAGCTCAATGTAACAAGATAGTTACATTGAGGCTGGCCGCAGTCAAGTCGCTAGTGCGCTGCCGGAGGTAGATCCAGGGCGCTACTGCTCCTCGATCGCCAGCAGCTCGACCTCGAACACCAGCACGGAGTCGGGACCGAACTTGGCTCCGGGGGGGGCGTTGCTGCCGTATCCGAGCGCGCTCGGCACGAAGAGCTTCCACTTCGAGCCCACCGGCATCAGCTGGAGCCCCTCGGTCCAACCCGAGATCACGCGGTTGAGCGGGAAGACCGCCGGTTGACCACGCTCGTACGAGCTGTCGAACTCCAGCCCGTCGAGTGTGGTGCCCCGGTAGTGCACGCGCACGACGTCGGTCGAGCTGGGCTTGGGGCCGGTGCCGGTGGTCAGCACTTCGTACTGGAGACCGCTCGGCAGGGTCACGACTGCGTCGCGACCCGAGTTCGATGCGAGAAACGCGGCGCCCTCCTCGCGGTTCTTGGCGCCCGAAGCGCTCAGGCGCTCCTGTAGCGCTGCCTGCGCCACCTGCTGCAGCTCCTGCATCGCCGCGGCCATGTCGGCCTCGGTGACCTTCGGTTCCGCGTCCGCGAAGCCATCGCGCAACCCCTGAGCGATCTGCTCGATCGCGGCCGGGATCTCGTCGTTGTGCAGGGTCCGGCCGAGGTTGAAACCGATCGCGTAGCTCGCCTTCTCCTCCATGGAGCTGGGCGTCGGCGCCTCTTGATTCTGCGCGGCGGAGCTGCCGTTGGCGCAGCCGAGCGAGGCCACCACCAGGAGCGATGCTGCTGCGGCGCCGGAAGCGCGGGTGAGGCGGGGTTGCGGGCGGTACATGGGGGACTCCTCGTCTGGGGATGAGCGCTCGAAGCGCTGGTGCGTTGGGCGGGGGCTGGCGGCTGCGCCTGCGAGGGGGATGCTATGGCAAGAACGGGCTCGGTCCGCGGTCGCGCGGGTCGAGCTCGAATGCTAAGGCTACACTCCGCCGGCGATGGTCGAGACGATGCCGCCTGCGGAGCTGCGAGCCCTGGTGCTCGGTTTGGTGCAGGGCATCACCGAGTTCCTGCCGATCAGCTCGGCCGCCCACCTCATCCTGCTACCGCGGCTCCTTGGTTGGCCCGACCAGGGGCTCGCCGTCGACATGGCCGCGAACACCGGCACGCTGCTCGCGGTGCTTCTCTATTTCCGCCGCGACCTGGGTTCTCTGGCTGTTTCGGGATGGCGGGGATGGCGCGGTCCTTCTCCGATCGAGCCGTCGCCGCCCGGCGAGAGCCAGTCCGCGATCGACACGGCTCGGCTCGGTCCCTGGCTCCTCCTCGGCACGTTGCCGGTCGCGGTCGGCGGCCTCCTGCTCGCGAACTGGGTGGCCACGAACGGTCGCGACCCACGCCTGATCGCGTGGACCACCCTGGTGTTCGGCGTCGTCCTGCTGGTGGCCGACCGGCGCGCTGCGTCGCTGGGTCGGGAGCGCAGTCGGGAGCTCACCGTGCTGCGCTGGCGCGATGCGCTGTGGATCGGCGTTGCCCAGGCGCTCGCTCTGGTGCCTGGAGTGTCGCGCTCTGGCATCACCATCACCGCGGGGCTGTTCGCCAGCCTCTCTCGCCCGGCGGCCGCCCGTGCCTCGTTCCTGCTCGCGATTCCTGTCGGGTTTCTGGTCGCGGCCAAGGATGGCCTCGACCTGATCCGAGGGGAGATTCCGGGTGGCGACCTCGCACCGCTTGCGATCGTCATGGTGACGTCGGGGGTCGCCGGCTATGCGGTGATCGCGCTCCTGCTGCGCTTCCTGCGCGAGCGGAGCTTGATGGTGTTCGTTGCCTACCGGCTGGCGCTGGCGGGGGTGCTGTTCCTGCTGTTCTGAGCCGCCGCTTCAGGCCACTTCGATGCGCTCGAGCACCGCGCTGGTCGCGGCCTTCGTGCCGACGCTCGAGTGTCCCGCCGGCACCAGATCCGCTGTTCGCAGCCCACGCTCGAGCGACTCCGCCACCGCCCGTTCGACCGCCGAGGCCTCGGCGTCGAGACCGAGGCTGTGGCGGAGCAACATCGCGGCGGAGAGGATCGCGCCGAGAGGGTTGGCGATGCCGCGACCGGCGATGTCGGGCGCCGACCCGTGCACCGGCTCGTAGAGACCCCGGGTCCCGGCGCCGAGCGAGGCCGAGGGCAGCATGCCGAGGGAGCCGGCCAGCACCGCCGCCTCGTCGCTCAGGATGTCGCCGAACATGTTGCCGGCGAGCACCACGTCGAAGCGAGCGGGCCGGGTCATCAGGTGCATTGCCATGGAGTCGACGAGCTGGTGCTCTAACTCGACCTCGGGGAACTCCAGCGCAACCCGTTCGACCGCGCGCCGCCACAGCCGCATCGACGCGAGCACGTTGGCCTTGTCGATCGAGGTGACCTTGCGCCGGCGGTCGCGCGCCGCGGCGAAGGCGACACGCGCCACGCGCTCCACCTCCGCCACGGAGTAGAGCAGCGTGTCGTAGGCGGCATCGGCACCGGCGCGGTCGTCGGCGACGCCCTCCTCCTTGCACGGCCCGAAGTAGATGCCGCCGGTGAGCTCGCGCACGATCAGGAGATCCACCCCTGCGAGAAGCTCTGGACGCAGGGGCGCCAGACTCCGCAGCGCCTCGAACACCGGCACCGGCCGCAGGTTGGCGAAGAGCCCGAGCTCCTTGCGCAGTGCGAGCAGCCCCTGCTCCGGGCGCACCGGGGCGCTCGGGTCGGACCACTTCGGGCCTCCGACCGCGCCGAGCAGGATGGCGTCGCAGACGCGCGAGCGAGCAAGGGTGTCCGCAGGCAGCGAGTTGCCGGTCGCGTCGATGGCGCAGCCTCCCAGCAAGGCTTCTTCGAGCTCGAAGCGATGGTCGCCCAGCGCTGCGATGCGCTCCAGCACCGCGCGCGCCGCCTCGGTGACCTCGGGGCCGATGCCGTCGCCGGGGAGGAGGAGGATGCGTGCTTGCACGGCGGCGAATTCTGGAGCTGATCTCAGCCGACACGCGTATCGAGCCGCGCGGCATGCGTCGCTTCCCAGGCGTCGATGTGCGGGAGCTGCTCGAGCAGGTAGCCGAGCTGGTCGACGCCCTGGAGCAGGCAGGTGCGCGCGAACGGGTCGATCTGGAATGGCACGCTCCCGCCGTCAGGTAGCTCGACGAGTCGCCGCTCGAGGTCGACCGTCAGGCGGAGGTCCGGCTCGGCTTGGGCGCGCGCCATCAGCTCCGCGTGTGGCGAAGTGTCGATCTCGATCGCCAGCAGCCCGTTCTTCAGCGCGTTGCTGCGGAAGATGTCGGCGAAGCGGGTGGAGAGGACGGCGCGGAAGCCGGCTCCCAGGAGCGCCCAGGGCGCGTGCTCGCGCGAGCTGCCGCATCCGAAGTTGTGGCCGGCGAGCAGGATGATCGCGTCGCGTCGCTCGGGCCGATCGAGAACGAAGGTCGCGTCGCCGGCGCCGCGCCAGTTCGCGAACAGGCCCTCCGCCAGCCCTGATTTGTCGGTGACCTTGAGGTACGACGCCGGAATGATCTGGTCGGTGTCGACATCGTCGATCGGGAGAGGGGCGACTTTTCCCTCGACGCGCCTCACAACATCTCCCGCACGTCGGCGATCCGGCCCGCGACGGCGCTCGCGGCTGCAGTCAGGGGGCTGGCGAGGAACGTGCGCCCGCCGGGTCCCTGGCGGCCCTCGAAGTTGCGATTGGTCGTCGACACCGAGTACTGGCCCGGCTCGAGGCGATCGTTGTTCATCGCCAGGCACATCGAGCAGCCGGCCTCTCGCCATTCGGCGCCCGCCTCCCGGAAGACGCGGTCGAGGCCCTGCTCCTCGGCCTGGCGCTTCACGCGGCGCGAGCCCGGCACCACCAGCATGCGCACCCCGGGCGCGACGCGGCGACCACGCATCACGCCGGCCGCGGCCTGGAGGTCACCGAGGCGGGAGTTGGTGCAGCTCCCCACGAAGACCACGTCGATCTTGCGGCCGAGCAGGTTCTCGCCCGGTTCCAGCGCCATGTACGCGAGCGCCTTCTCGACCGTCGCGCGTGCGCCATCGGAGAACTCCGCCGGGGCCGGCACGCGCCCGCGGATGGAGATCGCGAGCCCGGGGTTGGTGCCCCAGGTGATCATCGGCTCGATGCGCGAGGCGTCCAGGGCGATGCTGCGGTCGAACGCGGCGCCCGCGTCGGTCGGCAACGCGCGCCAGTCCTCGAGCGCGGCATCCCACGCCGCTCCCTTCGGCGCGAACGGTCTGCCGCGGAGCCAGTCGAAGGTGGTCTCGTCCGGCGCTACCAGACCCGCGCGCGCGCCGCCCTCGATCGACATGTTGCACACCGTCATGCGGCCCTCCATGTCGAGGTCGCGGATCGCCTGGCCGCGGTACTCGAAGACGTGGCCCGTGCCACCGTCGATTCCGATCTCGGCGATCACTGCCAGGATGAAGTCCTTGGCGGTGACGCCGCTCTGTCGTCGTCCTTCGATCCGGACCTCGAAGCTCTTGGGACGATGCTGCAGCAGGCTCTGGGTCGCGAGCACGTGCGCGACCTCGCTCGTTCCGATGCCGAAGGCCAGCGCGCCGAACGCCCCATGGGTGCTGGTGTGGCTGTCGCCGCAGACGATCGTCATGCCCGGTTGGGTGACGCCCAGCTCCGGACCGATCACGTGCACGATGCCCTGGCGCTCGTCGCCCAGGGAATACAGCGGCACACCGTGACGCGCGCAGTTCTCCTCGAGGCGGTCGAGCTGCGCCGCTCCCGCGGCATCGAGAACCCGCAGCGCCGCGCGATCGATCGTCGGATCGGTCGGCGTCGAGTGGTCCATGGTGGCGAGGGTGAGGTCAGGACGGCGCACGCGCAGCCCGCGCCGCTCGAGCTCGGCGAACGCCTGCGGCGAGGTGACCTCGTGCACCAGGTGGAGGTCGATCCCGAGCACCGTTGGGAGACCGGGCTCGGCCGGTGCCACGACGACGTGGCGGTCCCAGATCTTGTCGAGGAGGGTGAGAGGCATGGGTAACAGTCGGCGTGCAGCGTGCAGCGTGCAGCGTGCAGCAGTCCGCCGGTATCGTCAGTTGCGGTGGGCGACCGCCGATTGCTGCCTGTCGACTTCCTCTCCCTCTTCTCCCCGTTCTCCCCTCGCCCCCTGCGCCCCGTCCAGCGTCGCCGCCTTGCCTTCGGGCCGCGTGTACTTGGTGCCGATCGCGGCGAGCATGCGGTTGATCGCGGAAACGTAGGCCTTGGCGCTCGCGACGATGATGTCGGTGTCGGCGCCATAGCCGCCGAAGACGCGGCCCTTCTCGCGGCCACTTTCGATGCGCACCGTCACCTCGCCCAGCGCGTCGATCCCCTGGGTGACGCTGTGGACGCTGTACTCGAGCAAAGTGCAGGGCGCCTCGACGATCGCGTCGACGGCTCGGTAGGCGGCGTCGACCGGGCCGGTGCCGACCTGTGCTTCGACGTACTCGCGGCCGTCGGGACCGCGCAAGCGTGCCGTGGCGGTGGGCATGCCGCGCCCGCAGGAGACCTGCAGGTCGGTGAGCACGAAGATCTCCTCGGGAGCGAGGATCTCCTGGTTGGCGAGCGCCTGCAGGTCGGCGTCGGTGACTACCTTCTTGCGGTCGGCCAGCGCCTTGAAGCGCTGGAAGGCGTCGCGCAGCTCGTCGCGGTCGAGCTCGAAGCCGAGCTCCTGCATGCGGATCCTGAACGCGTGCTTGCCGGAGTGCTTGCCCAGCACCAGCTCGCTACGGCTGCGGCCGACCGTCTGCGGCGTCATGATCTCGTAGGTCCGCTGGTCCTTGAGCATGCCGTCCTGGTGGATGCCGGCCTCGTGCGCGAAGGCGTTCTCGCCGACGATCGCCTTGTTGCGCGGCACCGCGATACCGGTGTAGTTCGCGACCAGACGGCTGGTGCGGTAGATCTCGCCGGCGTGGATGCGGGTGCCTGCGCCGTAGAAGCGAGGCCGGGTCTGCAGCGCCATCACCACTTCCTCGAGCGCGGTGTTGCCGGCACGCTCGCCGATGCCGTTGATGGTGACCTCGACCTGACGGGCGCCCGCTCGGATCGCCGCGAGGGTGTTGGCGGTGGCGCAGCCGAGATCGTCGTGGCAGTGCGCCGACCAGACCACACCGCGCGCGCCCGGGGTGCGGGCGATCAGCTCGGCGATCAGCTCGCCGTACTCCAGGGGCATGGCGTAGCCCACGGTGTCAGGGATGTTGAGCGTGGTCGCGCCGGCTTCGATCGCGATGCGGCAGGCCTGCACCAGGAAGTCGAGCTCGGACCGCGAGGCGTCCTCCGGGCTGAACTCGACGTCGTCGCAGAGGCTGCGCGCGTAGCTGACCATGTGCTCGATCTGTGTCAGCACCTGCTCACGCGTCATGGCGAGCTTGCGCTCCATGTGCAGGTCCGAGGTCGCGAGGAAGGTGTGGATGCGCGGATGCGCCGCTTCACGCACCGCCTGCCAAGCCTTGTCGATGTCGTCGCGCCAGCAGCGCGCCAGCCCGGCGATCACGGGGCCGCCGTTCTTGCCCACCTCCTGCGCGATGCGGCGAACCGCTTCCAGGTCGTCGGGGCTCGCGGCCGGGAACCCAGCCTCGATCACGTCGACGCCGAGCACCGCAAGCTGCCGCGCCACCTCGAGCTTCTCGGCGCTGTTCATGGTCGCGCCGGGCGATTGCTCGCCGTCGCGCAGCGTCGTGTCGAAGATGCGGACGGTGTCGGACGGAGGGTTGGTGGTGGTCTCGCTCATGGTCCGCTCCGGTGGACTGTTCTCCCGGTAGGGTCACCGGTCGTGGGTTAGCTGCGGATCTCCGCAACCTCGGTCTCCGTCACTACTTCCTGCCGCAACTCTTTGGCGCCGAGGAACGGCATCAGCCGGCGTAGCCGCAGGCCCACCTCTTCGATCGGATGCGCATGCTCGGCGGCGCGCCGCCGGTTGAAGTTGGGACGGCCGTTGCGGTTCTCCGCGATCCAACGCTCGGCGTAGGCACCACTCTGGATGTCGGCGAGGATCTCGTCCATCGCCCGCAGCGACGCCTCGCCAATCACCTTCGACCCGGCGTCGTAGCCACCGTGCTCGGCGGTGTCGGAGACCGAGTACCACATGTAAGAGAGCCCACCCTGGTACATCAGGTCGACGATCAGCTTGAGCTCGTGCAGGCACTCGAAGTACGCGACCTCGGGCTGGTAGCCGGCGGCGACCAACTTCTCGAAGCCGGCGCGCACCAGCGCCGAGGCGCCGCCGCACAGCACGGCCTGCTCGCCGAACAGATCTGTCTCGGTCTCCTCGGCGAAGGTGGTTCGCAGCACCCCTGCTCGGGTGCATCCGATCGCCTTGGCGTACGCGAGCGCCAGCTCGAAAGCGTGGCCGCTCGCGTCCTGCTCGACCGCCACCAGGCCTGGCGTGCCGCCGCCGTCGCGGTACACCTCTCGTACGCGGTGCCCCGGGGCCTTCGGCGCGATGAGCGCCACGTCGACGCCGGCGGGGGCAGAGATCTGGCCGTAGCGGACGTTGAAGCCGTGCGCGAAGAAGAGCGCGTCGCCGGGCTGGAGGCTCGGCGCGATCTCGTCACGGTAGAGCGAGGCTTGCACCGTGTCCGGGGCGAGGATCATCACCACCTGCGCGCGGGCGGCTGCTTCGCGAGGCGAGAGCACCTCTAGGCCCTCCGCTCGTGCCGCGGCACGGCTTCGGCTTCCGGCGTGCAGGCCGACGACCACGGCGACGCCGCTGTCGCGCAGGATGAGGGCGTGCGCGTGGCCCTGGCTGCCGTAGCCGATCACGGCTACCGTCTTGCCGGCGAGCCGTGCGAGGTCGGCGTCGGCGTCGTAGTAGAGCTTGACGGGCATAGGGGAGGGGTCTCCTGGATTGCCTGGGTGGCTGGGTCAGACAGGTCGGACAGGTCGAATGGTTCGGACGACGAGATGGTCGGTATGGTCGGTGCCGTCGCTCACAGCACGCTCGCCTTTGCCGCCGTCGGAACGTTCGGACGGTAGGCGTCATCGCGCAGGGTGTGCTCGCCGCGACCGAGCGCTACCGCGCCAGTGCGTACCATCTCCATGACGCCGAAGGGTCGCAACAGGTCGATCAGGTTCTCGATCTTCCGCTCGTCGCCGGTGGCTTCGATGATCATGGTGTCGGCGGCGACGTCGATCACCCGGGCGCGGAAGATCTCGCACAGGTGCGTGACCTCCTGGCGCTTCTCGGGATCGGCCCGCACTTTGATCAGCGCGAGGTCGCGCACCACGGCGGGCGAGTCGCTGAGGTGCTCGACCTGGATGACGTTGACCAGCTTGTAGAGATTCTTCTCCAGCCGGTCGGCCTCTTCGCGGGTACCCTCCATGACCAGAGTCATGCGCGACAGGTCGTCGCGCTGGGTGCGGCCGACGGTCAGGCTGTCGAGGTTGAAGCTGCGGCGGCGGAAGAGGTTGGCGACGCGGGCGAGGACACCAGGGCGGTTCTCGACCAGAGCGCATAGCGTGTGTTGGGGCATCGTTCGGTGTTCCTGTTGCTGGTTCCTTGCTGACGCGTCTTGCGGCGGACGAGGCCCGGGCTATTCCATGGGACGACGGATCATGTCGTCGAGCCTCGCACCCGACGGCACCATCGGGTACACGATGTCCTCCTGCTCGACCACGAACTCGAGCAGCGCCGGACCCTCCTCGAGATTCCGGGCGTCGCGCACGGCGGGCGCGACCTCGGCGCGGCTCCGGATGCGGAAGCTCGGAATTCCGTAGGCCTCCGCGATGCGGCAGAAGTCGGGGTTGAACATCGGCGTCTGGTTGTAGCGGCGCTCGTAGAAGAACTCCTGCCACTGCCTCACCATGCCGAGATAGCCGTTGTTGATGATCGCGATGTTGACCCGCACGCGCTCCTGCACCGCGGTGGCGAGCTCCATCATGGTCATCTGGAAGCCGCCGTCGCCCACGATCGCCCAGACCTCTTCTTCCGGACGTCCCATCTTGGCGCCGATCGACGCCGGCAGGCCGAACCCCATCGTGCCCAGCCCGCCCGAGGTGATCAGCGTGTGCGGGCGGTGGTGCCGGTAGTACTGCGCTTCCCACATCTGGTGCTGGCCGACATCGGTGACCACGAGCGCATCGCCGTCGGTGAGCTCGTAGAGATCGCGGATGACCTGCGCGGCGTAGAGCTTGCCGTCGTCCGTCCCGCCGCCGGCGCGCTTGCGCTCGGCGGACAGCACGATGTCGCGGCGGTGCGAGTCGGAACGCCACTCCTCGATGCGCGCCAGCCAGTCCGGCGACGGCGGTCGCTCCAGCTCCGGCAGCATCTCGGCGAGGACCCCGCGCAAGTCGCCGACGATGCCGACATCGACCGTCACGTTCTTGTTGATCTCGGACGGGTCGATGTCGACGTGGATCTTGCGCGAGCCGAGCGCGTAGCTCTTGAGATCGCCCGTGACCCGGTCGTCGAAGCGCATGCCGAAGGCCAGCAGGAGGTCGGCCTCCTGGATCGCATGGTTGACCTCCGCGGCGCCGTGCATGCCCATCATCCCGAGGCACAGCGGGTGATCCTCGGAAATCGCGCCCTTGCCGAGCAGCGTGAGCGCGATCGGGATCTGCGCTCGCTCCGCGAAGACGCGCAGCTCCTCGGTGGCACCCGCCATCAGCACGCCGTGGCCGGCGAGGATGATCGGTCGCCGCGAGCGGCGGATCAGGTCGAGTGCGGCGGTGACCTGCTCGCGGGTGTGGCGCGCGGGTCGATAGCCCGGAAGAGAGATCTTCTCGCGACGCTCGAGGTATTCCTGGGCATCGAACGAGACCTTGGCGTTCTGCGTGTCCTTGGCGATGTCGACCAGCACGGGGCCCTGGCGTCCCGTGCGGGCGATGTGGAAGGCCTCGCACAGCACGTCGGCCAGCTCACCCACGTCGGTCACCAGGTAGTTGTGCTTGGTGATCGGCAGCGTGATGCCGGTGACGTCGGTCTCCTGGAAGGCGTCCGTGCCGATCATCGCCGTCGGCACCTGACCGGTGATCGCGACCAGGGCGGTCGAGTCCATCATCGCGGTGGCGAGGCCGGTGACCAGGTTGGTCGCGCCCGGCCCGCTGGTCGCCATCACCACTCCGACCTTGCCGGTGGCGCGGGCGTAGCCGTCCGCCATGTGCGTGGCGCCCTGCTCGTGCCGGGTCAGCACGTGGTGCAGGTCCGGGTACTTGGTGAGCGCGTCGTAGGTCGGCAGGATGGCGCCGCCGGGGTAGCCGTAGAGCAGGTCGACGCCCTCGAGCTGCAGCGTCTCGCACACCACGTCGGCGCCGGTGATGGTGCGGGCCGCGCTGGCGCGGCGCGGCGCGTCGGCGTCGTCGGGCTCGGGGCGCCGCGGGTCTCGCGTGGTCGTGGGAGCGGTCATGCTGTCGTCTCCTGAGGGGGTGCAACGGCTTCCTGCGCCGCTGGCACGGCGCGGAGCCAGCCATGGACATCCTGGGAGCGACCTTCGACGAGAGCGAAGAAGGCTCGCTGGACGCGTTCGGTGATGGGGCCGCGGCGGCCGGTGCCGACGGCGATCCGATCCACCGAGCGGACCGGCGTGATCTCGGCGGCGGTGCCGGTCATGAAGAGCTCGTCGGCGACGTACAGCATGTCACGGCTGACGGGTTGGAACGTCACTGGGACTCCGAGATCACGCGCGAGGCGGATCACGGAGTCGCGCGTGATGCCGCCGAGGATCGAAGCGGCGAGCGGCGGCGTGATCAGCTCGCGGTCCTTGACCGCGAACAGGTTCTCGCCTGCGCCTTCGCTGACGTTGCCGACCGAATCGAGCAGGATCGCCTCGCCGAAGCCGCCGTCACGCGCCTCGATCGACGCGAACTGGCTCGTGACGTACTGGCCGCCGATCTTGCCGAGCGGCATCGCGGTCGATGCGTTGAAGCGCCGCCACGAGCTGATCATCGCGTCGACGCCGTTCTCGATTCCTTCGGCGCCGAGGTAGCGCCCCCACTCCGCGGCCATGATGACCAGCTCGACCGGGCAGCTCATCGGGTAGAGGCCGAAGCCGCCCGGACCGCGCAGGACCAGAGGCCGGATGTAGCAAGAGAGAAATCCGTTCCGCGAGACCGCCTCGACGCAGAGCTGCTCGACCTCGACCGGCGTCCAGGTCATCGGCATGCGCAGCAGCTTGCAGGTGTCGAACAGGCGGCGGATATGGGCCTCGAGCCGGAAGATCGCCGCGCCGCCGCTGGCCTGCTCGTAGGAACGAATCCCCTCGAAGGCGCTAGAGCCGTAGTGCAGGGCATGCGTGGAGACGTGAACCGTGGCATCCGCCCACGGCGTCCATCGGCCGTCGATGTAGACCCACTTCGCGCGGTTGTCGGACATGTGTGGTTTGCCTCTTCAAAAACAAAAGCCCCCAGGGGGTCCTGGGGGCTCGTAGCTCGCTCTTGGGTTCGGCGATCGCTACGGGCCCCCGGTGCTGCTAAGCAGGAGGACCAGGAGCGCGACGATGCCGATGACGATCGCGTCGATCGACCGTCCGGCCACGGGCTCCAACGCCAGCGCCCGCGCAACGGCGCGGCGGGAGCTGAGACGAGGAGCGAGGCGGCGTGGGCTCATGATTGCGCGGGGTCGAGCTCAGGACCGTAGATCATCGCGTCGGCGCGTGTCAAGCCAAGCCTCCAGCCGATCACCCGTCCTCCGGCCGCCGGGATTGGGTTTCCTGTCGGGCATCCGTTCCCCTGGCGCCTTTTTGGGGATATACTTCTACGCTTCGATTCCGTCTGTCCGTAGCTCGGTGCGCCCGCCGACTCATCGGATGCCGCTCAGCAAGACCTCATCGGAAGAGCCCAGGAACCCGTTCTCGCGG
>DATLFI010000056.1:0-2404 GCA_035524895.1 Thermoanaerobaculia bacterium | reverse complement strand
TGCGGGAGAACCGCACGTCCGGTTCGACGAGCGGCGGCGGGAAACGGAGCACGGTCAGGAGACTGAGGCACTCGCAACCGAAAGGGCGAGCAACCGCTGGGCCTGACCTACGGCCACCGCGCCCGCCGTCGACTCAACCCTCCTTCCACCGAGCGGCGAACAGCCCTCGCTCCGGGCGCAGAGGGAAGAGCACGTCGTAGACCTCGCGACGGATCTCGCGCGCCTCGTAGGCCGAAGGGATCGTCTTCGCCAGCGCGGAATCACGAAACGCGGCGAGCGCCTCCCGGTCCTCGAAGAAATAGATGCCGCAATACGCGCCAGTCGCGTCGCGACCGTAGATCTTCTGCAACAGGCCGGGTACCTCCAGGAACTGTGGCCGGCGCTCCTCAACTCGACGATCGAGCTCGTCGGAATCGAGGTCGGATTCGACACGTACGAAGAGAACGACAGCCATGTCAGGCTCCTCTCAGCGGTGAAACGGACAACCGAATGCCTGGAAGCCTCGAGACTCGAGGAGTCCAGCCGACTCGCCCCGACGGTGATCTTGCCACTGGCGCCGAAGCTGGTGCCAGGCGGATCGTCGTGTGATTCCGAGGTCGGACGGGGAGCCGTCCAACTGTCCAGTCCAGTCCCACTAAGGGAACGGGTCGACCGCACAGCGCTCTTCAAGAGCTAGCGGGCTCGTGGTGTTCACCACTCCCCAACGAGCAGCGAGATCGCGGGGCGGTCATCCACGAGCCCGCTAGCCGATCACTCGTGTGCCGCAAGCCCGCAAGCGGGCGCGGCTGGGTCGAACAGGCCACAGCCGTTTCTCTGGGCGAGCGCAGCGGCTTGATCGAACTTTGACCGTTTTGTGAGCCTTGGTCTCGCGCTTGCGCGAGGCCAATGACCGCCGCCTGCCGCGGGCAGGCGAGAACTTCCCGCTGGCCTAGTCGACCTAGAGATCCTCGAGGAGATCCGACCTTGTCACACCCTTGTGGTCAGCCACCGCCCGCAAGATCTGATTCAGCGTGCCCACGCGGAGTGTCGGGTGATCAGGCACCACGACGCGGTGCTTCTCCGGCTCCCGCCTCTCGAGGGTGACATGACTCCCAGCGCGATTCACGACCCGGTAGCCCCAGGCGCGGAGAGGTGTCGAATGAGGGCCTGACCGGAGAGATCCCTCGGGAGCTTCATCCCAGAGCGAGGACCTCGTCACGAACGAGATGGAGCCTCACCTGCGGCGGCCTGGCCGAGTCGAAGTAGAAGGCACCCACAGCCTCTTTGACGTTGGAGCGCAGCTCCTCCCACCGCCCGGAGTCGTAGGCCATCGCGTGGACCGCGGGCTCCGCGAACGGCAGCGCGACGTCCTCGCTGGGCCAGCCTCGGGTGGGCTGTTGCGCCGAAGCGGAGGTGCTCGCTGCGAGGAACGACAGCATCATGGCCGAGCGCGATACTCCCGAGGTCGGCGACGCTCCCGCATGGCAACTCCCATAGCAGCCGGTCGAGAGGACGCGTCAATCATCGCGCTTCGTCTCGACGATGCCAAGGCATCGAGCAAAGGTAAGGAGAGCGGGTGCTTCCGGTGGTATATCGCCCGGGTCGAAGCCTCTATGGAAGTCTTCGGGAAAAGGCGCTAGCTTCTCGATCAAGGTCCGCTCCAACCAGATCCTCGATCGACGACAGGGGATCGGGGAGCGTTCCGCCCGTGAGGAGCATCGTCAGTCCTCCACGGCCGAGCCGCAGCGTTCCCTTCGCATATAGGAATACGAACGATGACTGACCGACTTCCGGCAGGACCGTATCGGACAATCGAGCTCGCCGATGGCGTCGACATGCCCTACTACATCATCCCCTTCGACAAGCGGGGGATCTGCCAGGGACCGGAGACGCGCAAGAACCTGATCGAGACACTCCGGAGCGGCTCGCACAGCGACGTCTTCCTGTTCTCTCACGGCTGGAACAACGACTGGACGGTCGCGACGGAACGCTACGAGGACTTCATCGAGGGGTACCGCGCGCTCCGCGTGGAGCAGGGCCTGCCGCTGCCGCCGGGCTATCGCCCACTCCTGATCGGAGTCTTCTGGCCGTCGACGGCGCTCGTCTTCGGCAAGAAGGAGAGCGGGCCGGGATTCGCCGCGGTGAACGAGACGGCGGCGGAGGCGGACGAGGCGGTGGCGGAGGAACGACGCGAGATCGAGGAGCTCGCCGCCGACCTCGACGACGCGCAGGCCGAGACCTTGTACCGGCTCGCCCAGAAGAAGACCCTGAGTCACGACGAGGCCCGGGAGCTCGCCGCGCTCGCCGTGAGCTTTCGGGGCGGAGAAGACGACGAGCTGCACCTGGAGAGCGGCCTCGACGTCGACGCGATGCTCGCGGTGTGGGCGGCCGCGGAAGAGGAGAGCGACGACCTGGCCGGCCTGAT
>DATLFI010000055.1:0-8845 GCA_035524895.1 Thermoanaerobaculia bacterium | reverse complement strand
GCGTCGAAGTTCCACACGCGGATCGTCTCCAGCATGGGCCGCAGGTAGACGTCGAAGTACTTGCGGTGGATCTCGCCGGCGCGGTAGCGCTCGACCGCCGCGAGGTCGTCGAAGCGGAGCAGGATCGCGACGTCCCAGTCGCGGCGCGTGCGCTCGTCGGCCGGCACCCCGACCCGAATCCCCCGCAACTCGGCGACCGCGCCGAGCACCTCCGCGGTGTGCCGGGCCACCAGCGCAGCACTCTTGCGGTAGTCGGGCCGAAGCCTCACCATCACCACGCGCTCGACCACCCGTCCTCCTCTCCTTCCCGTGAGGCTATCGCGCCGGATGTGGCCACGACCTCACGGGCAGTCGAAAGCCTCGACGTCGAGCACCGGGCGGAAGCGCTCCCCGATGAGCCGCCGATACTGCCGCGACGCGCCCTCGGCGGTGCGTGTGACACGCAGGTCGGTCGCCAGGTCGGTCAGCCCGGTCGCGAACACCCACTGGTGCCCGTTGAGCGCGCAGCCGTCGAGCACCTTCACCACCAGCTCGACGTTCTGCGAGTCGAAGAACCAGAACGCCCCGGTGTCGGTGGTGAGCGGCGAGGCGCGACCGGTGCCGGTCCCGGCGCCGAGACCTTCCCAGGCGACCTCGAGGCGGAAGGCGCCGTCGTGCAGGCACAGCGTCGCTTCGCTCGCGACGCACGCGCCCCCGGCCAGGCGTCGCGCCAGCACGCCGTGGCTGGTCGCGAGCAACAGCAGCGTTCCCTCGTCGTCGACCTCGATGGCCTGGACCCTGGCACCTCGCGCGCCCTCGTCGAAGCGCTGCCAAGTCGCGCCGGCGTCGCGGCTGCGGTAGAGCGACTGCGTCGCGCCGGCGAAGAGCTCGCCCGTGGCGGCGACCTCGGCGAGCGCCGTGATCGGGCCTGCCAGCTCGAGCCCGCGGTTCGCGCTCGCCCAGGATTCGCCGCCGTCGTCGCTGGCCAGCACGCCCGCCGACGTCGCGAGCAAGATGCGCTCTCCACCCCGCGCCAACAGCAGGCCGTCAGCCGTCGCACCTCCGGAGCCGATCGTCGAGGTGCGCCAGCCGGCGCCGCCGTCACCGCTGGTCGCGACCCAAGGAGTGCCGCCAACGTTGGGCAGCCCCCGGTTCACCACCACCGCGATGCGGACACCACCGTTCGGAAGCCGCGCCGCCCGGAGCCCGGCGATCTCGACCGGCTCGTCGCCGGCCGCCGGAAGCAGACGCGCCAGCTCGAGGAACGTCTCGCCGCGATCGTCGCTGCGGCGGACGATCAGCTCCGCTGGCGAGCCGACGAGCTCGACGCAGAGCAGGGGCTGAGGAGCTCCGGCGAGCAGGGCAAGGTTCAAAAACTCTGCGCCGGACCCGGCCCCGCGAACGTCATGCCGAGGCGCGCGGTTGCCGTCGTCGGGACTCTGCGGCTCGACCAGCACAGCGACGGCGTGGCACCGCGCCACCTCCAGACTCTCCCAGCTCGCGCCGTCGTCGTCGCTGCGCCACAGAGTGGCAGCGGCACCGTCGGGCTCGGGCAGGATCCGGTAGACGCCGTCGACACCGTTCGCGAACCGGGCCTCGTCCGAGCCGCCGACGCCCGACCACGTCGTGCCGCCGTCCGTCGACCGCCACGAGCCCGCGAGCAGCGCACTCCCGGACGCTGAAGTCATCAGCGCGACGTCGGCGATCGGGCCCCCGAGCCCCGCGCGCGCCAACTCCCAGCTCTCGGCGCCGTCGCGCGACACGTAGAGCCCGCTCCCGGTCGCCGCGAGCACGAGGTCCTCGATGTCGGCGGCTGATGCCAGATCGCGCACCACCGGATCCGGCGGAGCCACCTGGTCCCACGTCGTGCCCGAGTCGTCGCTGCGGAACACACCGGCCGCGGGGAGGTTCGCCACCAGGTCTCCGGATCCGACATAGACGCGACCGTCGGGCGCGCCACCTACGATGGCAGTGATCGTCACGGGATGGGTCGGCGTCGTCCCCGTTCGTCGCCACGTCAGCCCGCCATCGTCGGATCGCTCGACCGAGTTGGCCGTGGATACCACGCGGTAGCGCACGAGCGGCGGCGGGGGCTCGAGCGCCCACGCCGGCAGCTCCTCGTGCTCCGGCTCGGGAAACCAGTGCATGCCCGCGTCGAAGCTGCGCCAGAGACGGGTGCCACCGGGCGCGACGTTCCGCGCCCAGGCGATCTTCGGGAACGAAGGTGGGAAGAACAGCTCGAGCGTGCCGAAGACGCCGAGCGGATCGAGGCCGGGGTGGATCGCCGACCACGTCGCGCCGTGATCGTGGCTGCGGTAGACGAAGAGTCGCGGTCCGAATGACCTGCCGCCGTGGCTCCGCACCAAGTAGGCCACGTTCGGGTACCTCGGGTCGACGAGGATGCGCGAGGAAACGAAGGCGGCGCCGCCGGAGGGCAGGAGGTACGGCAGGCCGCTCTGCGGCGCGCTCCACGTCGCACCGCCGTCGAGAGAGCGATAGAGGCGGCTCGGTCCGTTACCCGGCTCGGGCACCAGCAGGAAGACCAGGCTCCCTGCCCCCGGGTGCACCAGCACCTGCTCGACGGGTGCCGCGCCCGGACCCAGGGAGACGAAGCGTCCGGAGGGGACTATCGAGGTGCTCGTGGAGGCACCGAGCGGTGGCGCCGATACGAGCGCGAGCACTGCCAGGCCAGCGGACAGGAGCGAAACAGGTAAAGGCACTGCCACCATCGTATGCCATAACAGCAAATCACTGCGTCTGGCACGTCGCGGGCTCCGAACAACCTCTGGTGGGCGTCGCGAGCGCCGCACGACCCGCTCGTCAGCCGTCGTCAGCCGTCGTCCATGGTCCGTCGACGAACCGCAGCCACGCGCGGACTGCACCGCCGGCCAACAGCGCTTGACACCAGATACGTAACGGGTATCGTGACCTCGTGATCAGCCGGTTCAGGCACCGTGGACTGAAGCGGCTCTTCGTCGACGGCGACGTTCGGGGCATCCAACCGGAGCATGCCGAGAGACTCCGGCTGATCCTGGCCCGGCTGCACGCCAGCTTCTCTCCATCGGACATGGATCTGCCTGGGATTGGCCTTCACCCTCTGAAAGGACGGCTTCGAGGGCACTGGGCCGTTCGCGTTTCTGCGAGCTGGCGCGTGACCTTTCGGTTCGACGGGCAGGACGTCGTCGACGTCGACTACCTGGACTACCACTGACGACGAGGAGCCTCATGGCGAAGAAGACCTTGCAGATGCACGAGCCGCCGCACCCCGGCGAGGTCATCCGTTTGCTGTGTCTGGAACCGCTGGGGCTCACCGTCGGGCGCGCAGCAGCGGGCCTGGGAGTCACTCGCAAGACGCTCTCCCAACTCCTCAACGGCCATGCCGGGATCTCCTCCGAGATGGCGCTCCGTTTGTCAGAGGCCTTCGGAGGCAGCGCCGAGAGTTGGCTCCAGCAGCAGGCTCAGCACGACCTCTGGCGAGCGCGCCGCAACGCCGGCGATCTGCGGGTCGAGCGATTTCACGGCGCTCGGCAGCCGCACGACGACGGCCCGGCTGCTTCGGCTCGGAGTTGAACATGCCAGCCGACTCGACGAACGAGACCGAATCCTCCTCGCAGTCCCCATCCCCCGACACCCCCACCCTCGCCTCTCGCCTAGCCGTCGCGCTCGAGCGTGTCGAAGAGATCAAGGCGGCGCTGCGCGAGGCAGAGACGGAGCGCGACGGGCTCGAGGAGGAGCTGGCGACGCGGCTCGAGGCCGCCGGGACCGAGTCGCTGGAGCACGAGCGCTTTGTCTTCGCGCCGAAGTGCACGGTGCAGTGGAAGGTCGCTACCGACGAGAAGGACTCGGTGGTGCGGCTCTGCAAAGAGGGCGCGCCGGAGCTGGTGAAGGAGACGGTGAACGCGATGAGCCTCGCCGGCTTCCTGCGGCGAGAGGAAGGGCGGCTCGAGCAGGAGGCGCCACGGTGGTGGTCGGAGCTGCGGCCGCTGCTCGAGCGGAGCGAGTCGCTCTCCCTCTCGGTGCGCAAGCGGCCAGCGGGGAAGCGATGAACGAGCCGCCCACGGTGCGCTTCTGAAGGGAGGACGTAGGGCGCGCGAGCCTGCCGAAGATCAGGGCGCGGAGCCTGGTTCTCCGAGGGTGCTTGCTTGACCGCCCGGGCCGCACGTGGCGACAATCTGCCAGCAACGCACCACGAGAACCCAAGGATCCCATGCACACCGCCGGCATCCGCGAGCTGAAAGACAAGCTGAGCCATTTCGTGCGGCTCGCCAGGAACGGCGAGCGCGTGCTGATCACGGATCGCGGCGAAGTGGTGGCGACCCTGGGCCCGCCGGAACGGAACCCGCACGAGGACTTCCCGCCGGGGCTCGTGGAGCTTGCACGGCAGGGCAAGGCGCAGTTGGGCGGGCCGAACCGTTCCGAGCTCTATCCCAAGCAGCGACCGGTGCTGCGTGCAGGCGAGGCGCTGCGGCTTCTCGACGAGCTGCGTGGCGAGCGTTGAACGTCTACGCCGAGACCAGTGCGGTTCTCGCGTGGCTCTGGGGCGAGCCGCAGGGCGTCGGGGTTCGCAAGCTGCTGGCCTCGGCGACGCACGTCGTGAGCTCGGAGCTCACGCTGGTGGAGTGTGACCGCGTCATGGTGCGGGGGTGGGCGCTCGCCGGTCTCGAGAGCGGCGCCGCCGAGCAGCGCTCGCGCACCCTCGCCAAGGCGACAGCGCGCTGGGTGCTGCTCCACCTCGACTCGGAGGTGCTGGCGCGTGCACGGCAGCCGTTCCCCATCGAGCCGCTGCGCACGCTCGACTCGCTCCATCTCGCCTCGGCGCTGATGGCGGCCCGTGCTGTTCCCGACCTGGCGCTGCTGAGCCTAGACCCGCGCCTGCGGAGCTGCGCGCAGGTGCTCGGGATGCGCGTGGAGCCCGAGAGCCTCGACGGCTGACGGACCCGGAGTCGAAGGGATGTCCAGCGGAGTAGAGGAACGCGGCTGGCGTGGGCTTGGCCACTCAGCTCGCCGATTCGCGCTCGAGGCGGTCCAACACCTCGGCGACCTCGTCGAGAATGGCGGGCGTCCGCGCGAAGCCGTGGGCACGGAGCCCGGCGAGCACCGCGCGGTGGTACCACAGCGTCAATTCGCGGCGCTTGCTCGCGTTGTCGTCGGGGCCGGTGTTGAAACGCAGCCACACTTTGTCGCCGACCTTGCGGTAGTCCTCGAGGCAGTCGCCGAGGTTGGAGAGCTGGTCGGCTGCCTTGATCAGAGCGGCGGACTCGCTCTTGTGGCCGAGCCGAGCGATATAGGCCTCCTTGCGCGCGCGCCAAGGTGCCTTGGTCTCGCCGGCGGTGGTGTCGACGACCGAATCGGACATCTCGTCGACCAGCCCGGCGACGCGGACTCCGAAACGCTCACGGATCCGGTCCAGCACCGGGAGGCCTCCGCCGTCCTCGACAGTGTCGTGGAGCACCGCCGCGACGCGCTCGTCCTCGGTGCCAGCGTGGCGCTCGACGTGGCCGGCGACCACGAGCACGTGGTCGAGGTAGGGCGTGGTCCCGCCCTTGCGCGTTTGGCCGGCATGGATGTCGCGCGCAAAGGCGACGGCCGCCTCGAACCGTCCTGTCGTTGCTGGGTCCATGGGCTGGCTGGCGAGCCGAACGCGCGCACGGCCTCGACGGCCGGTCGCCTCGCCTTTTCCTCGTCAGGCCGAGAATAGCCTGCGCTGCCTGTTACTCCGAACGAAGCACCTCGACCGGCGCGGTCTTGGTCGCCCATCGCGCGGGCACCAGAGCAGCCCCCAGCGCGACCACCAGCAGGATCGCACCGACGGCGAGGAAGGTGAGCGCGTCGAGTGGCTCGACCTCGTAGAGCAACCCCTGCAAGAAGCGAGTGAGCACGACGCCACCGACCGCGCCGAGGGCGAGACCGAGGACCGCCATCGAGCCGCCGTCGCGCAGCACCAGGCGCAGCAGTCGCGCAGGCGCGGCGCCGAGAGCGGCGCGGATGCCGAGCTCGCGACGGCGAGCACTGACGGTGAAGGCAAGCACCGCCGCGACCCCGACCGCGGCGATGGCCAGCGCCAGGCCCGCGAAGATGGCAAAGAGCACGGCGTTGAGGCGCTGCGGAGCCAGGCTCTCGTCGCGCAGCTCGGCGAGGGTGAAGACGTGCTCCAGCGGGCGCTCGGGGTCTAGCGCGCGCAGCGTCTCCACCACCTGCGGCGTCACCGGCCGCGGGTCGCCCTGGGTGCGCACGAGCACGGTCTGCGCTGGGAACGACTGCGCTTCGGGCAGGTAGAGGACGTGCTGGCCTCCCCGGTCGACCGAGGTCACCCGCGCGTCGGCGGCGACGCCGACCAGAGTGAGCCAGGAGTCGTCGAACACGAAGCCACCGCCGAAGCTGTAGGTGAGGCGCCGGCCGATCGGATCCGCGTCGCCGAAGTAGTGCCGGGCAGCCGATTCGTTGAGGATGGCCACCTTGGGTGCCTGCGGGTCGTCGCCCTCGCTGAAGGCGCGGCCGCTCACCAGCTCCACGCCGAGCGCGCGGAAGTAGTCGGCGGTAACCGTCTCGAACAGCGCCGGCACCCTCGTCGTCTGGTCGTCCTCCGCGACGCCCTCGACGTGCAACTGGATCGGGAAGCGCTCGCCGCCAGAGAGCGGCGCGGTGGCGGTCAGCGCCACCGCGTCGACGGTGGGGATCGACATGATGTTCGAGACCGCGCCCTGCGAGAAGCGGCGCATCTCCTCGGAGGGCGCGACGCCGAACCCCTTCGGGGCCTCCACGCTCAGCACCTGATCGAGCTCGTACCCGGGATCGACCGCGTGCAGGTTCCAGAGCGTGCGCACCAGGAGCCCCGCGCCAACCAGCAGCACGAACGACACCGCAAGCTGGCTGGTCACCAGCGCGCGCTGCAGGAACCGTCGAGCGCCCGAGGCGGTGGCTCGGGCCGCTCCGGCGGCAAGCGCCGCGCCGAGGCGCCGGGCGGGCACGAGCCCCGGCACCAGCGAGAACGCGACCGCGGTGAGCACCGCGACCAGCAGCGTGAAAGCCAACACGCCGCTGTCGATCGCGATCTCGCCGGTGCGGCTGGTGAAGCGCGAGGTGTAGGCGCGCAACGCGTCGAGCAAGCCGTAGGCGAGTACGAGACCGAGGCCGGCACCGAAGAGAGCGAGCACCAGGCTCTCGAGGAAGAGCTGCGCCCGCAACCGTCCGCCCCCGGCGCCGAGTGCCGAGCGCACGGCCAGCTCGCGCTCGCGGCGCAGCGCTCGCGCCAGCGTCAGGTTCGCGACGTTCGCGCACGCGATCACCAGCACGAACGCGGCCGCGCCGAGCAGCAGGATCAGCGTCGGCCGCGCCCGCGCCACCAGCTCGTCCTTCCACGGAGTGACCACGATCTCCAGCCCCATAGCCTCGGGATAGTCGTCGGGGTGGTCGGTGTGGAAGGTGCGCAGCGCGTGGTTGAGCTCGACCGCGGCCTCCTCGACGGTGGCGCCAGGCGCCAGGCGCGCGAAGACGTCGGTCATCCGGTGCTTGCGGTCGTCCTCCATCGTCGCGCTGCTGTAGTGGTCGTTGGTGGTGTAGTTGGCGTAGAAGTCCTGGCGGCGACGCGTGGCGTAGTGGGCGCCGGGCTCGAGCACACCGACGATGGTGGCGACCTTCGAGGTGAGGTCGAGCGACTGACCCAACACGCCCGGGTCGGCGCCGAAGACGCGCAGCCAGTACTCGTGAGTGAGCACCGCGACTGGTGGCGCGCCCTGGACGCGATCCTCGGCCTGCAGGGTGCGCCCGAGCACGGGCCGCATCCCCAGCACCTCGAAGAAGTTCGCCGTCACCAGACCGGCCACGGCGCGATGCGGCTCGCCCCGGCCGAGCACGTTGAAGGTCCAGTCGCCGAACTCGACGATCTGGTCGAGCGACGCGACCTGCTCGCGGTAGTCGGCGACCTCGGGGAAAGAGAAGTTGATGTTCTCCATGCCGTGACGCTTGGCCGCCTGCTCGAGATGGACAATGCGGTCGGAGTCCGGGTACGGCAGCGGACGCAGCAGGACGCCGTAGACCAGACTGAAGATGGCGGTGTTGGCGCCGATGCCGAGGCCGAGCGTGAGCACGAAGGCCAGCGCGAAGGTCTTCTCGCGAGACAGGGAGCGGACGGTGACGGCGAGCGAGCGCAGAAAATCCATGGTGTGCCCTCGGAAGGTGACCGGGGACCCTATCGGCCGGCACGCCCCTCGCGTGCCGACCTCCAGCAGTCCAGCTTTCTACATCGAATCAGACCGATCCGGGTTGCAACTCTCATCGGTCCTGCATCGACATCCCGATGGGGTGCCAGGGCAGGAGCCCGTCATCGCTGGATACGGAAGTGTAACCGAATGGGTTCATGTCGTCATCGGCCGGCGCGGTAGGCTCACAGCATGTCCCACCGGCCCTAGCAGCCCGTGGTGGAACCCGCGTGAGGCTGCGCGCGGGGATCTGCGGCCGCTGGCAAGGCGTGGCCGACAAACGCGATGCGGTGCCATCGTGCAGGAGGCCCAACGCAGCCAGCGGCCGAAAACCCCCGCGCCCCAAGCGGTTGGGGCGGCGTGGGGCCGTCTGCGGTGTTACGCTCGCTCAGCGATGGACCCAGCATCGCCACCGCTCGCGCGCCTAGCATCCGGCCCCACGGCGCTCCCAACGCAGCCCACGGGGGTTCCACCACGGGCTGCTAGGGACCGCCGCCGCGTCACACCATCCTCCGTCAGTACGCGTGGTGCAGCCAGCCGGTCTTGAGCGTCATCCAGAGGATCTTCAGATCGAGCCCCAGGCTCCAGTTCTCGATGTAGTAGAGGTCGTACTGGATGCGCTTCTTGATCGAGGTGTTGCCGCGCCAGCCATGGACCTGTGCCCAGCC
>DATLFI010000054.1:0-2040 GCA_035524895.1 Thermoanaerobaculia bacterium | reverse complement strand
TGAAGCACCTGCGGCCACCGCGACTCGCTCCCAGTCGCCGCGGGAGGCGTCGATGCCGGCGCAGAAGGCGAGCAGTGACTGCGAAACCCACGCCGTTTCACGAACGTCGGGGTCACTGAACACCGCTCGAGCGTTTGCCACGAACTCATCGTAGGCGTCCATTCCGAGCTCGACTTCGACCGCGGCAAGAAACGCCCGGTACAGGAGCGTCATGCCTCCCTGCTCCGCATGTTCGGCATGTCGAATCGCTGCGCGCCACGCGTCGCGGCTGGCTTCGACATCGCCGCTCTGGAACTCGAAGTAGGCCCGCTGCTGCTGGAGGCCAGCCATCATCAGGTCCGAACCGAGCGCACGTGTTGCTGCGACAGCTTCGTCGAACAGCTGGCGCCCCCGCTGGGGATCCCCCTTTGGATCCATGTGGTGGGCGAGGTTGCCCAAGGCCGAAGCGATCGCCAGTCGGTCGCCGAGGCGGCGGGCGACTTCGAGCCCTTCCTGCACGAGCTCGGTGAAGATCTCGTTATTGGGTCCCGCGCGGCCGTGGTGGAAGAGCAGGACGGCGAGGACGATGAACGAGTCGGCGAACCCCCAGCGGCCGCGTAGCGCGGGGCCCGCGCCTTCGGCGTCGAGCTCACGGAAGATTTCGATCGCTCGATTGACATCCCCCAGCGCTTCGTCCAGCTCGCCTGAGGCATCGAGAAGCTGCGCACGTGCCCCGAGTGCTCGCGCGCGAAGCAATCTGTCGGCGTCATCCGCTGCAGACTGAAGCGCGCGCTCGACCCACGAGAGCGCCTCGGACCAGCGGGAGAACCTCGCAAAAGCGATCGCCATCTCGAGCGTGGTCACCGGCTCGGCCGCCTCAAGCCACCAGGTCATGGCCTGGCGGAGATTATCCGAGTCTGTCCGCATTTGCCGGTGCCAGCCCAGCTCGTCGGGGCCGACAGCGTGACGGCTGGCCTCCTCGGCGAGATCGCGGAAGTAGCGAGCATGGCGGCGCTGGGTGTCCTCGGCTCGGCCGGCCTCATCGAGTCGCTGGCGGGCGAACTGTCGCACCGTCTCGAGCAACCGATAGCGGACCTCGCCACCGTCGCTCTCGGCAGCCACGAGAGACTTGTCGACGAGCGCCTGCAGAAGGTCCAAGACCTCCAGCTCACCGACCTGATCGTCGGTGCAGACCGCGACCGCGGCCTCGAACGTGAATCCGCCGTGGAACACGGACAGAGAGTTGAAGAATGCCTGCTCGGTCTCGGTGAGCAGACGATAGGACCATTCGATCGTCGCAGTCAGGGTCTGCTGGCGCGGAACCGCGGTGCGACTGCCTCCGGTGAGGAGCCGGAACCGCTGGTCAAGCAGTGTGGCGATCTTTTCAGGGCTGAAGGCGCGCAGCCGCGGAGCGGCCAGCTCGAGGGCGAGGGGCATGCCGTCGAGTCGTTGGCAGATCTCCGCGACCGCCTTGGCGTTCTGGGAGCTGAGGCGGAAACCGGGTTGAACAGCCGCCGCTCTTTCGGTGAAGAGTCGGACCGCATCGTATTGCGCGAGTGTCTCAACATCGACCTCCTGGTGCCCTTCGGAAGCGTCAGCGAACGAAGCCCAAAGACGACCTCGCCGGACACGCCCAGCAACTCACGGCTGGTGGCAACGACGGTGACGTCGGGTGCCCGGGCGAGGATGGCGGCGGCGAGGTCCGCAGTGGCGTCGATGAGGTGCTCGCAGTTGTCGAGGAGGATGAGCGACCTGGATCTGGAGAGATGGTTGAGCGTGGCCTGGCGCGGTGTGACACCCGAGCGCTGCGCAAGTCCGAGGGCATCAAGCAGTGCGCCGTCCACGAGATCGGGATCGGTTATGGCGCCAAGCTGAATGAACCAAGCGGCGTCGACTTCGGGGACGAGCGCCGCGACGGCCTGGAGGGCGAGCCGTGTCTTGCCGGAGCCGCCTACCCCTGTGACGGTGATGAGGCGACTGGAGTGCAGTAGCTCGGTCAGTGCAGCCAACTCGTCGTGCCTGCCGACGAAGCTCGTTGCCTGGATCGGAAGGTTATGCGGT
>DATLFI010000053.1:0-3033 GCA_035524895.1 Thermoanaerobaculia bacterium | reverse complement strand
GACCCAACGCGCTATCGCCTCGCACCCGGCCGCCGCCCATCCACCGGCCCGGACGCGTTCGCGAGACCGTTGACGCCGACGCGCCGCCGGCCGCACCTTTCGCCACGCCACCAGAAATGACGTTTGAAATTCCTATCCCCTGAGCTCGATGAGAGGCAATCCGTCGTGAAGTCGCAGCGCTATCTCGTGACGGTTCTGTTCACCGACATTGTCGGGTCCACAGAGAAGGCGGCGGAGCTCGGCGACCGCCGCTGGCGGGAGCTTCTGCGCCGGCACCACGAGCTGGTGCGGCAGGAGCTCTGGCGCTTCGGCGGCCGCGAGCTGAGCACCACGGGCGACGGCTTCCTCGCCACGTTCAAGCGACCCGAGCAGGCGATCCGCTGCGCTCGGGCCGTCTCCGACGCCGTGCGGGAGCTGGGGCTCGAGATCCGCGGCGGCCTGCACGCCGGCGAGGTTGAGGCGATCGAGGGGACGATCGGGGGCATCGCCGTGCATACCGCGGCGCGAGTAGCCGCGCATGCCGGCCCAGGCGAGGTGCTGGTCTCGAGCGCCCTCCGGGATTTCGTGGCCGGATCGGGGTGGAACTTCGAGGACCGGGGCGCTCACGAGCTGAAGGGGGTGCCTGGGGAGTGGCGGCTATATGCGGCCACCGGTGAGCCGCCGGAGCCAGCGGAGGCGGATTTCTGGGAACGGGCCAGGCAGACGCGGCTCCTGCGGGGGCTCGCGCCCTTCGTTCAGCGCCGCCGCCTCCCGCTCGCCTTCGCTATCCTGGCGCTGGGATTCCTGCTCGGCCTCGGGGCCCTCTTCGCCTGGCGGAACGATCGCGGGACCGATGCAACGGACAGCAAGGTGCTCGCCGTGCTGCCGTTCGAGAACCTCGGCGCGGCGGAGGACGAGTACTTCGCCGACGGCATGACCGACGAGGTGCGTGGCAAGCTTGCGGCCCTCCCCGGGCTTGCGGTCATCGCAACCCAGAGCTCGGCCGAGTACAAGGAGAGCCCGAAAGACCTCGCGCAAATCGGCGATGAGCTGGGAGCCGAATACCTCGTCCTCGGGAAGATCCGCTGGCAGAAGGAAGCGGACGGGCAGAGCCGGGTGCGGGTGAGCCCCGAACTAGTGGAAGTCGCCTCAGGCCGCGAGCCGACCATGAGGTGGCAGGAACCGTTCGACGCCGCCCTCACCGACGTTTTCCAAGTGCAGGCCGACATCGCCGGACGGGTAGCAGAAGCGCTCGGCGTGGCCCTAGGCGCTGAACAGCGACAAGCCCTGGTAACCATGCCCACTGCAAACCTCGCGGCTTACGACGCATACCTCAGGGGCGAGGCGGCCTGGCACGGCTCCAGCTGGGTCCCCGCGGAAGTCCGCACGGCGATCGAGTTCTACGAGCGCGCGGTGGCGCTCGACCCCACCTTCGCACCGGCGTGGGCGCAACTGGGGAGGGCGCACGCTCGCTACTACTACCTAGGCACGCCGACTTCGATGGGGGCTGAACAGGCACGTGAAGCGGCCGAGCGGGCGGCGGGGCTCGCGCCCGGCCGGCCCGAGAGTCAGCTCGCGATCGGTGACTATCAGTTGTTTGTGCTGAGGGACCCCACGCGCGCGCTCACAGCGTATGAGGCTGGACTCCGCGCTGCGCCCAACGACGCCGAGCTGCTAGCCGGCACGGCGGTCGTCGAGCAGTCGCTCGGCCGCTGGGAAGAGGCGCTCGCGCACCACACGCGCGCGCAAGCCCTCGACCCGCGCTCGGCCAACACCGCTAGCAACCGGGCGTTCACGCTGCTCTGGCTCCGCCGCTACCCCGAGGCCGCCGCAGCCTACGACCGCCCGCTCGCGCTCGCGCCGGCTGACCTCGGCATCATCCAGGGCAGGGCTATGGTGTCGCTCGCGCAAGGCGACCTGGCCGGGGCGCGGGGAGTGCTGCGGGCAGCGCCGAAGGAGGTGGAACCCGTGGCGCTCGTCGCCGACATGGCGTTGTTCTTCGACCTTGTCTGGGTGCTCGACGACGCCCAGCAGGCACTCCTGCTCGGGCTTGGGCCGGACGCCTTCGGCGACGACCGTGGCAATTGGGGGCTCGTGCTCGCCCAGGCCTACGCGCTCCGGGGAGACCAGGCGCGCGCGCGCGTCTACGCCGACTCGGCTCGTCTCGCTTTCGAGGAGCAGCTCAAGGACACACCTGACCACGCGCAGCGACGTGTCTCTCTTGGGCTCGCGCTCGCCTACCTGGGGCACAAGGCCGAGGCGGTGCGCGAGGGCGAGCAGGGCCTGGCGCTCCAGCCGATCACGAGGGACGCGTTCTTGGGCCCGTATCTCCAGCACCAGCTCGCGCGCATCTACCTGCTCGTGGGCGAGCCCGAGAAGGCGCTCGCCCGGCTTGAGCCGCTGCTCCAGATCCCGTACTACCTCTCGCCTGGGTGGCTCCGGATCGACCCGAACTTCGCGCCGCTGCGGACAAACCCTCGCTTCCAGCGCCTCGCGGCCGGGTCCTAGCCCTCGACCGCATCTGTTATCGTGCGCGATGCCGCGCCGGTGCGCGGTGTGGCGCCCGGTAGCGCGGGTCCCTCCCCTTCGGCGGTCAAGATTCAGCGGACCTTAGATCGCTTGCGTAACAGCTTCAAAAGCCAGGGCGTGGTCGCGAGCAACTCCAGGACGCGATGCGCCGTGAGGAAGATCGTCTCCGGCGTGTGGCAGCCTCAGGATTGACTGCTGGCGCACATCGAGACCGAAGGCCGGCTAGACGTCGCCCCGCGTCCGGTGGGACGGGTTGCTCTCTCAGTAAGCCGCCGCTCGAATCAAATACCCATAATACTTCCCCGGCTCAGGCCGGATCGGGTCACCCACGAAACCATAGCCTGTGTTCGCGGTGTTGTAGGCGGCTGCGTCGCTCACGATCTTCCAGAGCGTTTGGCGAGAACTCTGCTGCTCATTGCCGACGCGCTCGGCGAGGAGACGCCGCAAGGGACCCGCATTGCGCACTACATCACGCAGGAAGAGCTCTTCATCCTCAGCGCCGGGCCGGCGAGCCCTGCGACGGGT
>DATLFI010000052.1:0-3068 GCA_035524895.1 Thermoanaerobaculia bacterium | reverse complement strand
CCGCAAGCTCGAGCGCACGAGGTCGTCGTCGACCGGCTTTCGCCAGTCCCACCCCAGGGCCTCGAAGAGCGCGTTCGGCTCCACCGTCTCGTAGCCGATCGAGCGGAGGACGTCGTACAGCGACTGCGCCTGCTTCGCGAGGTCGAAGACCAGGAACCGCGCCGCGCTCCGGATCGGGTGCGCCGGCACCACGCTGCGGTCCGAGAGGTCGTCCGGCCCCATCAGGTCCGGCAGGATCCGGTCGCGCTGGAAGAGCAGGGCGGAGACGTCGAGGAAGATGAGATCCCCGGTGGCGACCTTCTTCAGGTGCGATCCGGGCAGACCGGGAACGAAGACGACGGGGCGGGTGACCATCGGAGCTTCCTTTCGGAGGTTCGGCCGGTACTTCCGTGATCTTACGATAGCCGTTCGTCTGCGCGAGGCGAGCGCGCGGGCCTTGGCGAGGTGCTGTTTGTGCCTCGGCCTCGGTAGCGTATACGATACCGTCGTGGGTGGGCCAAGGGTCGTGATCGACACCAACGTGCTGGTGGCGGCGTCCAAGTCGGGACGCGGCGCGTCAGCGAAGCTGCTCTCCTTGATCGGCAGCCAGCGTTTTGATGTCCTGGTGTCGGTGCCCCTGGTAATCGAATACGAGGATGCCCTGATGCGGGGCATTCCGGAAGGTTCGGTGAGACGCAAGATCCTGGGCGACATCCTCGACTACATCTGTGCCGTCGGCCTGAGGCAAGAGGTGTTCTTTCTTTGGCGGCCGCAGCTCCCGTATCCGGGGGACGACATGGTCCTCGAGCTCGCGGTGGCCGGCCGTTGTGAGGCGATCATCACGTACAACAAGCGTGATTTCCCCAGCCCGGAGCTGAGGCGCTTTGGCCTCGAAGCCCTGACCCCCAAGGAGTTTCTGACGAAGATCGGAGTCCTGCGATGAGCACCTTGAGCGTGAGGCTTCCCAATTCTCTCCACCGGCAAATTCGCGAGCTTGCGAAGCGGGAGGGGATCTCGATCAACCAGTTCATCTCCACCGCCGCTGCCGAGAAGCTCTCGGCACTGATGACGGAGGAGTACTTGGCGAAGCGGGCGAGCCGGGCGAGCCGGACGAAGTTCGAAGACGCGCTCTCGAAGCTTCCCGACGTGGAGCCAGAGGAGTACGACCAGCTCTGATTCCAGGCCGGCGACAGCCGGTCGGGTCGGCCGCTCACCCGTGCAGGTGAGCCTGCGGGCCCGGCGCTCTTATAGGATGGCCCAGTATTCGAGATGCTCCGAGAAAGGAGTCCGCGATGCGTCTCAGAGAGCTCCTCCGCGCCGTCGGCGTGCTCGTCCTGACCCTGGCGGTCGCTTCCGCCGCCGTCGCCCAGCCCCTGGGCCGTCCCCTCACCGCCGAGCAGGTCGCCTGCGAGACCGACCGGTTCCTCTGGCTCTTCTTCATGACCATGTTCGAGGCCGCCAGACTGGAGCGCCCCTGGACCCTGTTCGCCTCACCCCAGGGGCCGAGGGACTTCGGGCTCCTCCTGCTGGAGAACCAGTGGCCCACGCCCTTCGAAGGGGAGCCGCTCGGCGAGGAGCGGGTGGCCGAGACCCATCTCGCCGCCACCCTCTCCTTCGAGCACCGCGCCGTGTCGCTCAACCCGGAGCGGCCTCTCGCCTCAAGAGCACGGCTGGCTCGAGACGGGGCCAACAGCAACCTCGCGGCGTCGGGACTGCTGCTCGACGTCCTGACCTCGAACAACCCCGACTTCGTCCCGAACCTGCGGGTCGATCTGGACCGTAGGGCCCAGTCGACCGGACGGGCGGGCCTGGCCAGGCACTTCGGCGTCACCACGCCCTGTGGCGTCGAGGTCACCAACGAGGACCTCCTCGTCTTCTCCGTGCTCCGGCGGATCTTCCGCTTCCGCACCGAGATCATCTTCCCCCACGACAGCGGCACCGGGGACAACGAGGTCGCGATCCACCGCGGTGAAGAGCCCGACCAGTTCGTGATCGAGGTCTACAGCGTAGACGGCCTGGGCCCCCACCCCGGCTTTCCGGTGCGCTTCGACCTCACGCTCGCGCGCAACGATCAGGGCCGCCTCACCGTCGCTCAGCTCGAGCTGTCGTCTCCGTCGGAGTGGGCCGCCGAGGTCGTGGTCGAGATCTTCGTCGTCCCGCCGTTCCGGCCGTCGCACGAGGTCTGGCCCGAGGACGGCGGCGGCACCATCCGGCTCCGCGTGCCGGACGACTTCCTGGCCGGGCCGGTGGCCCTGGACCTCGAGGCGCTCCTCGCCGGCTCGACCTGGAACCCGCCGCGGATCTGAGGCGAACGAGGGCTCCTCGTCATGCCGCTTCGATTCCTGGATCGAAATGGGCCCCGGAGCCCTATCGGGCCGAGGACCGGGCCAAGCTACCGTGAAGGTTGGTCTCTTCCTTCCGACGCGCGAGGAGCGCGCCAGGTGGCAGGGGCGCTGGGTTCTCGTTTCGGTCCCGGAGACAGCTCGGGCATGGAGAAGACCACCGAGGGCGACTGGACCGTCTTCCGGGAGAAGACGCGGAAGTCCTTCGAGCGGTTCCGGATCGACGCCACGCGCGGGCTCATGAGCGGGCTTCCGGGCCTGGTGACGAAGTTCGAGTGGAAGGGGCTGGTCTGCGACATCCGGAGCCTCGGGGCGGAGTCCACGCTCGAGTTCGATCACGGAGAGATCGTCTGCAAGATCCGGATCAGCCCGTGGATCTTCGGGTTCCCGCGGGACAAGATCCTCTCGGACATCGAGAACGTGACCCGCGAGGTTGCGGGCCTGGCATCCTCCGATAACCGGGACGTGTTCATCGTCCACGGCCACGACATGCTGCGGACTCGCGAGCTCGAGCGCCTGATCCGCAGCCTGGGATTGCGGCCGATCGTCCTCCAGGACCAGGACGATCGCGGGATGACGATCGTCGAGAAGTTCGAATACTACGCGTCGGCCTGCTCCTTCGCCTTCGTCCTGATGACCCCGGACGACCGGATCGAGGCGGGCGGCGACATCGAGTCGCGCTTCCGCGCCCGCCAGAACGTGATCATGGAGCTCGGCTGGTTCATGGCCCACCTCGGCCGCCAGCGG
>DATLFI010000051.1:0-8833 GCA_035524895.1 Thermoanaerobaculia bacterium | reverse complement strand
CAGCTTGCTTGCACCCACCCTTGGGGCGCGGGGGTTTCGAGACCCCGACTGCGTTGGGCCTCCTGCACGATGTCACCGCATCGCGTTCGTCGGCCACGCCTTGCCAGCGGCCGCAGATCCCCGCGCGCAGCCTCACGCGGGCTTCACCACGGGCTGCTAGCCCCTCTGGAAGCTAGGATCGCACCGGAGAGGAGATCCACCCGTGAGTCGACAGCGACACCCGACTACCCGCCTCGCTCTGACCGTCATGGCCGTCGCGTGCGCCGTGACAGTCGGCGGCGTCGTGGAGGGCCAGACGCAGCCCAAGATCATCCAGCCTGGCGCGCCCGGCGAACCCAGCCGAGAGATCTCGGCGGAAGAGGCCTCGGATCTCGCGGGCATCCTCTACACCGCCGCCGATGTCGAGTTCATGCGGGGGATGATCGCCCACCACGCCCAGGCGATCCGGATGACGGACCTGCTCGCCTCACGGACCGAGAGCGAGGAGATGCGGCTGCTCGCGCAGCGCATCGAGCTCTCGCAACGAGACGAGATCGAGATGATGGAGGAGTGGCTCCGGCAACACGACCAGGATGTCGCGCAGGGCGCCGATGCCCATCACGCGCACCAAGGGGAGCTGATGCCCGGTATGCTGACCGCCGAGCAGATGAGCCAGCTCGAACAGACGCGCGGAGGCGAGTTCGACCGCCTCTTCCTCGAGCTCATGATCGCGCACCACCAGGGCGCCCTGGTCATGGTCGACGAGCTGCTCGACAGCCCCGGCGGGGCCCAGGAATCGACGATGTTCGGGTTCACCACCGACGTCACATCCGATCAGAGCGCGGAGATCGATCGGATGGCCGCGATGCTCGAGTCGCTCTCGTCGGACCCCAGGGTCGGTCTCGATGCCGGCTTCCGCGATGCGGGTGAGGCTTCGTGGAACATGCAGCTCATAGCGGCGCTCCCCAAGCCCGTCGGCTTCTTCTCTCCCGACGCGCCGGAGGGCTTGCCGGTGCCGCCCGAGCGCAAGGACGGGAAGGAGGAGGGCGAGGAAGGCGAAAGAGAGCAGGATGGAGAGCAGGAGAACCCGGAGCCGTCGGCCGCGCCCGCAGAGCCTGGCGAGGGCGACTCGGGCGAAGCCGCTGACGAGACGGCAGCAGGAGACGCCGAGCCAACCGAGCGGGACCGAGACAGAGCGCGGAGGCGGCGCGGTGCCCCGCTCCTCAACTTCGCGAACTCCGACCTGGCGTTCGCCAGGGGCACCTTGTTCGAGGGCAACTTCCACGGCTTCAACAGCTACAGCGTGGAGGACCCCACGCAGCCGCGGCTGCTCGGCTCCGTGGTGTGCCCGGGCGGTCAGGGCGACGTTTCGGTGGTCGGAGACTTGCTCCTCATGTCGGTCGAGCAGACGCGCGGCCGGCTCGACTGCGGGCTACAGGGGGTCGCCCAGCCGATGAGCGCCGAGCGCTTCCGCGGCATCCGCATCTTCGATATCGCCAACCTGGCGGTACCGAGGCAGGTGGCCGCGGTGCAGACGTGCCGAGGGTCGCACACCCACACCGTGGTAACCGATCCCGATGACGAGGGCAACATCTACATCTACGTCTCGGGCACCAGCTCGGTGCGCTCCGGCGAAGAGCTCGCAGGCTGCTCGGACAAGCACCCCGGCGAGGACGAGAGCACCGCCCTCTTCAGCATCGACGTGATCCTGATCCCGACAGCGAGACCCGAGGAGGCACGCGTGGTGAGCCGGCCGCGGATCTTCGCCGATCCCGACACCGGAGCCATCGCCGGCCTGTGGCGAGGCGGCACCCACGGCACGGGCACCCAGAAGACGGCCGAGACCGACCAGTGCCACGACATCACCACCTTCCCCGAGCTCGGCCTCGCGGCAGGAGCCTGCTCCGGAAACGGCATCCTCCTCGACATCTCCGACCCGGTGCACCCGGTCCGTCTCGATCAAGTGACCGACCCGGGTTTCGCCTACTGGCACTCGGCGACGTTCAACCACGACGGCACCAAGGTCATCTTCACCGACGAGTGGGGCGGCGGCATGCGTCCCAGGTGTCGGGCGTCCGATCCCAAGCGCTGGGGAGCGAACGCGATCTTCGACATCGCCGACGGCAAGTTGCAGTTCCGCGGCTACTTCAAGATGCCCGCTCCGCAGAGCGACCGCGAGAACTGCGTAGCGCACAACGGATCGCTGGTTCCCATTCCGGGGCGCGACGTCATGGTGCAGGCGTGGTATCAGGGCGGCATCTCGGTGTTCGACTTCACCGATTCGGCGCGACCCGTGGAGATCGCGTTCTTCGACCGCGGTCCGATCAGCGCCGACAAGCTGATCCTGGGCGGCCACTGGTCGGCGTACTGGTACGACGGCTTCATCTACGGGACGGAGATCGCCCGCGGCCTCGACGTGCTGAAGCTCCTGCCGAGCGAGCACCTCTCGCAGAACGAGCTCGACGCGGCAGCGCTGATCGCGCCGGACGTCGTGAACGTGCAGCAGCAGCGGAAGATCGAGTGGCCCGCGAGCCCCGTGGTGGCGCGCGCGTATCTCGACCAGCTCGCACGCAGCCGTGGCCTTGCGACGGAGCGGACCCAGGCGCTAACCGCCGCGCTCGAGCGAGCCGACGCCATCCTCGGTGGCACGAGCACCGACGACGGCTCGACCTCGACCGAGCTGCGGGCGCTTGTCGCCGGGCTCGATGCGGAGAGCGCGCAGGCGAAGGGCATCGAGCGAGCGCGCCTCGAATCGCTGGTGGATACGGTGGAGAGGATCGCCGCCCGTCTGCGCTGACCGGCTGCCGCAGGTGCCCGAGCCTCGATGCCGGTGGCTTCTTCGCGTCGATCTCCCCTTGCGGGGATCAATGCTCACGCGGGAACGGCGACCTGGTGGAAGGCGCGCAGCGCCTCGGCCATCTGCTCCCGATAGGGCGCACCCGAGAGCACGACGTCGACCATCGTGAGCGAGGTGTGGGTGTGCCCGCGGCCGAAGATGTGTCGCACCTCGTTGCCGGCTGCCGCCAGCGCCTTCGCGTAGGCGGCGCCCTCGTCACGCAGCGGGTCGAATTCGCAGGTGACGATGACGGCGGGCGGTAGGTGCGAGAGGTCGGTCGCTCGGAGCGGCGCGACGCGCGGATCGGTGCGTCGTGCCGGGTCGACGTAGTGGTCGAAGAACCAGTGCATGAGGTTCTTGGTGAGCACGTAGCCCTCGGCGTTCTCCAGATACGAGGCCGGGCTTGCGAGGTCGGAGTCGGTGACTGGGGTGAGCAGAAGCTGGCCGGCGATCGCGGGCCCGCCCGCGTCGCGGGCGAGCTGGCACACGACAGCGGCCAGGTTTCCCCCCGCGCTCCAGCCGGCCACCGCCACCGGCCCGGGCTCGGCGCCGAGCGACTCGGCGTTGTTCGACACCCACTGCAGCGCGGCGAAGGCGTCGTCGACGGCGGCCGGGAAGCGATGCTCCGGGGCATGGCGGTAGTCGACCGAGACGATGATCGAGTCCGAGCGCACGCAGAGGTCGCGGCAGAGCGGATCGTCGGAGTCGTGGCTGCCGAGCACCCAGCCTCCGCCGTGGTAGTAGATGGTGACGGGGTGCGGGCCGGGTGTGTCGGGTCGGTAGAGCCGGTAGCGCAGCTCGCCCGCCGCGCCGAGGAACGTGCCGTCGACGATCTCGCCGACCTTCGGCCCGGCCGGGCGCTGGAGGTTCAAGGCATCGAAGAACGACCGTGCTTCCGCGGGCGACATCGATTCCACTGGCGGAAGCCCCAGGCTTTCCAGGAGCTCGAGCACCAGGGTCACGTCGGGCTGCACGCGGCGGATCACGCCATCGTTGCACTGCGACTTGCCCGGCCCCTCGAGTCGGAACCCGAGGTAGCCGTGCTCCACGATCTCGTCGCACGCCTTGCGGTAGCGATCGACCCCGCCGATGTACGGCAGGAACACGCGTGGTTTGCCGGGCACGTTCGCGCCGGTGTACCAGGAAGCGGCTTGCGGGAACAGCGTGATGTCGCCGCAGTCGTTCACGTGCTGAACCCAGGCCGCCTCGGCCGCGGGGGTGGGCTCGATGGTGTCGAACCCGGCCTTGCGGAGATGATCGATGACGTCGGAAACCCACTCCGCGTGCTGCTCGATGGAGACCATCATGTTGGAGAGCACCGAGGGGCTGCCGGGGCCGGTGACCATGAAGAAGTTCGGGAAGCCGAAGGTGGTGAGGCCGAGGTAGGTGAGCGGACCGTTGGCCCACTTCTGCGCCAGCGGCACGCCGTCACGCCCTTGGATGTCCACCGCCACGAGCGCGCCGGTCATGGCGTCGAAGCCGGTGGCGAACACGATGACGTCGAACGCGAGCGACTCCGCCGAGGTGTCGATGCCGGTCTCGGTGATGGTGGAGATCGGCGTCCTGCGCAGGTCCACCAGCCGCACGTGGGGCAGGTTGAACGTCTCGTAGTAGCCGCTGTCGAGGCAGGGACGCTTGGTGCCGTAGTGGTGGTCCTTCGGGCACAGCGCCTCGGCCGTCTCCGGGTCCTTCACGATGGACCGGATCTTCTCCCGGAGGAACTCGCAGAGCTGCTCGTTGGACTCGGCGCTGGTCAGCATGTCGGCGAAGGAGGGGGCGAGCAGGTCGCCGGAACGCCACACCTCCTCGAACTTCGCGCGCCGCTCCTCCTCGGAGACCATCATGGCGCCGAGCTCTACGACCGACACCGGCACACCGGCCTGCGACCAGCGGGCGGCGTGGCGGTAGGCGTCGCGGTCGGCGGCGAAGGCCTCGAGCTTCTGCTGCGGCAGCGGGCCGTTGAGCGCTGGTCGGGAGAAGTTGGGCGTGCGCTGGAAGACGGTGAGCTGGGCTGCCTGCTCGGCGAGGTGCGGGATCGATTGGACGCCGGAGGAGCCGGTGCCGATCACAGCTACTCGCTGGCCGGTGAGGTCCACGCCCTCGTGCGGCCACTTGTTGGTGAAGTACACCTCGCCCCGGAAGCGGCCCATCCCAGCGATGTCGACGTCCTTGGGCACCGAGAGGCAGCCGGTGCACATCACGTAGAACCGGCAGGTGATCTCGTCGGTCGCACCGTCACCTGTCGAGTCGGTCCCAGTGCTGATGCGCCAGCGCTTGGCCGCCTCGTCCCATCGGGCCTGCTTCACCCGCGTGGAGAACCGGATGTCTCGGCGCAGGTCGTACTTGTCGGTGACGAAGTTGGCGTAGGCGAGGATCTCGGGCTGGGTGGCGTACTTCTCCGACCACTGCCACTCCTTCTCGAGCTCCGGGTCGAAGCTGTAGGAGTAGTCCACGGTCATGATGTCGCAGCGGGCTCCCGGGTAGCGGTTCCAGTACCAAGTCCCGCCCACATCAGCGGCGCTCTCGAGCACCACCGCCGAATAGCCGAGCTTGCGCAGCCGGTGGAGCAGGTAGAGCCCGGCGAAGCCGGCGCCCACCACCACCACGTCCACCTCGGTCCTTGCCACGTTGCCGCTCTCGGTGGTCATGCGCGTCTCCCGGGTCACGAGTCGGTTGGTTCTTCACGAGCCAGCAGGCGGATTCTCACACGCCTGGGCTGAAGGCTGGCGCCTGGTCTGTGCCGCGACGGCTCGGAGGCCCGCTCGATCGTCTCGGCGTGGCCCGCAGCGTCGACCCCACCATGGCTGCTCGCCTGACGCGGTAGAGTCGCGCGACTCGCGAGGTCGTTGCTCGAACCTACTCGCTCGTCGTCGCGCGCGCGGCGATGGCTTCGAGCTCGGATTGGATCGCTTCCTCGTCGAGCCAGCGCCCGGCGACCACCACCCCTGCGCGATGAGCGAGGTGGGCGAGGTCCTCGGTCGGGTCGCCGTGGAGGAGCAGGAGGTCGGCGCGCTTGCCCTCACCGACCGTGCCCATCTCGTCGCCGAGGTCGAGGAAGTCGGCAACTGCGCTCGTGGCCGTGGCGAGGGCCTCTGCCGGAGTGAGCCCCGACTCGACCATGACCTGCAGCTCGTGGTGGATAGAGAAGCCCGGGACCGAGAAGACCTGCGGCGAGTCGGTACCGAACAGCACCGAAACCTCGGCCTCGTGCAGCGCGCGCAGGACGCGCCTGCGCAGCGCCAAGATGTTGGCGATCGCCTCGGGGTCCTGGCCGAACTGCTCCACACCCCGGTCGGCGGAGGCGACCCAGCCTTGCACCATGAGCGCCGGCACGTAGCGGATCTCGGGTCGCAGCTCGAGCCACTCCGCGCCGCTCTTCGATCCGAAGAGGATCTCCCAGAGCGCCATCGTCGGCACCACGCCGGCGCCCGCCTCGACGGTGGCCGCGACGACCTCGTCGAGCCGTGACTCGTCGATCTCGCCTGCGAGCGTGCCCAGCTCGAACAGACCGAGCTGCGCGACCGCGTCCGCGTCACCGACCATTGCTTCGAGGTAGTTGTCGAGGTGGTCGATGGTCTGCTGCCCCTGCTCGAGCGCGTGGCGCAGACCGACCAGGTTGCTGACGTGGCCGGAGAACGGCAGCCCCACCTCTTTCGCGGTCGCCGCGATGCGATCGTAGACCTCGAGGGTGAGGCCCTCGTGGACCTTCAGGTGGTCGAACCCCGCTGCTGCGGCCTCGCGCACCAGCGCCTCAGCCTGGTCGGGATCGGTGACCGCGTTGCCGTGGAGCATCGGCGCGCTGACCAGTAGGCGCGGTCCGAGCACCTCGCCCCGCGCGATCGCCTCGCGCAGCGGCAGGTGCTGCGGGCCGCCCTGCATCCCGCGCACGAACGTCACGCCGTTGGCGACGTAGAGGAACAAGACGTCGCGCGCGAACTGGCTGTCTGCGTCCTGGGGGTAGTGCCCGTGCATCTCGGCGAGGCCCGGCATCAGGAACTTTCCGCTGGCATCGACGACCGTGGTGTCCGCTGACAAGCTCAGCGAGTCGGAGGGCGCCACCGCGACGATGCGGCCGCCCGCGATCACCACGGTGTGGTCCTCGAGGCGACTCTGATCGACCATCGGCAGCACCGTCGCGCCGACGAAGGCGAGGTCGCCGTCAACCTCTCTCGCTGCGGGCGCGCAGCCGAGCAGGCCGAGCGCGGCGGCGAGCAGGGCGAGGGTCGTAGCTAGGAGACGAGGGTGTGGACGGGAATCCGGGCGCGCGGTCGGAACGAGATACTGCGTCATCGCGGTGGGCCTCCCGTGGTGGCCGGGTCGTGCGGGTGGACGGACCTCGAGACGGACGCCTCGGAGCTTAGCCGTTTCGGCTCGCGAGCCTCGCGGAGCTCCTGGCGGGCGCAGATCCCGACGCTTCGATGTATGTGGTGGTCGCGTAGAGTGACGCGCGCGACTCAGGATGGAAACGGGTCACGTCCAGTGGATCGTCACGAGCACGGCGCGGTGATCGGCGCACGGCTGTTGCGGGCCCCTGGCCTATCCAAGACGAAGCGGGTGGAGGGCTAGCTTGGCTCGCGGTCGCTATCGCCTGCTCATCTTCGACTGGGACGGCACGCTGCGGAACTCCGTCGGGTCGATCGTGGGGTGCGCGCGGGAGGCCGCGGCTGAGCAGGGGCTCGAGGCGGCCGAACAGGCCATCCGGGGCTCGGTGGGGCTCGGGCTCGACGTGGCGATCCGGCTGTGGTGCCCGGATGCGGACGCGGCGGCATGCCTGCGGGTGCGCGAGAGCTACGGGCGGCTTTGGATCGAGCGCTGGCATGCCCGCGCCGACCTGTTTCCCGAAGCGGAGCCAACGCTCGCGGCGCTCCACGCCGACGGGTACTGGTTGGCGGTCGCGACCGGCAAGAGCCGCTCAGGGCTCGAGCGTGACCTCGGGCACGGCCGTGGCCGCCAGGTGAGGGAGCTGCTGCTGGCCAGCCGCACCGCCGACGAGACCACGCCCAAGCCCTCTCCGGCGATGGTTCACGAGCTGCTCGAGGAGCTCGGCGTCGAGGCCAGCGAGGCCCTGGTGATCGGCGATAGCGCCCACGACCTCCAGATGGCTGCCAACGCTGGCTGCGCGGCGGTCGGCGTCTCCTGCGGCGCACTGCCTGGTGGTGAGCTGCGGCGGTTGGGAGCGCGCGCCGTGCTCGGCGGGGTGGGCGAGCTGCCGGCCTGGCTGGCTCGCCCCGCGCGCGCGCGCCTCGTGCCCGTAGCATTCGCCACGATGAGTGACCTGGATCCGACTGGGCGATTCGCCGATCGCGTGGATGCTTACCGGCGCGCGCGGCCCGGCTATCCGCGGGCGCTCCTGGATCACCTCGACGTGCGCCTGAGCGGGCTCGACGGCCGCTGCGTCGCAGATCTCGGTAGCGGCACCGGAATGCTGACCGCCCTTCTGTTGGATCGCGGCTGCCGGGTGTGGGCGGTCGAGCCCAACGAGTCCATGCGTCGCGCGGCAGAGGACGAGCTCGGCGCGAGGACCGGCTTCGTCAGCGTCGCGGGGTCGGCAGAGGAGACCGGCCTCGACGCGGGCTCGATCGATCTCGTCACCGCTGCCCAGGCCTTCCACTGGTTCGACCTCGAGGCGACCGGGCGCGAATTGCGACGGGTCCTCGAGCCGGGAGGCAGGGTAGCGGTGGTCTGGAACGACCGCCGGCAACAGGGCTCGTTTCTCGAAGCGTACGAGACGTTCCTCCTGGAGTGGGCGACCGACTACCGCGCCGTGCGCGAGTCCTACGCTGTGGCCGATCAGTTGGGCGAGCTCTTTGCGCCCGGCAGCCTCGAGCGCGCGGTGTTCGCCAACCACCAGGATCTCGACTTCGACGGGCTGCGAGCTCGACTGCTCTCCAGCTCCTACATGCCCGGCTCGGGTCAGCCGCGGTCGGACGAGATGCAAGCGGCAGTCGAGCGGCTTTTCGCCGACCACGAGTCTGGTGGGTTGGTGCGCATCGAGTACGACTGCACTCTCTATCTCGG
>DATLFI010000050.1:0-2881 GCA_035524895.1 Thermoanaerobaculia bacterium | reverse complement strand
CAGCTTGCTTGCACCCACCCTTGGGGCGCGGGGGTTTCGAGACCCCGACTGCGTTGGGCCTCCTGCACGATGTCACCGCATCGCGTTCGTCGGCCACGCCTTGCCAGCGGCCGCAGATCCCCGCGCGCAGCCTCACGCGGGTTCCACCACGGGCTGCTAGCGCGTCAACGGGAGCCGGCCGCGGGGTCCATCAGCTCGGGCTCCCATAGGCGTCCCGGCATGTCGGCGAGCACGAAACCCACGACGCCGAGCGCGGCGATCGCACGCCGGAGGTTCTGCGGATCGACCTTGTCCAGCGTATCGGCGTGGGTGTGGTGCCAGTCGAAATAGCGCTCCTCGACGGTGCGCAGCGCGAGACCGGGCACGCCGGCAGCCATCAAGGGACCGATGTCGGCACCCCCACCGCCGCGAGCGATCTCGCCGGCGTCGATCGCGTCGAGCAGGGCGCCGACCTCGCGCAGGCGCGAGAAGGCGACCTCGTAGCGCGGGTCACCAGCCTCCGGATCGAGGCCCCGAATGCCGAGCCCGAAGCCGATCGGCCGCTCGGCCCCGCCGTCCATCTCGATCGCCGCGACGTGGTTGCCGACAGCGTCGCCGACCCAGTCGCGATAGGCGCGCGCGCCGGCGAGGCCGTTCTCTTCGTTGGTCCACAGCACGACGCGCAGGGTTCGCCGCGGCCGCAGCCCCAGCTTCGCGATCAGGCGCAGCGCCTGCCACGCGGCGACGCAGGCGGCGCCGTCGTCGTGCGCTCCCTGGCCGACGTCCCAGGAGTCGAAGTGGCCGCCCATGACCACCACCTCGTTGGGCAGCTCGGAGCCGCGGATCTCGGCGATCACGTTGGCCGAGTCGGCGTCGGGCAGCGTTCTCGCGTCGAGCACGAGACGGACGGTCGCCGGAGTGCCCGCGGCTGCGACGCGGCGGAACCACTCGGCGTCCTCGACCGTGATCGCCGCCGCGGGAATCCGCGGAAGGCTCTCGTCGTAGCGGAGTGCGCCGGTATGTGGGGTGTAGAGGCTGCTGCCGGTCGCGGAGCGCACCAGCGCGGCCAAGGCGCCGTGGGCCGCCGCGCGCGACGCGCCGCTGGTGCGATAGCGCACCGTTCGACCGTAGCCTTCCCAGGGCACCGCAAAGACCACGACTCTGCCCTCGACCCGTTCTCGGCCGAGCCGATCCAGCTCCTCGAAGCTCTCCACCACGACTACGGGCGCCGTGATCCCGTCCTCGGGAGTCGCCACGGTGCCGCCGAGTCCGAGCAGCGCGAGCTGCCGTGGCGAGGGCGCGAGCACCTCGAGAGACTCCCGACCGCGGACCCAGTGGGGGACCCGAACCGGCAGCGCCGCCACGTTCTCGAGCCCCTCCCGTCGCATCGTCTCGACGGCCCAGGCGATCGCCTCCTCGAGCTGCGGCGAGCCGCTGAGGCGATGGCCGATCGCGGTGGTCAGGTGAGTCAGCTTGTCCCAGCCCTCGTCGTCGGTGAGCGCGGCGCCCAGGATGCGACCCGCGGTGTCGCGGTACATGTCGGTCACGCTCTCCTGCGCTCCGAGCGGCATGGCGAGGGCGGCGAAGAGGACTAGGGAGATCGCTGGTCGCGACGATCGATCCAGGTTCATGCCGTTCGCGCCGGTAGTGGAGCCGCAGTCTTTCGGCTCAGGGTGCGACCGGTCAAGCTCGGCCGGAATGGCTCCGCGTTCGGCCGGGTTACGAATAGGATGGACCGAGAAGCCCTCCATGCACGGTGAAGGCTTCCGAGGGCTCCGCGCGGCGGGATCGCAGTCGACGGAACGAAGAGACGGACGAGCATGAAACTGAGAATCGTCTGGCCCGTTTTGATCGCGGGAGCGCTGTTGGGTCGCGCGGCCGATGCCGACACCATTCGGCTGCGCAACGGCAACTCCCTCCAGGGAGTGGCTCGCGTGCTGCCCAACGGGGACGTCGCGGTGCACTCGGCCATGGGCGTGTGGACCGTGAAGGCGTCGCGCGTGCTCGAGGTCGTGCGTTCGGAGACTGTGGAGGAGCGTGTAGCGGAAGCGCTCGCCCGCACGCCGCCGCCAGGGCCGCAGGAGCTGTTCGAGCTCGCGCTCGAGGTTCGCGAGGAAGGCTCCATCACGCTGTCGCTGCGCTTGCTGGAGCGCGTCGTGTCGATCGAGCCCGACCACGAGGGTGCCCGGCGTCTGCTTGGTCAGCGCCGGCTCGACGATCGCTGGGTGAGCGAGCAGGAGTATCGATCCGCGCGTGGCGAGGTTCTCTATCGCGGCCAGTGGGTCAGCTCCGCTACGGCGGCCAGCGCTCTCGATCTCGAAGCCATCGACGTCATGCGGGAGCGCGAGCTCGTGCAGCGACGGTTCGAGCAGGCCCGACTCGAGCTCCTGTACCAGGAGCGCGACCTTCGCCTCCAGGAGTTGGAGCGGGAGCGCACCAGCTACGGGTTTCCGCTCGACAGGTTCTACGGCTTCGGAGGCGTGCTGGTCTACCCGACCCACCCGGTCGTGCGGCCTGGCGCCCACCTCGGTCCCAACGGCCACAGACCCTCGGCGGCGGCGCCGCCGGCGCCCGCGGCTCCGGCTCGGCCCTCGGTCGTAGCCCCGCAGCACAACCGCAGCTCGATCGAGCCCTTCGGGGATTGATCCTCCGGGCACCGCGCCGGTCGGGGGCCGCGGGAACGCGACCAGAAATTTGCCCCTGGCGGGTGGCCTCGACCCACGAGACCCATCCCACGACGCAAGGTAGCGCCCGGGGCCAACGGATCAGGCGCTGTGGAAGTCCCTGACCGGTTCCGGTATCTCCTCGGTCGGCGGCAAGGTCAGCACCTTCCGGTAGCACCAGAAGGTCAGGATCCACACACCGCCCACCGAGACGATCATCATTACCCAGCCTAGTGGTT
>DATLFI010000049.1:0-39578 GCA_035524895.1 Thermoanaerobaculia bacterium | reverse complement strand
CGCGGACGAGGAGAGTGCGCTCGGGATCGCCCAGCCGAAGAGGACGGAGCAGGACGGCGTCGAGCAGCGAGAAGATCGCGCCGTTGGCACCGATCCCGAGCGCGAGGGTCAGCACCGCGACGGCGGTGAAGCCGGGGTTCGCAGCGAGCCTGCGCGCGCCGAAGCGGAGGTCCTGGAGCAGTGCATCCACTGCTGGAGTGGAGGCGAATAGAGCAGCTCGTGTCGTCGAAGGACGGCGATGACGCTACACGAAAGCGCCGGGGCCGTGCAATCGCACCGATCTCGACCATCGCACCCCGACGGGCCCGCTATTCTCGCGCCGGAGCACACACGTCATCGGTACCGATACCCTGCCCGGTGCGCCTTCGGCGCTCGCGCGGGAGGCGTGGCCCTCCACGGGCTCGCCGCGACGGTGCTGCGCGGTCAGCCGGTACGCCGGCGCGTGGACCTCGTGCCGGGCGAGACCATCGCCCTGGTCGGCTCTTCGGGTGTCGGCAAGTCGACCCTCCTCAATCGCCTCTATGGAGAGACGATCATGCGCACGCGGAAGGTGCGCGAGGTCGATGATCGCGGTCGCCACACCACCACGCACCGACAGATCGTGCGTTTGCCCAACGGCAGCCTCCTGATCGACAACCCCGGAATCCGCGAGCTCCAACTCTGGGACAGCGAGGAAGGCATCGAAGAGGCCTTTGCAGACATCGAGGAGCTCGCCGCAGGCTGCCGATTTGGTGACTGTGAGCACGTGGGCGAGCCGGCCTGCGCGGTGATCCAGGTAGCGCAGAGCGGCACTCTCGAAAGCGCTCGGCTCGCGAGCTACCGGTCGTACGTCGACGAGCTCCAGGCTCTCGGGCGGCGGCAGGACGAAGCGGCGCGCCTACCCGAGAAGCAACACTGGAAGTCGATCCACAAGGCCCTGCGCAAGCACAAGCCACAGGGCTGAAGCCTGCACGGTTCAGTCTGCCAAAGCCGACGCGTCGGCTGCCAGACCTGACGCGTCGCCGCGGGCGGCCGTCATACCGTCGCGTATGCGGGCGCCGTCAGACCGGCGCGTATGCGGGCGCCGTCAGACCGGCGCGTATGCGGGCGCCGTCAGACCGGCGCGTATGCGGGCGCCGTCAGACCGGCGCGTATGCCTGTCGGACAGCCTCCTCCGCGATCCGAAAGCCGTTGCGGCCTGCCCGCTTGCCGCGATACATCTCGGCGTCGGCGACCTGTAGCAGCTCCTCGAGGTTGGCCCCGTCGCGCGGCCAGATACTCGCCCCCACGCAAGCCCTGATCACCGCGCGCCCTTCCTCCAGCTCGAAAGGCTGCTGGAGCGCGGCCAAGATCTTCTCGGCGACGCGCTCCACGTACTCCTGGCGCATGACCCATCTGGTCGTTGACGGCTTTGACGCGATCCAAATCGATCGCCAGCAGCGCGACCTGACGGCCCTCGCGCGCAGTCCGGCGCAGGGCCAACTCGGCGCGATCGATCAGCAGGTTGCGATTGGCGAGCCCGGTGACGAAGTCATGCTGCGCGAGCCAGCGAACCCTGTCCTCGTGCGCCCTCCGCTCGGTGATGTCGCTGAAGATCGACACGTAACCGCTGACCTGACCCGCGTCGTCGCGGACCACGGACACCGACAGCCAGCTCGGGAACGAGGCTCCCGCTTTCCGCCGGTTCACGAGACTCGGGATCCCGGGCCGTCACCAGCTCGAGCCTCCCGGTCGCCACCGCCAGGGACTCGAGCCCAGCTCCAGGGCCGCAGCCTGGGGCTCTCTACGCTGGTGGTGTTTCTCTCCTTGATGTTCTGGGGATGGGCCCTTCGGGCCGGTCGGCATGCTGCTCTCCGTGCCGCTCACCACCGCTGCCAAGATCGTGTTCGAGCATGTCGAGGGCTTGCGCTGGGCGGCCGTGATGCTGGGCGATGCACCCCGGACGGCTCGTCGCCGGCGGCGGGCGGCGCAGCGGGAGGCCGCTCAGATCGCCGCCGACTGAGCGGGCTCCTCGCGTCGGCGCGGCGCGGCGTGATCCATTTCCACGGACCAATGGATCCAACTCCCTGGAGCGCGCACGGCACCGGGCAGCTCGAACGGCCGTCTTTCTGGGATTTCGGGCACATGGCACCCGACTTGCGAGTGTGGTGTTCGGGTCTGCGGCCGCCACCTTGGCATGTGCTCCTAGAACTGCAACGGGTGGCGGCCGTTCTTTCTTTTCCTGTCGTTTCTGTGGCCCCCGGGCTTTTCTGTGGCTCCCCGGGGCTCCCCGGGGCTTCCCGGCGCCCGCCGGCTGATGGACCGACGGCCTGATCCGAGGCCCTTCGCGCAGTCTCTTGCGGAACGGCGCTCGGTCCGAATCGCCGATGGGGCTAAGATGGGACCGCTCGATGAGCGCGTCCAGATTCCCGCACCCGCTGTTGCCGATGCTGGCAGGCGGCCTCGCAGCGCTGCCGCTGCTCGCCCCCGTGGCGACGGCCCAGGGCGCGGTCGCCGCGGGCGCTTTGATCCACGCCGCCTTCTCCGCGGTGTGCCATCAGCTGGCTGAACGCAGCTTCGTGCTGTGGGGTCAGCCGGTCGCCGTCTGCCACCGCTGTCTGGGGCTCTACGCGGGAGGCTTCGTCGGTCTGATGCTCCTGCCCTGGCTGCCGAGGCTCCGCGGCTGGCTGTTCGAGCGACCGCGGCGACTCGTCTGGTTCTCGATACCGCTCCTGCTCGACGTGGCCCTGCCGTTCGATACCTGGTGGAGCCGGTTTGGCAGCGGCCTGTTGGCGGCGTTCCCGGTGGCGGCGATCCTTTGGATGGCCTGGGACGAGATCTTTGCGCGCCAGGCCTCGAGGACTCCTGCGCGCGAGGCGGCTCCCGGCTGAGACGCGCCGCCCGAGGCCATTCCCAAGAAGTCCGACCCGCCCGATCGGTTTCCAGTCCACACGCGAACAAACGTTTCCAGGGGGAGAGCAGCGAATGAACGGAGCGTCCACCAATTACTTCAAGCCTTCTCTGATCGCCGGGGCCGCCTTCGGCGCCGCCTCCGGCATCCCACTGCTCAACTGCGCGAACCTCGCCTGCTGTGCGCTCGCGATCGGCGGTGGGTTCCTGGGCTCCTACCTGTATCTCAAGGAGCTCGGCCCGGTCGCGCCGCCGCCATATGGCCCGGCGGCGATCATCGGACTCTTGACCGGCGCGATCGGCGCGGTCGTGGCGGCGATCGTGGCGCTGCCGTTCCAGATGATGGGTATGGCCATGGGTGGCGGTTTCTCGCAGATCCAGGAGGCTCTGGCCGACCAGGACCTGCCTGCCGGTGCCGAGAGGCTGATCACGACGTTGGCCACCGGGGGCGGCTTCGTCCTCGCGCTGCTGGTCAACCTGGTGCTGTTCTCCATCTTCGCCGTCATCGGCGCGCTCATCGGCGTCGCGGTACTCGCCCGGCAGCGCTGAGCTGGGCGGGATCGGCCGCGAGCGGGCGGCACCGGCGAGGCCGAGGAGTCTCGGTCCCATAGGCGCCCCGTTTGGGCCCAACCCGACGGGGAGCCTGTGGCTTGTCTGGATGGACGCGGGTTGCTATCCTCGGAATGCGTACTGCTTCAGTACTCATTTGTCGTGCTGGGGCAGACGTGCTGGGGCAGAAGGGAAGGCCCACGATGATCCGACTCACGAAACAGACCGACTACGGCATCGTGCTGCTGTCGCACTTGGCGGTGTCCTCCGAGGAACATCACAACGCCCCCGAGCTGGCGCGGGAGACCCACCTGCCGTTGCCGATGGTGAGCAAGATCTTGAAGCTGCTCGCGCGTTCGAGCCTCCTCGTCTCGCACCGTGGGGTAAAGGGTGGCTACCGCCTGGCGCGCAGCCCCGCCGAAATCTCGGTCGCCGACGTCATCGCGGCGCTCGAGGGCCCGATCGCCATGACCGAATGCGCCCCGGACAGCTCGGAGGAGTGCTCGTACGAGGCTTTCTGCGGCGTGCGCACCAACTGGCAGCGCATCAACCTCGCCGTGCGAGACGCGCTGGCGAGCGTGACGCTCGAGGAGATGGCAGCGCCCTGGCGATCGCCCCAACAGGTGCCGCAGGGACTCCGACTGCAACCGCTCGTGCATCTCGGAGGTTCGCAGCCGACTTCGTGAGGCCCACCGGTCGGGCGCGGCTCTCCGCGAGCGGCTTCCCTGGTCCGAAGCGGCCTTGGACGGGAGCGACGGACGGGAGCGACGGCGAGCCGGGCGGTGCTCGCCAGTCCTAATCGTCGCAACACGACAACCCACCGCAGCATCGCCGACACCTACATCCTCCGTACCAGCTCTGAGCCCAGAAGACCTATGACCATGGCCACAGCCACCAGCACCATCGAGCAGCTTGCCAGGCGCGACTACCAGTTCGGCTTCGTCACCGACGTCGAGCAAGAGTCGATTCCGCCGGGCCTGGATGAAGAGACGGTTCGCATCATCTCGGCCAAGAAGGACGAGCCCGAGTGGCTGCTGCAGTGGCGGCTCGAGGCGCTGCGCTCCTGGCGCGAGATGACCGAGCCGACCTGGGCCAACGTGACGTACCCGCCCATCGACTACCAGTCGATGGTCTACTACTCGGCGCCGAAGTCGCAGGCGGATCGGCCGAAGAGCCTCGACGAGGTCGACCCCGAGCTCCTGCGCACCTACGAGAAGCTCGGCATACCGCTACGCGAGCAAGAGATGCTCGCGGGCGTGGCGGTCGACGCGGTGTTCGACAGCGTGTCGGTGGCGACCACCTTCCGCGAAAAGCTGGGGAAGCTCGGGATCGTCTTCTGCTCGTTCGCCGAGGCGGTGCGCGAGCACCCCGAGCTGGTGCGGCGCTACCTCGGCACCGTCGTGCCGCGTCGCGACAACTTCTTCGCGGCGCTCAACTCGGCGGTGTTCTCCGACGGCTCCTTCGTCTACATGCCCAAGGGCGTGCGCTGCCCGATGGAGCTGTCCACCTATTTCCGCATCAACGCCATGAACACCGGGCAGTTCGAGCGCACGCTGATCATTGCCGACGAGGGCGCCTACGTCAGCTACCTCGAAGGCTGCACCGCGCCCCAGCGCGACGAGAACCAGCTCCACGCCGCAGTGGTCGAGCTGGTCGCGCACAAGGACGCCACCATCAAGTACTCGACGGTGCAGAACTGGTATCCCGGCGACGCCGAGGGTCGCGGTGGCATCTACAACTTCGTCACCAAGCGCGGTCTGTGCGAGGGCGATCGCTCGAAGATCTCGTGGACCCAGGTCGAGACCGGGTCGGCGATCACCTGGAAGTACCCGAGCTGCATCCTCAAGGGCGACCACTCGGTCGGCGAGTTCTACTCGGTGGCGGTGACCAACAACCGCCAGCAGGCCGATACCGGCACCAAGATGATCCACGTCGGGCGCGACACCAAGAGCACCATCGTGTCCAAGGGCATCTCGGCCGGCCAGGGCCAGAACACCTACCGCGGGATGGTCAAGATCCTCAAGTCGGCCGAGGGCGCGCGGAACTTCTCGCAGTGCGACTCGATGCTCATCGGCGATCGCTGCGGTGCGCACACTTTCCCGTACATCGACGTCCAGAACCCGACCGCGCGCATGGAGCACGAAGCCTCCACGTCGAAGATCGGCGAAGACCAGGTCTTCTACTGCAACCAGCGCGGCATCTCCACCGAGGACGCGGTGTCGATGATCGTCAACGGCTTCTGCAAGGAAGTCTTCCGCGAGCTGCCCATGGAGTTCGCCGTCGAGGCGCAGAAGCTCCTCGAGGTGAGCCTCGAAGGCAGCGTCGGATAGCTCACCGCCACACGCCTTCCATCCCCAACATCCACGGGAGCTACTCCCGGACCAACTCCATATGCTCCACATCACCAACCTCCACGCCGCCATCGACGGGCAGCCGATCCTCAAGGGCATCGACCTCTCGATGGGCCCGGGCGAGATCCACGCCGTAATGGGTCCCAACGGCTCGGGCAAGAGCACGTTGGCCCAGGTGCTCGCCGGCCGCGACGAGTACGAGGTCACCGACGGAGAGGTCCGCTACGAGGGTCGCGACCTGCTCGAGCTTCCTCCCGAGGAGCGGGCCCAGGCGGGGCTCTTCCTCGCCTTCCAGTACCCGGTCGAGATTCCGGGCGTCAGCAACACCTACTTCCTCAAGGCGGCGCTCAACGCGCAGCGCAAGGCGCGCGGCGAGCAGCCGCTCGACGCGATGGACTTCCTGCGGCTGGTGCGCGAACGGCTGAAGCTGGTCGAGCTCGACGAGAGCCTGATCCAGCGCCCGGTCAACGAGGGGTTCTCGGGCGGCGAGAAGAAGCGCAACGAGATCTTCCAGATGGCGGTCCTCGAGCCGAGGCTCGCGATCCTCGACGAGACCGACTCCGGGCTCGACATCGACGCGCTCAAGGTGGTGTCAGCGGGCGTCAACCGGATGCGCAGCCCCGAGCGTTCCTTCCTGGTGATCACCCACTACCAGCGCCTGCTCGACTACATCGTGCCCGACCACGTGCACGTGCTGGTCGGAGGCCGGATCGTGCGTTCGGGCGGCAAGGAGCTGGCGCTCGAGCTCGAGCAGCGCGGCTACGGCTGGCTCGAAGCGGGCGCGGCGTGAGGGGGGGCGGCGAGGCGATGACCACGATCACGAGCCCCGCAACGCCCCAGGCGCGCGCTGCCATCGGGCGCCCACCGTCACCCGAGTCGCAAGAGCGAGTCTCCGAGCTGCTCGAGCAGCTCGAGACGCTCGCCGCTTCGCCTGGCCGTCGCGACGAGCCGTCGGCGATCACGGCGCTGCGGCAGGAGGCCACCGACCATTTTCGTCGCGAGGGCCTGCCTACCACCCGCATGGAGGCCTGGCGCTTCACCAACCCCGCGCTAGCTGTGCGCGCCCGCACTCGCCCCGCGCCGCGGCGCTCCATCGACGAGTTGACCGCGGCCGAGCGAGGGAGCCTGCAGGCCCTGCTCCTGCCGGGCTGCCGCAACGTGCTCGTGCTCGACGGCTTTCCGGTCGAGGGTCTGGACGACGCGGGTTTCTCGGGCGCGGTCCGCGTGCGCTCGCTCGCGGCATCCTGGGGCCAGCTCGAGGTCGGCGAGTCCGGACTCGGCGGCCTTGCCCGGCCCGCAGGCCCGCTGACCAACGCCTTCGCCCTGCTCAACACCGCCTTCTTCGCGGATGGGATCCTCATCGAGGCGGCCGACCGCGGCGAAGCACCGGAACCAATCCACCTGTTGCACCTGGTTTCCGCGGGAGATCGCCAGGAGGACCTGGATGCGGACGGCGTGGTGCCCGCGATCTACCCGCGCACCCTGATCCGCGCCGGTGCCGCGAGCCAGCTCACCGTGATCGAGAGCTACGCCTCGCTGGGCGACCAGCGCGCCGTCGTCTGCCCCGTCACCGAGATCTACTGCGGGTCCGGTGCTGCGCTGCGCCACTACCGAGTGACACGGGAGAGCGACGGGGTACTGCATCTGGCGACCCAGCACCTGCGACTCGAGCGCGATGCGTCGGCGAGCTCGCTCCAGCTCTCCTGGGGTGGCGACCTGGTGCGCTGCGACGTGCACGCGCTGCTCGCCGGCGAGGGCTCCGACTGCGTGCTCGATGGCCTGTATCTGGTCGGGGGGCGGCAGCATTTCGACACCCACATGCGGGTCGAGCACCTCGCGCCTCGTTGCAACAGCCACGAGCTCTACAAGGGCGTGCTGGACGGCGCTGCGCACGGCGTCTTCGACGGGCGGATCTATGTCCACCGCAGCGCCCAGAAGACCGACGCCAAGCAGACCAACCGCAACCTGCTGCTCTCGGACCGCGCGGTCGCCAACAGCAACCCGCAGCTCGAGATCTTCGCCGACGACGTCAAGTGCACCCACGGCTCGACGGTAGGCCAGCTCGAGCCCGAGGCGCTCTTCTACCTGCGATCGCGCGGCCTCGACCGGGAGGCCGCCCGCAGCCTGCTGACCTATGCCTTCGCGAGCGAGCTGCTTTCGCGCATCGCGGTGCAACCGCTGCGCGAGGTGGCGGAGGCGGTGCTGGCAGACCGACTCACGGGCGGCGAGGTGGTCGGGGAGCTGCGGCAGCCCCTACCAGCGGAGACTCTGCCAGCGGAGACTCTGCCCGCGGAGCCCGCGCCGTGAGCGGACCGGCTACAGCGGTAGCCGGCAAGACGTTCGACGCAGCGGGAGCAGCCCCCTCGCCGCGATACGACGTCGAGGCGGTGCGAAGCCAGTTCCCGATCCTCGCGCAGGTGATCCACGGTCATCCCCTCGCCTACCTCGACAACGCCGCGAGCACGCAGCGACCCGAGGCGGTCCTCGAGGCGGTCGATCGCTGCTACCGCGAGTACTACGCCAACGTGCACCGTGGCGTGCACACGCTGTCGCAGCGCGCGACCGACGCCTTCGAAGCGGCGCGCAGTCGGGTTTCTCGTTTCCTGGGCGCCGCGGACCCCGCTGAGGTGGTCTTCGTTCGCGGCACCACCGAGGCGATCAACCTGGTGGCGCAGAGCTGGGGACGGCGTCACGTGCAGGCGGGCGACGAAGTGTTGGTGACCGAGCTCGAGCACCATTCGAACATCGTGCCCTGGCAGCTCCTGTGCGAGGAGAAAGGCGCGCGCTTGCGCGCGGTGCCGGTCGACGACCGCGGCGACCTGGTGCTCGAGGAGCTGGATCGGCTGCTCTCCGAGCGCACCAGGGTGGTGGCGGTGACCCACGTCGCGAACGCCATCGGGACCGTCGTGCCGCTGCGCGCGATCGTCGAACGCGCCCACGCCGCCGGTGCGATCGTGGTCGTCGACGGCGCGCAGTCGGCGCCTCACTTCCAGGTCGACGTCGTGGATCTGGGCTGCGACTTCTATGCCTTCTCCGGCCACAAGGTGTACGGCCCAACGGGGATCGGCGCGCTCTGGGGACGCCGCGAGCTGCTCGAGGCGATGCCCCCCTGGCAGGGCGGCGGCGGCATGATCGGTCGCGTCACCTTCGAGCGCACGACGTTCCGGGAGCCGCCCTACCGCTTCGAGGCCGGGACGCCTCACATCGCTGGCGCGATCGGGCTCGCGGCCGCGCTCGACTTCGTCGACGGTCTGAGCATCGAGGCGCTGGCTCGCCACGAGCACGCCCTGGTGGAGCGCGTGGTCGCGCTGCTCGACGAGGTCCCCGGCGTGCGCGTGATCGGCAGGCCGCGCGAGCGCGCGGCAGTGGTTTCGTTCGTGGTCGAGGGTGCGCATGCGCACGACGTCGGCACCTTCCTCGACCACGAGGGGATTGCGGTGCGCGCGGGTCACCATTGCGCGCAACCGCTGATGGACCGTTTCGGCGTTGCCGCGACCTCGCGCGTGTCGGTGGCGGCGTTCAACACCGAGGACGAGCTCCTGCGGCTGCAGCGTGCGGTCGCGAAGGTGGCCGAGATCTTCGGAGCGGCGTGAGCCAGAGATGTCCGACCTCAGAGCCCTCTACCAGGAAGTGATCCTGGACCACTACAAGCGGCCGCGCAATTTCGGCCCGCTGGCCGACGCCGACCGTCACGCCGAGGGATACAACCCGATGTGCGGTGACCGCGTCAAGCTCCACCTACGGATGGATGGCGACCGCATAGCCGGCATCTCGTTCGAAGGTGCGGGCTGCGCGATCTCGACCGCTTCGGCCTCGCTGATGACCGAGGCGGTCGCTGGCATGAGCCGCGAGGACGCCAACGCGCTGGAGCGTCGCTTCCACGGCCTGTTGACCGGCGAGGAGCGCACGGGGGAAGCCGGCGACCTCGGCAAGCTCGAGGCGCTCGCAGGAGTGCGCGAGTTTCCGATCCGCATCAAGTGCGCGACGCTCGCCTGGCACGCGCTGCGCACCGCCCTCGAAGAGCGGGCCGCCGGGCGCGACCCGGTTTCCACGGAATGACCTCGACGGAGTAGATGCCGTGAACATGCACGAGCAGCTCGCGCTACGCCAACGCCTCGCTGCGCGCGAAGCGGCGGATGCCGGATCGGACCGTGAGCCCGTCCAGAGCGGCGGGGATGCCGTCAGGAGCGATGCCATGAGCGACCTACCCGCCATCGATCCCAACGAGCTGCGCGAGCGGATCATCGACCAACTGCGCACCGTCTTCGACCCCGAGATCCCGGTCAGCATCTGGGAGCTGGGGTTGGTGTACGACATCGCGATCGCCGACGACGGCGCGGTCGAGATCAAGATGACGCTGACTTCTCCCCACTGCCCGGTTGCCGAGAGCCTGCCCGGCGAGGTGCAGCGGGCCGCCGCCTCGGTCGCCGGCACGCGCGACGTGCAGGTCGACGTGGTCTGGGATCCATCGTGGAACCCGGACATGATGAGCGAAGCGGCCAAGCTCGAGCTTGGTATGTTCTGATCCCACATGATGAAGCACAGCCGGATCTCATCGATTCCAGCCCTGCTCGCGTTGCTGCTCGTGCTTTCGGTCGGTGCCGGCGCCGCCAACGCGCAGGAGGATTTCGGACTGTCTGGTGCACGCCATCCCGAGGAGGGTCTGCTCTTCGGCGGTCAGCCCACCTCCGACCAGCTCGCCGCTGCGGGAGCCGCCGGCTACCGGGTCCTCGACTTGCGAGCGTCCTCGGAGGATCGCGGCTACGACGAGGCGGCCGAGGCGCGCCGTCTCGGCATCGAGTACCGGGGTATCCCGGTCGATGCCGAGGCGTTGCAGCGTGACGAGACATACGAGGCCTTCTTCGCCGCGCTCGAGGGCCCCCGTCCCGTGGTCGCCCACTGCGCCACCGGCAACCGGGTCGGCGGCCTCTACTACGCGTACCTGGTGACGCGGCGCGGCCTGCCGCGGAACGAGGCGCTCGCGCGCGCGAAGGCGAGCGGTCTCCGGAGTGACGCGCTGGCTCGAACGGTCGACCAGTGGCTCGATCGACAATCGCCCTGACGGCAATGCCGCAGGAAGTCGTTCGCGGCACCAGCAGCCCGTGGTGGAACCCCCGTGGGCTGCGTTGGGAGCGCCGTGGGGCCGTATGCAAGGCGCGGGAGCGGTGGCGATGCGGGGTCCCTCGCTGCGCGCGCGCAACAACGCAGACGGCCCCACGCCGCCCCCTACCAGAGCCGCGCAGCGGCGACGTCGGTGCAGGCAAGCTGCCCGGGGCAGCTTGCTTGCACCCACCCGTGGGGCGCGGGGGGTTTCGAGACCCCGACTGCGTTGGACCTCCTGCACGATGGCACCGCATCGCGTTCGTCGGCCACGCCTTGCCAGCGGCCGCAGATCCCCGCGCGCAGCCTCACGCGGGTTCCACCACGGGCCGCTAGGCTTCTGGTACATTGCTGCTGAGCTCCTGGCGCACACCGCAACGTTCAGGTCCAGCGCACCCATCGCGTCGACGCAGGCAATGAAGGTCCTCGTCATCGGCAGCGGCGGCCGCGAGCACGCGCTCTGCTGGCATCTCCGCGAGCACTCGCCCGGAGTCGAGGTGTTCTGCGCCCCTGGCAGCGGCGGCATCGAAGAGGTGGCCGAGCCGGTGCCGATCGCGCCGGACGAGGTGCAAGCGCTCGCGGACTTTGCCGCGGAGGTCGAGATCGGGCTGACCATCGTGGGGCCCGAGCTGCCGCTCGCGCTCGGCATCGTCGACGAGCTGCAGCGTCGCGGACTGCGCGTGTTCGGGCCCACTCGTGCCGCTGCGCAGTTGGAGTCGAGCAAGGTCTTCGCCAAGGAGTTCATGCGGCGGTGGCAGATTCCGACCGCCGAGTTCGAGGTCGTCCACGACATCCAGCAGGCGCGCGCCGCGGCCCACCGCTTCGGTCTGCCGGTGGTGCTCAAGGCCGACGGGCTCGCGAGCGGCAAGGGCGTGCTGTTGGTCCACGACCAGAGCGAGCTGGAAGCCGCGCTGCGCCAGCTCTTCGACGAGCGCCGCTTCGGCGCCGCGGCCGACCGGGTGTTGGTCGAGACCTTTCTCGAAGGAGAGGAGGTCTCCTTCATCGGACTGGCCGATGGCGAGCTGGTATTGCCGATGGCGACGGCGAAGGACTACAAGCGGATCGGCGAGAACGACACGGGCGACAACACCGGAGGTATGGGAGCGCACAGTCCATCCGGAGTGTCGGACGCCAAGACCGCGGCCACCGTGGTCGACAGCGTCCTGCAGGCGACGGTGAGCGGCATGGCGGAGGAGGGCGCACCGTTCGTGGGGTTCCTCTACGCGGGCCTGATGCTGACGGCGGACGGCCCGAAAGTGCTCGAGTTCAACGTCCGGCTCGGTGACCCCGAGGCGCAGGCGTTGCTGCTGCGACTGACCACCGACCTGGTGCCGATGCTGCTGTCCGGCGCTCGGGGTGGCTTCGAGACGCGGCGGCTCGAGTTTCGGCAGGAGGCATCCGCCTGCCTGGTGCTGGCCGCAGAGGGGTACCCGGGGCGACCCGTGAAGGGAGCGCGGATCGAGGGCATCGAGCGCGCACAAGGGCATCCGCAGACCCGGATCTTCCACAGCGGAACCGCGCGCACCGAAGGCGGCTACGTGGTCTCCGGCGGGCGAGTGCTCAACGTCTGTGCCACGGGGGCCGATCTGCGCGAGGCTCTCCAGCGCGCGTACGGTGCGGCGGCGGAGATCTCTTGGCCAGGCCGGCAACTGCGCCCGGACATCGGCCGCCGCGTGCTCGCCGCGGACCAGATCCAGCACTCGGGCGCTTTCTACCTGCCGAAGCTGACGCGTCCGTCGTAGCGCTGCGCCGGCTCGTAGCGGCCACTTCGGCTCGTCGACGAAGTCGCGAGCCATATAATGGTCGACAGCCTGCGGGGCGTCTTTTCGCCCCCGTGTGAAACCCGCCAGCGAGCTCGAGCAAGGAAGTCCAGCGAGGACGGCTCACGCAGCGGGAGGCTTCCCGCGGCGATATTCCTCGAGCGCTACACAGAATGGGCTGTCAGGGTTGTTCCTTTGCGGGTCAGTCGACCGCGCGCACCGACGCCTATGTCGGAGTGCGCTTCGGCGAGGAGACCAACCTCACGCTCTGTGGCACCGGAGGCCAGCTCTATGCTCGTGGCGACGAGGTCATCGTGGTGCTCGAGGAGGGCCCCGCGTTCGGCCGTGTCGAGAAGTCCCCCATGCCGGTGTTCAAGCCCTGTCAGAAGTCATCGGCACGGGAGCTGTTGCGGCGGGCGAACGAGGAGGACCGAGCCGCTTTCGACCGCCAGCAGCAGAACCAGGTGCGTGCCCGTCGGTTCTGCCAGGAGCGCGCGCGGGAGCTAGATCTGACGATGAAGATCTCGCGGGTCGACTTCGATCTCGCGGGAAAGAGCTCGGTCTGCTACTTCACTTCCGAGGGGCGCGTAGACTTCCGGCAGTTGGTGCGCGATTTCTCGCGCCGCTTCCGCGTCCGGGTGCGAATGGTTCAGATCGGTGCTCGTGACGAGGCCAAGCTCCTCGGCGGCATCGGGGTCTGCGGGCAAACGCTCTGCTGCTCGACGTGGCTGGACGAGTTCCGGCCGATCTCGATCCAGATGGCGAAACGGCAGGACTTGAGCCTCAACCCGTCGAAGATCTCGGGTCAGTGCGGGCGCCTGCTGTGCTGCCTGGCCTACGAGGACGATCAGTACAAGGCGGCGGCGAAGAAACCCAAGGACCTGCCGGTGGTCTCGTGACCGGTGCCAGGCCGGAGAGTGTGAGATGAGCAACCGGAAGCTGATCCGTCCCGAAGCCGACGTTCGCAAGGAGAGCCAGAGTCGCTCCGTTCGCCGCAAACAAGCGCCGCCGGAGCAGACCAGCGCCGAGGAGTTCTACTACCTCAAGCAGATGGCCGCCAAGACGCAGATGGTGGTCGTGTTGACGAACGACGAAGAGCTGCGTGGTTGGATCGAGTGGTACGACAAGGGTGCGCTCAAACTGAACCGCCCCGACGGTCCCAACCTGCTGCTCCTCAAGCACAACATCCGGTACATGTACAAGGAAGAGGAAATTCGGCGACGGGGGCGGCGCACTCCCGCCGAGAAGCGCGCCGCTGACGGCGACTGACCGCGGGCCGGTCGGCCCAGCGAGCCTTCGCCGCTGCTGCGGGACGAGCCCGGCATGCATGTCCTCGCGCTAACCCAGGGCGACCCCGCGGGCGTCGGCCCCGAGATCGTGCTGCGTGCCGCCGCCGGCCGCGACGCTTCCTGGATCCCCCTGCTGGTCGCGGAGGAGGCTGCGATCGGAGCGGCGCGCGCGATCTTGCCTCTGGGCTTGGTCGCTCGCCTGGTACGGGTCGAGTCGAGCTCCCTGCGCTCGGCGCATGGCAGGCAGCAGCTCGAGGCTTTGGCTCCGGGCTCGTTGCCGTGGGTCGACCCGGTCGGCGTGCCGCGCGTGGTGCAACTCGGACAGCCCGACGCCGCGGACGCGCGTGGTGCTCTGGCGGCCATCGATCTGGGATTGGAGCTGGTGGTCGCCGGCGTCGCCGACGCCCTGGTGACCGCGCCGGTCTCGAAGGCGATCATCGATCGCTTCGCCGCGCCGGGCTTTCGGGGCCACACCGACTATCTCGCGCATGCGCTCGGCTGCGCGCGATACGGCCGCGACTACCTCATGGCTTTCCTGGCCGACGACCTGCGCGTGGCCTTGCTCACGGTGCACCAGCCGCTGCGGGAGGCGCTGGATTCCATCGACCGGCAGCGGGTCGCGGAAGCGCTGGTGCTGCTGGCGCGCTGCGCACCGCGCGCGCCGGGGGCGGGCCTACCGCGCATCGCGCTCGCCGGGCTCAACCCGCACGCCGGCGAAGGCGGCCTGCTCGGCCGCGAGGAGATCGAGGTCCTGGCTCCAGCCGTGGCGGAGGCCCGCCGCCTTGGTGTCGACGTGACCGGACCCGAGAGCCCCGACACCGTGTTCTTGCGCGCGCGCCGCGGCGAGTTCGACTGGGTCCTGGCTCTGTACCACGATCAGGGCTTGATCGCGGTCAAGACGCTGTCGTTCGGCGGTGCCACCAACGTGACGCTGGGGCTCCCGATCCTGCGCACGTCGGTCGACCACGGCACGGCCTACGCCCTCGCCGGCACCGGTCGTGCCGATGCGGGGCCGATGGAGCGCGCGCTGGCGACGACGATCGAGCTGATCGGCAACCGGTAGCGAGAAGAGGACCCTGGATCCCCGCCACGCCGCGCTCGAGGCCGCGGCGGGTTAAAACGGTCGCGTCTCAGGAGGCGCCGCGCCCCGAGAGCACCACCGGGATCGTCTTGAGCAGGATCTTGAAGTCGAGACCGGGGGACCAGGAGTCGATGTACTGCAGGTCGAGCTCCATCCAGCGGTTGAAGTCGACGTCGTTGCGTCCCGAGATCTGCCACAGGCAGGTGAGACCCGGCTTCATCGAGAGGCGGCGGCGCTGCCAGCGCGTGTACTGCGCCACCTCCTCGGGGATCGGCGGGCGCGGTCCGACCAGGCTCATGTCGCCGCGGAGGACGTTCCAGAGCTGGGGTAGCTCGTCGAGGCTGAACTTCCGCAGGAGGCGGCCGAGACGGGTGACGCGTGGGTCGCGACGCACCTTGAACGCCGGCCCGTCCATCTCGTTGAGGTGCAGGAGCTCTAGCCTGCGGTCGTGCGCGTCCTCGACCATGGTGCGGAACTTGTAGAGGGTGAAGCGGCGGCCGTTGAGCCCACAACGGGTCTGGCGGTAGAGCACGCCTCCGGTCGAAGTGACCTTGATCGCGAGCGCGATCAGCACCACCAGCGGCGCACCGAGCAGCAGCAACAGGCTCGCCATCGCGACGTCCAGGCCGCGCTTGAACACCATCAACGGGAAGCTGGTCGGCGTTCGCGCGAACGTCAGGAGCGGCATGCCGTCGAACTCCTCGAGCTCGACGCGCGAGAAGGCTGCGGGTACCAGATCGAGCGCGAATCGGGTGCGGACGCCCTGCTCCTGGAGCAGCGCGAACGCGGGCTCGAGGTCGGAGATCTCGCGAGGGGATACCGCGAAGATCACGTCGTCGACCACGTTGTCCTCGACGATGCGCGGCAGCTCGCTCAAGGTGCCGAGCACCGGAGCGGGCAGGTCGTCCCGGGTCGAAGGTACTGTCGTCACGAAGCCGAGCAGCTTGAACCCCCAGTAAGCGTGATCCTCGATCGCGTGCGCCAGGCTCTTCGCGGCTTCGCCGGTGCCCACCAGCAGCATGGTGCGGTAGTTGAAGCCGCGCTGGCGCACCCATCTCGAGGTCAGTCGCAGCGCCAGCTTCTCGGTCGCGAGCAGGAGGAACGCCAGGGTCGCGAACAGCACGATCCACGTTCGGCTGATCCGGTCGCCGCCCAGCAGCCGATCGTCGAGGCGGAAGACGAAGATCAGCAGCAGCCACAGCACCGTCGCGGTGGCCGAGACCTTGATCAGCTCCAGCAGCTCCGCAGCCAACGCCACTGTGCGATGGGACCGATAGCGCCGGGCGCGCAGGAGCGTCACCGCCCACATCGCGAGCGCGGTGGGCAACAACGGCAGGTAGCGGTCGAAGCGGTAGAGACCGCCGAAGCGGTCTGGCTGCCACGCCGGCAGGACGACGTCGCGGACGACGTAGGCCAGCAGGAAGGCTACGGCGACGAGCGCGAGATCGATCAGGAACACCCCGCCGGCGAGGAGGCGGGCTTGCTGTTTCAGCATGAGAAAGGCTCGAGCCGAGAGCTTCAGGATTCCGTAAAGAGCAACGGTATTCTATCCATCTGGGCACCTCTGGTGCCATCCACTGGGTGACACGCCGCCGCCGCGGGTGACACGACGCCGCCGCGGGACAGGGTGTCGGTGGCCCCTGCCTCGACGATGCTGTTATGACATGCGGCGGTGGGAGCGGCGCGCCCTCCCGCGGTTGCTACCCGCCGCCCGAGCTCGCCAGCGCCTTCACCAGCTCGACGTAGTCGGCGCTCACTCGATCCCAGGAGTAACGCTCGCGCGCGCGCGCAGCGGCCTTCGCGCGCAGGTCTGCCACCAGCCCAGGATCGGTCGCGACACGCTGCATCAGCGCAGCCAGCGAGGCCGGCTCGCGCGCGTCGAAGTAGAGCGCGGCGTCTCCCGCGACCTCCCGGTTCTCTGGCGTGTCGTGCACCAGCACGCAGTTGCCGTAGCCCATCGCCTCTACCAACGCGGGGTGTGTGCCGCCGACGTCGGTGGCGTGGACATACGCCAGGGACCGGCTCTGGAGTTGGCGATAGCCGTCGCCGTAGATGGCCCCCGGGTAGAACACTCCCTCTTCCTCGCGCCGGAAACCGCGAATGAACTCGTCGGCATAAGGAGCGTCGCCCAGCATCACCAGCGGGACTCCGGGGGTGGCCACCCGGTAGGCCTCGACCACGCGGTGCGGGTTGTTCTCGGGCTCGAAACGGCTGACGTACAGCAGGTACCGTCCGGGCTCGAGCCCGAGGTGATCGAGGGTCTCGCTTCCCGTGGGCGGCTCGAGGTCGGAGCCGTACGGGATCATCACCGACTCGGTGCGATGGCGCGCGAGGTAGAGCTCGCGGATGACCTCGGCATCCGTGATCAGCCGGTCGGCGACGCGGCACGCGAGCCACTCGGAGGCGCGATAGACGCTGCGCCCGAAGCGTCCCCACTTGGCCCGGTGGCGCTCCATGCCGTCGACGTGGAGCGCGGCAGGAATGCGCCCGACACGCAGGATCGGCAGGAACAGCGCATTCGCGGCGTTGACCACGATGGCCGCGTCGTAGCCCGCACGCGCGGCGTGCAAGCAGGCGAGGAGGGTGTGTACCGGCGTGTCGAGGTGCTTGGTGCGCAGCGTGGGCAGGACCACCAGCCGCACGCCACGATGCTCCCGCAAGCCGCGCGGGGTGTAGTGGGACCGGCAGTAGACCGTCACGTCGAACCCGTGCTGCACGAGCCTTGGCGCCAGCTCCTCCATCAGCGTCTCGTAGCCGCCGTAGCAGGCCGGGATGCCACGGCCGCCGATGAGCGCGAGCCGCAGGCGCTTCGAGCCTTGGCGCGGGTCCATCGTGGCGTCGACTCTACTCATCGCCCGAGGCTTAGGGTCGCAACCGATGCGCGGTGCTCGGTGTGGAGCGGTGCCGCATCTCGCCAGAACCAGGCGGCGACCGACCAGGCGCTCGTCGTGCGGCGGGCGCGCAGCCAGCGCCGGCGCGCGAGAAGTCGGCTGCGGTTCCGCCACACCCAGCGAAACGCCTCGAGTGACGAGCGCTCCTGCCAGCACACGTGGCCGAGGATGCCCAGCTCGCGTGGCAGCGAAGGCAGCGTGAGCAGGAAGCTGATGGCGGTCTCGTGCAGGATCCGCAGCAGGTACCGGTTCTTGAGCGAGTGGAAGTTGACCGCGGCGGACATTTGGGCTCGCCGCCGCGGCAGGTTGCGCCGGCGGTGCTCGATGCGGGCTCGCGGCTCGTAGACCACCCGCCAGCCGCGCTCGCGCAGACGGAAGCAGAGCTCGGCGTCCTCGCGGAAGGAGTGGAAGTCGGGGTCGAACATGGCGCCTTCGACGGCGCAGTCACGCAGCGCCGCGAGCCGGTAGAGCGTGGCGGCGCCGGTGCCGCCGAAGACCTCCTCGCGCCGGTCGTACTGCCCGCGATCGAGCGCGTCGGACCCGCGGTCGAAGTGACGCCATGTGGGACGCAGCCGCATGCCGCAGGCGTCGAGCCGAACCGGCTCGCCGGGGCCGGCGGGCCGCACCAGGCGACCCGTTACCGCACCGACCCGGAAAGCGTTCCGGTGCAGGTCCTGGTGGCAGCGAACCAGCTCCTCGATCGCCGAGGGCTCGGGGCGGGCGTCCGGGTTCAGGGACAGCGCCAGCTCGGCATCCGCGGGAAGCAGTGAGAGCGCCTCGTTGATGCCTCCCGCGAAGCCGCGGTTCTCGCGCAAGGCGACGACCCGCGCCGGGAAGGGCAGCGCGGCGGAGAGCGACTCTGCTCGCGCGACGCTGTCGTCGTCGCTCGCGCAGTCGACCAGCACGAGCTCGTAGCGCACCGCCCCCGCGAGCAGGGTGGAGAGCGCCGCGAAGTACCCCTCGAGGTGCTCCGCACTGTCGTGCGTCACGGTGCAGATGCCGACCAGAGTCGCGCCGGTCACGATGCCTCCAGGGGCGGCCGCGCAAAGCGGTCGCGGAGAGGTCGCGGCAGTCGCCAGCCGGAGATCGCCCCGACGGCGAGCGCGAGCAGCGCCCGCGCCGCGGCGGCGCGAGACGGGGCCCGTCGTGGCCGGCGCAGAGGCAGCAGTGCCAGACGCAGGATGGCGCCCACCGCCAGCACCAGCCGGAGAGCTCCGGCGAGCCAGCGAGAGTGGTGCGTAGCCGCATAACGTCGCAGGCTGCGCGCGTAGACCCACAGGAACGCACCGTAGCCGAGTGACTCCACCGAGCCTCCCAGACCGTGCCGAAAGGTTGCCCGTGGCCAGTAGAGCAACCGGTGCCCGCGCGCCGCGAGACGCCGGCAGAGGTCGACGTCCTCGAACCACGCCGGGTAGAACCCCTCGTCGAGCCCGCCCAGCTCGACCAGGACCTCGCGTCGCAGAGCGAGCGCGGCGGCCGCCGGCTGCGCCACCTGCTCGCCGGCCTCTGGCTCCCGCGCGGCGCCAGCCGGCAGCGGCAGGAACAACGCCTGGCCGAGCAGGTCGCGTGCGCGCGGCAGCGGGCGGAGCTGCCAGCGATGCTGCGGCGTATCGCCGGCGCCCACCAGGCGCGGTGCGAGCCCGGCGGCCTCGGGGTGGCGAGCGAAGCCGTCGAGCAAGGCGGCGAGCGCGCCGGGCTGGGGATGGGCGTCGGGGTTGAGCAGGAGCACGAACGGGGCCGAGGTCGCGCGCAGCGCGCGGTTGACGCCGCCGGCGAATCCAAGATTGTGCCGCGCCGAGATCCAGGTCGTTCGGGGCGGCAACTCGCCGCTCGGCGGGCCGGCGCCCTCGTTGTCGACCACCACCAGCGCGCAGCGCGGCTCGCCGGGCCAGGCCCTGAGCAGCGCCCCGAGCCCGTCGCGGTCGCCCCAGTGCACCACCAGGGCGCACAGTGCGACAGCGGTCTCGTTGGCCGGAGCGCTCATCCGCTGTTTCCGTTCGACCGGCCTGATCTCTCCTGCTCCCAGCGCTCCGCGCCGAGACGATCGAGCTCCGCACGTGCCAGCAGGGGCGGGCCGCGCCTTGCGTAGCGAGGCAGCAGCCGAGCCGCGCGTACCAGGCCGCGACCTATCCCGGAGGCTCGGCCACGATCGGACCGGCTGCCTAGCGACCGCGCCAGGTCGCGGAGGTCGCGCAGCAGCATCCGCGGAACCGCCCTAGGAAAGCTGCGACCGAGCAGCCGTGCCACCACCAGCCAGCGGTTGCCGTAGATCCAGGCCCACCGCTGGTGCGGCATCAGAAGCCCGGTGGCGCTGCCGCGATGCAGTGCGACTGCCTCCGGCACCATCGCGGCGGAGTAGCCGTCACGGCGCAGCCGGCCCGCCAGATCGACGTCCTCGTAGTACGCGAACAACGTCTCGTCCAGCACCTCGCCCGGTGCCTTCGCGCTGCGCTCGAGCGCAGCACGACGGTACACCGCCGCGGTCGCGGCGACGCCATAGACCTCCCGTGCCTCCTTGGGTGCCGCGGCGGCGGGGCGGTCGTGCAGTAGCTGCACCGCTTGCCACCAGCGGTTCCAAGCGAGGCCGACGCCGTCGATGCGCGTTGCACCGACGTTGCCGGCGATGCCCGCGGCTGGAGGAGCCGAGTCTCGCGGCAGCACGAGGTTGACGCCCTGGACCGAGCCCAGTCGCTCGTCCTCGTCGAGCGCGTCGACCAGCCTCGCGAGCCACCCGGCGCCGAGCACCACGTCGTCGTTGACCACCGCGACGTAGCCGACGCGCGCCGCGTCGACCTCGCGCAGCGCCGCGTTGACGCCGCCCGCGAACCCGCGGTTCTGGGCGAGCCGCACGATACGCGCCGAGCGAAGCTCCTCCGCCTGCATCGAGCGGGGTCGGGAGTCGGGACCTTGCCACAGCACCAGCGACTCGCACGGCGGATCCTGTGTCGCGATCGACTCGAGGCAGGCGCCGAGCAGGTCGCTCTCGCCGAGGGTCGGAACCACCGCCAGCACCCGGGAGCTCAAGGAGCCCCTGCCTCATCGCTGGCCTCGGTCGTACCGAGGGCTCGGATGCCGAACACCGTCAGGGTCACCGGTGCCGGCAAGCTCGGCTCCCGCTCGATGCGCAGCTCCAGGCGGCGATCCGCCTCCGCGGCGTGTCCCGAAGCATCGAACACGACTTCGGCACGGTATCGCTTTGCGAAGAAAGCTCCGCCCTCGGCGATAGCGACGAGATGGGCCGGCGGTGCCGGGGCGCCGCGCAGGTGCGGCGATCCAGCGGACCATTCGCCGCTGTCGGTGCCGAGAAGGAACGGCGCTTCGAGGAGCACCTCCCCGTCTCGTTCAGACAGCAGCGATACCCGGGCGATATGCGTGCCAGCCGGCAGCGTGCCTGTGTGCGCGAGCGCGGAGTCGATCACCAGTCGGTTCGGCAGGGAGCTCGCGTCGAAGGTGGCGGCAAAGCGCGGCGCACTCTCGGTGAGCACCCGCGGCGGCCAGTCCAGCAGCACGATGCCGCCGTGCGGCGCCTGAGAGGCCGCTGGCAGGAGCAAGCAGAAACCCAGCGCCGGCGGCACCAGCAACCTCGACGCGCGCGCGACTCCCCTGGTACCGCGTGAGGCTGCAAAGCGTTCGATCACGAACAGGGTCACCGCACCTGCAGCCAGGAGCGCCGTCGCAGCCAGGCTCCGCCATCCGAGCAGCGCGAGCAGGTCGCTCGCGCCGGGCATGCGCATCCAGGGCAGAGCCTGCGCGGCGAGGCCGAAGGCGAGCAGGAGCGCGAGCCACGCCCCTTGCAGCCAGCGCTGCAAGCCCCCCCCCGGCTGTCGAGCGGCGGTCGAGAGCGGCGTGAGCAGCACGAGCAGGAGCACCGGCGCGACCAGACCGGCGCGCGGGTCCAGCGCGCGCAGCGCCACCAGCGCCAGCAGTGCGGCGGCTGCGAGCGGGAACAGCGCCCCGCGCTCGGGCTCGTCGAGGCGGCTCGAATCCTCCGCAAGTACGCCTCGCATTGGCGGTATCGCTGCGACCGCAGCAGGCAGCAGCACCACGAGCAGGATCGGCCCGAGGGCAGCGTCGCTCCACGATCGCGCGGGCAGCAGCCACAACAGGAGGGCAGACGAGACCAGCAGCACCGCCGGCCAACCGCGCCGCAGCGTGAGGGCGAGAGCCCCGGCGACCGCGACGATCCCCACCGCAGGCCGCAGGACGACGACGGCGACGAGGGGCACGGCCCACAGCAGACGCAGCGCCAGTCTGGTGTCCGCGCCGAAGACTCGCGGCGTCAAGGCGAAGGCCAGCAGCGTCGCCACCAGCGAAGCGTGGAAGCGCCCCGCAGCGACCACCGCGGCAAGCAGCGCGAGCATCACCGTAGCGGCCTCGATGTCGCGGTCGCGCGAGAAACGTGGAAGGGCGACGGCCGCGAGCGCGGCGATCGCCGGCAGCCCGACCAGCTCGAAGAGCGCCATGGCCGCCGCCAGGGCGCCGGGCTCGCGTTCCACCAGCGTCGGGGCGCGCGCCAGGACCTGCGTGGCGATGCAGAGCGGCAGCAGCGCGCCAAGGTCGATCCGTCCCAGCCCCAGCCCCAGCCAAGTTGCCGCGACAGCCAGGGCGAGGAGGAGGCCGAGCGTCGCGGCGCGCAGCGGCACATCGGTGAGCGACGCCTGCGCCACCGCGGCGCAGGCGAGCACCACGCACCAGGCGACAGGCGCCGCGCCGAATCCAGAGCGCACCGCGGCAGGAGCCAGGAGCGCCAGGATCACCGACACGAGCGCTGCCTGGAACAGCCCTTCGCTCGAACCCCCTCCGCCGTCGTGCAGCGCCAGCCAGCCGGTCGCCACACCCGTGGCGAGGGCAGCCAGGACCGCGAGAGCGATCGCGCTCCAGCCTTCGCCGGTATGGCGTAGCGCTGGCGTCTGGGCGGCTGGATCGTGCATGTGAGATCGGAGAGACCGCTACCTTCGGCGTTGGCGTGGCGCGTGGATTATTCGCGAACCAGCGCCCGCGAGCCCGTAAGCTCGCCTGGGGCCAACGAGCGCTGCGTTAGACTGGCTCGATGTTGTCCCGCGAGCGCCTGCGCAACGAGAGCGCGGCCGTGCTCCAATCTTTCTCCTCTCGCGGCGACGACGGCTCCAACCTGCGTGCCTTCCTCGCGCTCGACGAGGAGCGCCGGGCTGCGCTGCAGCAGGTCGAAGAGCTCAAACGCCAGCGCAACGAGGCGAGCAAGCTCATCGGCCAGCGCAAGGCGAAGGGCGAGGAAGCCGCCGAAGAGATCGCGGCGGTGTCGCGGCTCAAGGCCACGGTCGAAGGGTTCGAGACCCGGCTCGCGCAGGTTGACGCCGAGCTCGAACGGGTCGAGCTCGTCCTGCCGAATCCCCCGCACCCGAGCGTGCCGGTGGGCCCCGACGCCAGCGCCAACCGTGTCGAGCGAGTGGTGGGTGAGCCCCGCCCGTTCGACTTCGAGCCGCAGCCGCATTGGGACCTCGGCCCCGCGCTCGGCATCCTCGACTTCGAGCGCGGCGCCAAGCTCTCGGGCTCCCGTTTCACCGCCGTCTTCGGAGCCGGGGCGCGCCTCGAGCGAGCGCTGGCGCAGCTCATGCTCGACCTGCACACGAAGCATCACGGCTACCTCGAGGTGTCGCCGCCCCTCCTGGTCACGCGCCAGAGCATGGTCGGCTCGGGCCAGTTCCCGAAGTTCGAGGGCGACTCGTTCCACGTCGAGGGCGTCGATCTCTTCCTGGTGCCGACCGCGGAGGTACCGCTCTGCAACCTGCACCGCGACGAGGTGCTGCCGGAGAGCGTGCTGCCGGTCCGCTATGCGGCGTGGACGCCCTGCTTCCGTGCCGAGGCTGGATCGCACGGACGCGACGTGCGCGGCCTGATCCGGCAGCACCAGTTCTACAAGGTCGAGCTGGTGCAATACACCCACCCGCACCGCAGCTACGAGGCACTGCAGGAGCTCACCGGGCACGCCGAGCGCGTCCTCCAGTTGCTCGAGCTGCCCTACCGCGTGGTCACGCTGTCCACCGGAGACATGGGCTTCGCGGCCGCGAAGACCCACGACCTCGAGGTGTGGCTGCCGGGACAGGGCGCCTATCGCGAGATCTCGTCGTGCTCCAACTGCGAGGACTTCCAGGCACGCCGCGCCAACCTGCGCTTCCGGCCCGCCGGCGGCAGCAAGCCGCAGTTCGTGCACACGCTCAACGGCTCCGGTCTCGCCGTCGGTCGCACGCTGATCGCGGTGCTCGAGAACTACCAGCAAGCCGACGGCACCGTCGTGGTGCCGGCGGCGCTGCGGCCGTATCTCGACGGGCTCGAGCGCATCGAGGCGAGGGCGGCGGTCAGCGAGAGCGGCTGATTCTCCCGCACAGCTCCGCATCGCTCGCGTGCTCGCTCACTGGCCGAAGCTACGGCCCAGTCGTCGCCGTTGGCCCTGCGGGCCACCGGCTCAGGAACGAATCCCCCCGCAAAGCTCAGCGATACTCTCTCGCTAGCGGAGGGGTGGCTGAGTGGTCGAAAGCAGCGGTCTTGAAAACCGCCGATCCTCCGGGATCCGTGGGTTCGAATCCCACCCCCTCCGCCACTTGCTCGCTTCGCTCGCTCGTGGCGTCGGGGCTGGGATTCGGTCGTCGCCGTGCGCCCTGCGGTCGCACGACTCAGGATCTAGACCTGCGATGACGCCAGCCGTGACACGCGACTTCGCCAACGCTCGCCGGTACACCCGCGGCGAGGAGATCGCGAACTGCGCGAGCCACGCGCTGGGGCTGGGATTCGGTGCGGGCTCTGAAACCTACCTAGAATTCTAGGCGTATCATGGGGAACCAGGTCAGACCGAGAGCGATCGTCCCTTGCCGCGGCTCAACCTCACCTACTCCACCGGGATCGTCCTCCTCGCCCTGGCGCGGGGCCGCCGCTATGGCTTCGACATCATGGATGCCTCGGGGTTGCCCGACGGTACGGTCTATCCGGCGCTGCGACGGCTCGAAGCGGCTGGGATGGTCGAGTCGGCCTGGGAGGACGACGAGACGGCGAAGGCCGAGAAGCGGCGGCCGGCCCGGCGGTATTACCGGCTGACCGCGGCGGGTCAGCAGGCGCTCGCGAGCGCGCTCGCGCGCTATCCCGGGCTGGGCCGTGTGCTGCCGGCGGACGAAGCGCCGGAGCCGGGGACGGCGCGATGAAGGAGACGCGTGGGACTCGCGGAGGCGAGGCTGCTAGTGACGGGCAGCGCCTCGTCGGGGCGGCTCTCCTGATCGTTGGCGCGCTGTCGTTCGCGGCGCCGAGGGCGACACGTGCGGAGCTCCGTCGCGAGTGGACCGGCGAGCTGGTCGCGTGGTGGCGCGAGCGGGCGCAGCGCGGTGAGACCGGGATCGGGTGGCGGCTCCGCCTTCTTGCTCGGGCGGTGCTGGTGCTGGGTGACGCCTGGACGATGCGCCGCCTGGAACGTGGCGGCGTCGGCACGGTTGCGGTGGAGCGCCGCCGGAGGGAGATCTCGATGAGGGACCTGCTGTCGGACCTCGCAATCGCGCTGCGGTCGCTTCGGCGGCGACCCGCCCTCGCGACGATCTGCGTGCTCACGCTCGCGCTCGGCATCGGCGCGACCGCCGTCGTGACTAGCCTCGCCTGGGGTCTCGTGCTCGAGCCGCTCGATTACCCGCAGCCAGAGAAGCTGGTCGACGTCTGGCCGGAGCGGTGGTGGTCGAAGGAGCTGTTCGAGCGGATCCGGGCTGAGGCCACGAGCTTCGAGAAGGTTGCGCTCTGGTCGGCCAGCGCGCACCGTCTGGTCGGCGACGACGGCGGCACGATCCTCCAGGGCCCGGTGGCGAGCGCCGCGTTCCTCGAGGTTCTCGGTCGCTCGGTGAGCGCGGGGCGCGGGCTCGAGCCGCAAGATGAGCGGCCCGGCGCCGACGTCGCGCTGCTGACCGACGAGGGCCTGCGACGGCGCTTCGCGAGCTCGCCTCATGCCGCGCTCGGACGGCTGCTCGACCTCGACGGCCGCCGCGTCGAGGTGATCGGCGTGCTGCCGGCGGGGCTCGACGTGCTGCAGCGGGACGCGGAGCTGGTGCGCCCCTCGGAGCTGGACCCGGAAGGCAGCGACTGGGACGCCAACTACCTGCACGTGGTCGCTCGCCTCCGCGACGGCGTCACGGTCGAGGCAGCGACCGCGGAGCTCGGGGATCTCGCGCGGCGCTGGGGCGCCGACCGGGGTTGGTCCGAGGAGACGATCGCCGAAGCCGGCGTCGTGCCGCTCCACGACTCGCTGGCGCGAAGCGCGCGACCTTCCATGCTCCTACTCCTCGGCGCGGTCCTGTGCGTGCTGCTCCTTGCGGCCGCCAACGTCGCGAACCTGCTGCTCGCGCGCGCGCTCGAGCGCGAGCGCGAGATGCGCGTGCGTGCGGTGCTCGGAGCGCGGCCTGGCCGCTTGCTGCGTCAGGCCTGGACCGAGTCGGCGGTGCTCGCGCTCGCGGGCGGAGCGCTCGGCACTGGTGTGGCCGTCCTTGGCCTGCCGGCGGTGGTCGACCTGCTGCCCCAGGAAACGCCACGTCTAGAGCATGTCGCTCTCGATGGCTGGTCGCTCGTCGTGGCGGTGGTGACCACCGTCGGTATCGCGCTCCTCGTGGGTCTGGCGCCGGCTCTCCACGCGCTGCGAGCCAACCTGCGCCCTGTGGCGGCGAGCGTGGCCGGCGGAGGTGCGGCGCTGCGCGCGCGCAGCGCCCTCGTGGTTTGCGAGGTCACGCTCGCGGTCCTGCTCACCGTGGCAGCGGGGCTCCTCGCGAAGAGCTTCCTGCGCACCATGCGCACCGACCTCGGCGTGAAAACCGGTGGCCTGCTGACGTTCCTGCACGTGCCGGAGGCCGATCGCTTCGAGACGCCTCGAGAGCTGGCCGCTTACTACGATGGGCTGCGGCAGAGCCTCGCCGCCCTGCCCGGCGTCGAGGGAGTGGCGGAAGCCCACGCCCTGCCGATTCAGAACTCGGGGTGGACCATGGAGATCTACCCGCAGGATCGGCCGCCGGCTGTCGGAGAGCCGCGCGCCTGGGCTTCCTGGCGGCCGGTGAGCGAGGGGTACTTCGGGTTGCTCGGCGTACCGTTGCTTCGGGGCCGCGGTTTCACCGGCGTCGACACGCTCGGCGCGCCGGCGATCGGCATCCTCAATCGCACAGGGGCGAGCCGACTCTTCCCCGACGGCGACGCGCTCGGCCAGCGCGTCGAGATGCCTTGGGACACGGGCGAGCCGATCGAGATCGTGGGCGTCGTCGAGGACGCGCGGCTCAAGGGGGCGCGCGCAGACGTGCCGACCACTCTCTATCGACCATACGAACAGGCCGTGGCGAAGACGCACGCGCAGAACCTCGCCTGGCGTTCGATAGTCCTGCGCGCTGCCGGCGAGCCGCGCGGCCTCGAACGGCAGGTGCGCGAGCTCGTGCTCTCGTTCGATCCGCGGGCCGCCGTCGATCGAGTGACCACCATGGACGAGGTGGTCGCGGAGGACCGCGCGGGTCCGCGACTCCTGCTGGTACTGGTCGGTCTCTTCGCCGGCACTGGGGTGCTGCTCGGCGCGGTCGGCATCTACGGCGTGCTCGAGTGCCTGGTGCGCGACCGGCTCCGGGAGCTCGCGATCCGCGCTGCGCTCGGCGCTTCCCGTCGCGCGGTGCGGGGGCTCGTGCTCCGGCGCAGCGCCACGATCGCGGGGGCGGGGGCGCTCCTCGGCGGAGGGCTCGCCTTGCTCGCGGGTCGCTTGCTCGAGAGCTCGCTCCACCAGGTCAGCGCCCGCGACCCGTACGTATTCGCGGCGGCACTCGCGGGCGCTGTCGCGGTCGCGCTTCTCGCGGCCTGGTGGCCCGCCCGGCGCGCGGGCGCGGCGGATCCGGGCGGTCTCTTGCGCGGCGAGTGAGCTGCCGGTTGGGTGGCGAAGATGTGGCGCGCGACCAGTTGCTCGGGGTCGTGATCCACCCCAAGACTTCCAGTAGCCCCGACCCGTAGACCCGAGCGTCTCGCGCGCCGCTCCGGCCGCCGCCAGCGAGCAGGTCATAGTGCAGGTCATCGAGCAGGTATCCTCCGCCGAGCTTTCAAGGAGGTCCATGCCGCATGCTCGCTGCCACGCTCCTGTCGATACCGCCCCTGTCGATCCCGCTGACCCTCGCGCTACTCGTCGCACAGCCCGGTGGCTTCGAGCAGCCGCCGAGCTGGACGCAGCCGATCGAGCCGTTCCAGATCGCCGGGCCGCTCTACTACGTCGGCACCGCGGACCTCACGTCGTACTTGTTCGTCACACCGGCGGGTCACGTGCTGCTCGACGTGCCGCTCGAGGAGAACGCCGAGCTCGTGCTCTCGAACATTCGCAAGCTCGGCTTCGACCCGCGCGATGTCGTGATCCAGCTCGCGAGCCACGCACACTTCGACCACGTCGGCGGTATCGCGACCGCCCTGCGCACGACCGGTGCGACGCTCTCGATGAGCGAGCACGATGCCGCGCTGATGGCGAACGGCGGCAAGGGAGATTTCTTCCTCGGCGACGGCGCGGCCTACCCGCCGGCCAAGGCCGAGCGGATCCTGCGCGACGGCGAGCGAGTGCGCCTCGGCGGGCTCACCCTCACCGCGCACCTCACGCCGGGCCACACCCGCGGTTGCACCACCTGGAGCGCCGAGATCGAGACCGACGGCGAGACGCTCGACGTGGTCTCTGTGTGCAGCCTGTCGGTGCTCTCCGGCTACCGGCTGGTCGGTTCCGAGCCGAGCTACCCCGGTATTGCGCGCGACTACTGCACCAGCCTCGAGACGCTGCGCTCGCTGGGCCCCGACGTCTTCCTGGGCTCGCATGGCTCCTTCATCCGCCTGCTCGAGAAGGCAGAGCGGCAACGCGCCGGGGAGCGCCGCGCGTTCGTCGATCCCGACGGCTACCGCCGCTGGGTGAAGCTCGCCGGCGAGCGCATCGAGGCGACGCTGCGCGAGCAGGGCGCTGCGGGCGGTTGCGCCGAAGTGCTCGGCACGTCGGACTGAGCGATCGATCGCGCTCGTGGCCGTTCAGGCGAGGAGCTGCTCGACGCGCGCGACGACATTCTCGACCGTGAAGCCGTACTCCTTGGCGAGGTCCTCCCACGGCGCCGACGCGCCGAAGCGCTCGACGCCGAGCACGTCGCCCTCGTCGCCGACCCAGCGGTGCCAGCCGAACGGCGACGCGGCCTCGATCGCGAGGCGCTTCCTGACCGCGCGCGGCAGCACGCTCTCGCGGTAGAGAGCGTCCTGGCGCGCAAACAGCTCCCAGCTCGGCATGCTCACGACGCGCGAAGCCACCCCACGCTCGGCCAGCGCCTCGTGCGCCGAGACCGCGAGACTCACCTCGGACCCGGTCGCGAGCAGCAGTACAGCCGGAGCACCCTCCGGCGCGTCGCGCAGAACATAGGCGCCGCGGCGCACGCCTTCGGCGGCCAGCTCGCGCGTGCCCTCGAGCACGGGTACTTTGTGACGCGTGAGCGCGAGCGCCGTCGGACCGGTGGTGCGTTCCAGCGCGACGGCCCACGCTGCCGCGGTCTCGTTGGCGTCGGCCGGCCGCAGCACCACCAGGTTGGGGATCGCGCGCAGGGCCTGGAGCTGCGAGATCGGCTGGTGGGTGGGCCCGTCCTCGCCGAGGAAGATCGAGTCGTGGGTGAAGACGTAGATCGCGGGCTGCCCCATCAGCGCCGCGAGACGCACCGATGGTCGCATGTAGTCCGAGAAGATGAGGAACGTGCCGCCGTACGGCCGCAGCAGACCCGACAGCGCCATGCCGTTCATCGCCGCGCCCATGGCGTGCTCGCGCACGCCATAGCGCAGGTTGCGCCCGGGCTCGCCCGCCCGGAAGTCCCCCTCGCCATCGAGCAGCGTGTTGTTGGAGCCGGCGAGATCGGCCGACCCGCCGACGAGCTCGGGTAGATGGTCGCGTAGGGCGTTGAGCACGGTGCCTGATGCCTGGCGCGTCGCCATCCCCTTGCCAGGCTCGAAGCTCGGCAAGAGATCGGCGAAGGCGTCCGGCAGTGCGCGCGCCCGACGGCGCGCCAGCTCGCCGGCGAGCTCGGGGTGCGCCGCGGCGTAGCGCTTCAAGAGGCGCTCCCAGGCCTGGCGCTCGGCCTCACCCCGGTCGCGCGCGTGGGCGAACGCCAGCCGCGCCTGGTCGGGCACCAGGAACGGCGGCTCGACCGGCCAGCCGAGCGCCTCCTTGGTCGCGCGGGCTTCCTCGGCCCCGAGCGGCGCGCCGTGCGACTCCTCGCTGTCCTGCTTGTTAGGGCTGCCGTAGCCGATGTGTGTGTGCACCAAGATCAGCGACGGCCGCGCGGTCTCCGCCGCGGCGGCACGCATCGCGGCGTCGAGCGCGTCGAGGTCGTTGCCGTCCTCTACCTCTGTCGTGTGCCAGCCGTAGGCGCGGTAGCGCGCCACGACGTCTTCGGTGAACGCGAGGTCGGTCGAGCCCTCGATGGTGATGCGGTTGGAGTCGTAGAGCACGTTGAGCTTGCCGAGGCGCAGGTGTCCGGCGAGCGAGCTCGCTTCCGACGCCACGCCCTCCATCAGGTCGCCGTCGCTCGCGAGCACCCACACGCGATGGTCGAAGAGTGCGAAGCCCTCGCGGTTGAACCGGTGTGCCAGGAGCTGCTCCGCGAGCGCCATGCCGACCGCGTTGCCGAGCCCCTGGCCCAAGGGCCCCGTGGTGGTCTCGACCCCCGGCGCGAGCCCGTGCTCGGGATGCCCCGGCGTCTTCGAGCCGAGCTGCCGGAACCGGCGCAGCTCCGCCATCGGTAGGTCGTAGCCGGCCAGGTGCAGCAGCCCGTAGAGCAGCGCCGAGGCGTGGCCGCACGAGAGCACGAAGCGGTCGCGGTTCGGCCACTCGGGCGACGCCGGGTCGAAGTGCAGGTGCCGCGCGAACAGCAGGTACGCCATCGGCGCCTGTCCGAGCGGTGCGCCCGGATGGCCCGACTTCGCCGCCTCGACCATGTCGACGGCCAGGAAGCGCAGGGCGGAGATGGCGAGGTGGTCGAGGTCGGCAGTCGTGGCGGCGGTGTCGCGCGGCGGCATCGAGCCAGCTCCCTGATTCGAGTCGGCAGCGTTCCGGCAGGCCGGGCTGGCGGTGTGGCGACGGGCGGGCGGGGGTCGCGAGTCTAGCGCGTCGCGCCGGGCCTGCTTCGATTTCGGAGCGGCTCTCCTTTGACCCCCGCGAGAGCCGGCGGCTAGAATGGCCGGTCTGACGGTGGCCCGCGGAGAGGTGCTGGAGTGGTCGAACAGGGCTGCCTGCTAAGCAGTTGTCCGGAGGGTTCCTCTGGACCGAGGGTTCGAATCCCTCCCTCTCCGCCAGTTCCTCGCAGCTGCAGCAGCTCGTACAGGTCTCAGACGTCTCAGACCTAGACGGTCGCGTTGCGCGGCAGGTAGCCTAGGCGTCCCCGCGCGCTCCGCTCACTCGCGCTCTTTGGCAAAGGTTCGTTCCCCGCACTCGGCGCTCTAGCGGCGTCGGCCGGGGTTGATCCACTGGGAGGTCGTCTAACGGTAGGACAAACGGCTCTGGACCGTTTAATCGGGGTTCGAATCCCTGCCTCCCAACCAGCTCCTCGCTGGCGCTCGTCGCTGGTGGGTCGGCAGGGGTTCGGTCGTCGGCGACGGGCCGCGGGCCCGTCCCCTCTGGAACGAATCCCTGTGTGCCCCCCCACCTGCACCCACCCGTTGACACCTCCGTAGCAAAGCCCGAACGACCGACCGGCGGGCGTTTCGCTGGCTGCTAAGATGGCACGTCGGCGCGGTGCGCTCGCTACAGGCCACCCTCGACCGCGTCCAGGAGAGCAGCGGCGTTCGAGACTGGACGCTCCACGACCTACGCCGAGTCGTTCGCTCGGGCCTATCGGTGATCGGCGCGGCGCCGAACGTGTCGGAGTTCGTCCTCGGCCACCTGCCGCCCCACGCGCGGCAGGTGCCGAGCGCCTTGGTCATCGAAAGGCAAGTCGCGCAGCAAGGCTTCGGCTACGGCCGTGCCTACGTCGCCGGCGGCGTAGAGAAAGGGATAGGGATCCTCGTCGGTACCGTCGAAGCGGCCGCCGCCGATGCCCTCGACCGGTGCGCGCCTCGGATTGAAGCCGGTAGGGCCGAACGAGCACTGGTGCACGCGACACAGCTGCTTGCCGGCCGGCAGCACGAGCCGGTGCGGCGTGCCGTCGTACGACTGGGGAATCGGCCCGTCGGGCATTGCGGCGGGGCAGGGTTCCGTGGCTCAACCGGCTGGCTCGAGCAGCGTCTCGGCCGCGACCTGGAGCTCGCCGGCGCGCTCGGTGCCGACCAGATCCATCGGTCGCGCTGTACCGAGCCAGGCGTTCGGCGACATCCACCACGAGGCGACGCCCCAAGGGTCGGCGGCTGCCTCGAGCAGGCGGTTCACTGCCTCGACCTCCGGCCGCACGGCGCGCCGCTCGAGGTCGAACTGGAACGAGGGATAGAGGTAACGGTTGCCGTGGGGCAGCCCCAGCAGCACCGAGCGCTGGCGGAGGTCGGCCACGCGCTGGCGGTTCGTGGGCGAGACGCCGAGCGCCGGGCCTGCCGCGCTCGGCTCGAACATCTCCTCCTCCCAGATGCGCGCGATCGCTTCACCGGCCAGTCGCGCCTGGCGTTCGCTCGTGAGGTCCTCGGCATTCAGGACGTTCTGCGGCGAGCCGCCGAGCACGAGGCTCAGCCGTTCGCGCTCGGCCTCCCAGCCGAGGAGGGAGCGGACGAGGGCGCGCTTGGACCGGAGCGCCGGGTGGCGCGCTGCGAGGTCGGCAGCGGCGTCGAGCAGCTCGTCCGCCGCCGCTCCCTCGGCGACCACCGAGGCCGCGCCGCCTCGCACCTTCCGAGTCCTCGCCGACGAAGCGGCTGGAGCGTGTGGGACGGCCATGGCCACCACAGCCTTCCCGCCAGCTTTGCGAACGACGGCCTTCTTCTTGGCTGGTCGCCCGGATCTCGGCCGGGCTCCTCCGGGCCCCTTCGTGGCTGGCAGCTTCTTCGTGGTCATCGACACGCATCCCTGACGTCCCTGATCATACATCATAGCGTCAGGAACGTCTGTGCTGGAGCCCGGTGCCTCGGATGCCCGGTGGCACATCTCCTGCAGTCGTCCAAGCTCGAGTACTTGTCTACCGAAGAAGGTCTACCGAGAAACACGCAGGAGATTCACTCACAATGAGGCACAGCCGACAAATCGACGAGCTCCCGAGGCCCCGCGGTGGGCACGAGGACGAGGAAGAGCTACCCGGGCCGTTGGATCCGGTCTCGGGCAGCGACGACTTCCATCCCGCCGGCACCACGCGCGGCGCTCTTGCCGGTGGCGCGATGGGCGCTGCGCTCGGCACGGGCGCCGGTGGTCCGGTTGGGGCCGTGGTGGGTGCTGCCATCGGTGCCGTCGCCGGCGGGCTCGCCGGCAAGCAGATCGGTTCGCAGCTCGAACCCCCGACCGAGGTCTCCTACTGGAGCCGCGCCTATCTTGACGCGGAGTACTTCGACCCCGAGCTCGAGTTCGAGCGCGACTATCTTCCTGCCTACCGGCTGGGCTGGGAAGCCCGCTCGCGCTGGGCAGAGCGGTCCTTCGACGAGATCGGCGACGAGCTAGAGGCGCGCTGGCCGAAGGTGAAGGAGGGCTCCCGTCTTACCTGGGAGACCGCAAGACAGGCGGTGCACGACGCCTGGCAGCGGGCCGAAGAGACGGGCGAGCTCGCGTAGCCCGCTCGCCTGCCCGCTCGAACCGAGCAGGCGGCCCCTGGAGTTGTCGGGATTGATGGCGGCATCGGTTTGGATGACGTGGCGGATCGACTGGCGCCGCAACGTCGCTCCCGCGCCAGCGAGCTCGGGCTCGAGCTGGTCTGAACGTGCACTGGGTGCCATCGGCTCTCGGTGCCTGCCGGCGTGCAGTACGATGTCGCGCAGGCTCCGCTCCAAAGCGTCCCAAGAGGAAGTCGCATGCGTGCGAAGGTCCGAGACGCCCGGCTTCTGGCCGCGCTGATCGCCACCAGCCTGTGCCTCGGCGCCGCGCGGCCCGGGTTCGCGCAGGTCGAGGAGCGCGTCGACTACGGCACCGAGATCCGTCCTCTCTTGGCGGAGTACTGCTACGCGTGCCACGGCCCCGATCGGGCCAAGCGCGAGGCCGACCTGCGGCTCGACGAGAAGCGCTTCGCCTTCGCCGACCGCCGCGGCTATCACTTGATCGTGCCGGGCAAGCCGGAGGAGAGCGAGGTCTGGCTGCGCGTCGCCTCCGAGTTCGCCGAGGACCGCATGCCCCCCTACACCGCGGGCCTCGACCTCGGCGAGGACCAGAAGGCGCTGATCCGTCGCTGGATCGAGGAGGGCGCCGAGTGGCCGGAGGACGCCGACGCGGAAGCGGCGACCGCGGCGGCGGCGGCGCCACGCCGGAGACAGACGGGGATCCCCGCCGTCGAGGTCCCCGCCGAGCCGTTCGTCATCCACACCCACGAGGTCGCCGACGTGCGGGTGGTGCCGATGGCGCGCGGGTTGTCGCACCCGTGGTCGTTGGCCTTCCTGCCCAAGGGCGACCTGCTGATCACCGAGCGCGGCGGCAGCTTGCGCCTGTTCCACGACGGGGTGCTCGTCGCCGAGCCGATCGCGGGGGTTCCCACCGATGTGCTCGCGCGCGGTCTCTCGGGGATGATGGAGGTGGCGCTGCACCCGCAGTTCGAGCAGAACCAGCTCGTCTACCTGACCTACACGCGCAAGCTGGGCGAGCGCACCGGCACCGTGGCGCTGGTGCGCGGCCGGCTCGAGGGAACGGCGCTGCGCGATGTCGAGGACGTGTTCGTGGCCGACCCGTGGCTCGACCAGGCGAGCGTCCCGGGAGAGAGGCAGCCCACGCAGGGGGCGGCCACCGCCGCCGCGCGGTTGGCCTTCGCCCCCGACGGCACGCTGTTCATGACCATGGGTGGCGCCTTCGGCGTCGAGCGCGACGACGGCACCCACAGCTTCATGGGCAAGGGGATGCTCGCCCAGGACCCCTCGAGCCATGCCGGCAAGCTGCTACGCCTGAACGACGACGGCACGGCGCCGAAGGACAACCCGTTCTACGGCCGGCCCCGCTACAAGCCCGAGATCTACTCGCTCGGGCACCGCAACCAGCAGGGGCTGGCGCTGCACCCTGACACCGGCCAGCCCTTCGCCGTCGAGCACGCACCGCAGGGCGGCGACGAGCTCAACGCGATCGAGCCGGGCGCGAACTACGGCTGGCCGATCATCTCCTACGGCCGCCACTACGACGGCCCAAGGATCGCGAAGCAGTTCTGGCGCGAGGGGATGAAGGAGCCGGTCGTCTTCTGGGTTCCCTCGATCGCGCCCTCCGGGCTCACGTTCTACACCGGCAGCCGCTTCCCCGAGTGGAAGGGCAACCTCTTCGTCGGCGCGCTGATGGTGGGCCGCATCCCGCGCACCGGCCATCTCGAGCGGATCGTGTTCAACGAGCGCGGCGAGGAGCTCCGTCGCGAGTCGATGCTCACCGAGCTCCGCCAGCGCATTCGCGACGTGCGTCAGGGGCCCGATGGCCTGCTCTACCTGTTGACCGAGGAGACCCAGGCAGCGCTGCTGCGCCTCGAGCCGGTCGAGTAGGTCGCTACGGCGCGCACGCAGCGACGCAGGGGGAAGAGGTGCCCGAGGGGGTTCGGTGGCCTGGGCCTGCAGAGGTGCCCAGCGCACCGAGGAGGCCGCGGGCAGCGATGCGTCAGTCCCCGCTGTCCGAGGCTTTCTCCTTCAGGGCCTCCGCCTCGAGCAACCTTGCCCCACGAAGGATCCCCTCCATCGAGTAGTTGCCCTCGTGACAGGCGTACTCGTAGATCTTCTCGTCGGTCGCCCGCCAGACGTACTCGCCGGTCCAGGGCGCCGTCCACACAGTCGGGTCGTCGACGGTGAAGCGGTAGAGCAGGTTGCCGTCGTCGAGTCTCGTGAAGCGCTCGACGAGGTGCATGTTCTCCGAGGCCCCGCGCATCGCCCCCGAAGGATGCATGTTCGTGGTGTCGACCACGAGGGTGTCGCCCTCCCACCACCCGATCGAATCACCGAGCCAAGACCTCTGCTCGGCGGGGGGATGCTCCGAGCCCAGGCGGACGATCCGGGCGTCGTGCACCATCTCGATCAGGATCAGCACGTGCGTGTCGGTCTGGACGATCCGCTTGAAGTTGTTGTAGAGGCTGGGAAGCGTCGGCGCCGCGCCCGTGAAGCCCAGGATGCAGCGCTCGGAGATCCCCAAGGACTCCGGGCCGTCGTAGGGTCCGGGACCGTCGTGCGCCAGCCAGTACGCCGTGCCGTCGTTCGGACGCCGCGGGGCTCCGGCCGCCGCGGCGTCCCGATTCGCGCGCTCGACCCTGGGCGGGAACCGACCGTTCTTGGGGTCGACGAGAATAGAGGTACGCCACGTCCCGTCGATCTTGAAGGCGCCTTCGCCCGGATCGACCCAGAAGTTGTTGTAGCCACCTACTCGACCCGAAGCGCCCGAGGCTTCGAACCCGCCGAGCGTTTCGTCGACGCCTCCCTCGGGCGGCGCTTCCCGATCCGGGTCGGTGCTCTGGTTCTCGAGCTCTCGTCGGCGCCGCATCCGCTCGGCGATCTCCGCCGCCTCGGCATCCGTCATCGTGAGCTTCTCGCCGAGCTCGGGAGGACGCTGGAGCGGCGTGAGGGTTGCTGCATCGTAGGTGCCGGTCAGATCCGGACGGCCGCTCGGCGTGCGCGGTATGTCCTCCGATCTCCCCCGCGCGAGAACGGCCGTCGCCGACGCGAACAGGAACATCGCAGCGACGAGCGTCGCGCTCTCGAGCCAGGGGCGGCGTTCGAGAACCGTGTGGATCATGGCGAGCCTCCGTTGGGTGTCGGTGGACGAGTAGCTGCCGGCGAGACGGCGCAGCCATCGATCGGGACTCGTTCCTGTGTCCGACCGCACCCGTTTGAAGTCTGTAGGGACCGGTGGCGACCATAACAGGAAGCCGGAGCCGGGCTACCTGTGACCGGCTCGGATGGCCGACCGGGTGTGGGTGTTCGCCGGTGGCCTGACCAACCAGGAGGTCGAGCTGCCGTCACCGACACACTCACCCGGGGCCGTGGACCCACCTCGATCCGCTGGGCACGGTTTGGAGCACCGTGGCCGACACGGAAGCGCTCGACGTGTGCGACTGACGCTACGACGATGTCTCAGCATCGTCACCGCTCACGCGCCCACCACCGCTAGCAGGCGGGCAACCCGGCCGCGCCGCCGCCGCGGGACCCCTCCGCTTCTATGGGCAAGAGAAGGCCTGAACATCGTTGACCGGCTGCGCGGAGAAACCATCGACATTGATACGCCGCCAGTTCCGACCGGTCTGCGTATCCAGGACCTGGACATCGAGTCCAACCGTGGTGGCCGCAGAGTAAAAGACCCAGTAGTGACCATTGATGGCGCAGCCGTTCAGCACCTTGATCAGCACCTCGGGGTTCTCGACCCCGAAGAACCAGAACAGGCCGCCGCGGTGGACGCCAAGACTCGACAGCGCGATGGCGCGAGCCGGCCCACTCGATCCGCCGCCGCTCACCGTGTCGAACGAAACGGTGACCTCGAACCGACCATCACCGGGCTGATCGCTGATGCACAGGACCGTGGCCGAGGATTGACAGGTCCCCGTCCCTCCGCCGCCGCTCGGCGGGTGGTCGACGGTCAGTCGTATGAAGAGGGCGGTTGCGGAGTCGCTGGAAACGATCTGCCACGCCCCACTCTGGCGCACCGCGATCCTCGCAGGAGAGGCCTTGGGCGTCTTGTCCGCTGCGAGACCGAAGTCTCCGCTCTGGGGGCCCCAGTCGATCCCGACCCACAAGTGGGGAGTGTCGAGGGAGAAATTGGCGTTGATGGGATAGGTGCGACAGTCGAGGTTCACCGAGCTCAAGTTCGCCGCCTCGAAATCGTAAGACGCCGCCTCCGAGAAGGAAGGAAGGCCGGCCGAGTCCGTCCAAAACTTGAGCTCGAACTCGAACGTGCCCACGCCGGTGTTGCGGAAGAAGCAGAGCTGCACGGAGAGCATCGTGCCGGTGGTGCTCGACAGGTCGAAGCGCTGCGCCAGCTCGCCGTTGTCGCCCCCGTCGAAGAAGAACGCCTCGGCGGAGCCGTCGTCCAGCTGGTACGTCTGGACCGTTGCGGCCTGATCGACATGCTTCATCGGTAAGAGTTGCTGGCCCAGGACAGGAGGAATGCCAACGAGCATCAAGACAACTGTGAGGATCTTGTACATGGGCGCTCCTGTTCTTGACTCAGTGTCTCGCTGCAGGGACTTGCGGGATGCCAGCGGAGTCGACGAACACGCCGGTTCCGTGACGCATGCGGGCTGGTGCAAGATGGATACCGGGCTCCATCCCGAGAAAGCGCCATCCGGAGAAGTGCCCTCCGAGTGTGGATCGCCCTTAGGCCGATCGGGCAGAACCGAAGGCTGCGACTGGCCGGCGGTGGAGGTCTACGAGGAGGAGTCTCGACATCACGATCACCGACACGGTGACCGGCAAACGGCGCAAGTACCTCAACGCTCTGGGTGTCACGGCGAGCGCGATCGCCGACACCGATGCGTTCGTGCCGTGAGATCGCGCACTCGGCTCAGCGCGTAGGTCGGCGGTCGGGGGTGAGTTCGAGGCGTGCTGCAGGCCGCTGGCGCTGACCCGAGCGGTCAGGGCTGCGCACCACGAGGGCCCGACCTACGCTTTGCCCAGCGCCTTGCGCAGGTACGCGCCGACATCGGCGACGAAGCGCTGCACCGACGCTTCGGCGAGGCGGTGGCCGACCACCGCGTCGACCGCGTCGCCCACCACGCCGAGCGGCGGGTCGTACTCGCCGCTGAAGTCGAGCTGCGTCTCGGTGGCGGTCAGCGGGTAGATCTCGAGCTGCCCCTTCATCAGCGGGAACAGCCCGGGACTCTCCGCCGCCTGCCACTCGATCGGGATCACCGTGCGGGTCGGGCGCAGCGCGATCGCCTGCACCTCGTGCGCGACTCCGACTGTGATGTCGATCTCGCGCCCGACGTCGACGCCAGCGATGCGCACCTCGAGCTTGGCCGCCAGGTCATGGGCTCGCGACGCCGCCGCCGTCGTCGCCGACCGGAACACCTGCTTGGAGTCCTCGGTGAGCGCCGCGCGCACCTTCTCGTACGAGTGGTTGACGTACTCGTAGCTGCGGACCTGTCGACGTTTGCTCATGGGTCGGGCCTTGGTCGGGCGTGGGTGCAAGGCAAGCCTGGCGGCCTGGGGCTGAGGCCAAGTCCATCAGAACCGGCGGCGAGGGCAAAGTCAACGACGCTCGCGGCCTGATGTCGCTGCGGGCTCCCTGCCCGCCCGCGCGGCACCGACGCCCGTCGACTCAGGGCAGCTCGAGCTCGGGGTCCAGGCTGCGCGCCACGGCTGCGAGCTCCTCGAAGAGCGGCAGGCTGGTGCCGTCGGTCGAGTAGCCGTACACCCAGTACCAGGTGCCGTGCTCGTCGCGCCAGCTGATCGAGTGGTCGTTGGTGACCGGGTCGATCGCGCGCGGCTCCAGCCAACCGGCGTCGCGGTGGACGGCCGCGTAGAGGACCCGGCGCACGGTACCGGCGTCCTCGAGGTCGAAGTGCCAGTTGAGCCAGACGCTCCTGTTCTGCTGCGGATCGACCGCGCACCCTTCCTGAGCGAGCTCGACCTGCAGCTGCTCGTGACGAAGCTGCCAGGCGCCGGGCGCGGTG